>NZ_JBHXVG010000034.1:0-78297 GCF_042672405.1 Streptomyces sp. NPDC127197 | reverse complement strand
TCCTCCCAGGCCTTGCGGAAGGTCTCCGTGACGGCCCGGGACGCGGAGGCGGACGCGGGGAACACGGACGAGTCGATGTGCAGCAACGTGGCCATGGAGTATCTCCGGTAAGAGGTGACTTGGAAGGGCGGGCGTCCGCGGCGGGTGCCGCGGGGCTCGTGGTCGGTGAGGTGGTCGATGGGGCCGCGGTCAGGCCGGCGGCCGGGGACGCAGGACACCGTCGGGGTCGTAGCGCTTCCACAGGTCGGTGACGCGGGTACCGGTCGGTCCCGGGTAGGCGCGGGCGAACGTCGCCTCGTCGGGGGCGCTCTCGAAGTTCACGTAGGCGCCGTCGGTGTGCGGGGCGAGCGGGGTCCAGGCGGCGGCCAGCGTGGCGCGGTCGTCCGGCGGGAACGCCGAGGCGACGACGAGGGTGTTCTGGTGGCGGTGCGCGAACGCCGTGTCCGAGGGGGCCGGGTCGTGGGTGGCGCCGCCGAGTGAACGCAGCTGGATCAGGACCGGGTCGGGGGCGGCCGACGCCGTGATCAGCGCGCGGGCGGTGTCCGAGGTCATGTCCGTGAGCAGTCCGTTGGTCGTGCTGGACGGCATCTGCCCGGTGTTGGCGTGCAGATGGAGCGGTGGGACCAGCTCCGGGTAGGGGACGACGTGGGCCTGCTGGACCATCACGTCCCCGATGCCGAGGAGCGGTTCGACCGCATCCCGAATGACGGACGGACTGTCCGAGGCCACGACCGCGGTGATGAACGCGGCGGCGGTGGCGCCCCGCGAGGACAGCATCACCGCCGTCGACAGCTCGCGCGGCGCCCGCGCCATGACGTCGGCCAGGCGGCGCAGCGTCTGACCGGCCGGGTCCACCGCGGCGACCAGCTGTGCGTAGCCGACGTCACGCAGCTCCATGGCCTCGATCTCGAAGGCCACCGCGATCCCGGCTCCCGCGCCGGCCCCGCGCATCACCCACAGCAGGTCGGGCTCGGCCTCGGCATCGGCGCGCACGGCCGTTCCGTCGGGCAGGACGACCTCGACGGCACGGATGTGGTCGATGGTGAGCCCGTACTGCCGTACCAGCCAGCCGACGCCGCCCCCGGTGGCGATGCCGCCGACGCCGACGTTGCCGTGGTCGCCGGAGCTGATGGCGAGCCCGTGCGGGGCGAGCGCCCGGGCGACCTGGGCCCAGCGCGCACCTGCCTCGACGCGGACCAGCCGGGAGCCGCGGTCGATGACATCGACCCGGTGCAGCGCGCTCAGGTCGATGACGAGCCCGCCGTCGTTGGTGCCCCTGCCGGACAGGCCATGGCCGCCGCTGCGGACGGCCACCCGAAGCCCCGTCTCCCGCGCGAGCCGCAGCGCCGCCGCGACGTCGCTCGCGGACTCGGGCAGGACGACGGCGGCCGGGTTGCCGACGGTGGTGTAGGTGGAGCGGAGCAGCCGGTAGCGCCGATCGTCGGGCCTGACCACCTTGCCCGCGAGCTCGGCCGGCACGGCGGAAAAGGCGCGGTTCATCGCCCGCTCCGGACGGCGTCGACGCGCTCACGCACCGCGGGCACGACCTCGCCGGCGAAGCGTGCGAGCTGCCGCTCGGGGTCGGTGGCGGGCCAGAAGACGAAGGTGTCGAAGCCGAGGTCCACGGCCCACTCGGTGAGGGTGTCCACCCACCGCCGCACATCGCCGACGAGCCCGGGTCCGTCCCCGTGGTCGCCGATCACGCCGATCACGTTGTAGACGCGCCGCAGCGTCCGCGGGTCGCGGCCCGCGTCGGCGGCCGCCTCGTCGATGATCTGCTGCCGCGAGGGCACCTCCTGCGGCGGGACGTAGATGTTCAGCGGAGAGATCCAGCCGTCGGCCAGCCGGCCGGTGACGGCGAGCATCCGGGGCTTCTGGGCGCCGAGCCAGAGCTCGACGGGCTTCGGGGGCACCGGTCCGGCACGGTAACCGTCGACGGAGTGGTACGGGCTGTGCAGTCGTACGACGTCCCCGGCCAGGGCCGTGCGCAGCAGCCCCAGGGACTCCTCGGCGAACGCCACCATGTCCCGGCCGCGTCGCGCCGGTCCGCCCATCGAGGCGATGGCGTCGGGGATGCCGCCCCCGCCGACACCGAGCTGTATCCGTCCGCCGGTGAGCACGCTCAGCGACGCGGCGGCCTTGGCGAGCATCACCGGCGGCCGCAGCTGCAGGTCGGCGACATCGGTGAGGAAGGAGATGCGGTCGGTGGCCGCGGACAGATGGGTGATCAGGGTCCAGGTGTCGAGGTGGCCGGGCTGGTACGGGTGATCCTGAACGGCGAGGTGGTCGAGGCCCGAGTCCTCCGCCCTGCGCGCGAGGCGCCGGGTCTGGGCCCATGCCCCGGCGGAGGGGTCGAGGCTCACTCCGAAGGAGAGCGGGCGTCCGTAGTCGGTCATGCGTCCACGGTGCGCCGAACCGTGCCACCGGCAAAACAAAGGGTAAGGTGCTAATCTTTTGTAAGTGGACTCCATTCATGACGACACCTGCCCGCGCTTCGAGGGCACCCTCGAACTGATCGGACGCCGCTGGACAGGTTCGGTACTGCAGGCCGCCCACCAGGGGGCCCGGCGCTTCGGCGAGTACCGGGCCATGATCGACGGCATCTCCGACCGACTGCTCTCCCAGCGCCTGAAGGAACTCGAGGCCGCGGGCCTCATCGAGCGCACCGTCATCCCCACCACGCCCGTACAGATCCGCTACCAGCTGGCCCCGGACGGCCGGGCGCTGCTGGACGCCCTGCAGCCGCTCGTGCAGTGGAACATGCGCCGCTCGGGCTCCAGGGGGGCGGGGCGGGTTCCGTCGTCGGCGTAGCGAGCATGGCGTCGTGGTCGGGCGTGCCGGGTTCGGTTGTGCAGGCGTCGAGGTGTTGGCCGGGGGTGCCTTCGAGGTGCATGCAGGCCAATGGCGGGGGTCGGGAGGCGTGGTCCGGCCCACTTCCCGGCGCTCGCGTGTCCTGGCCGGTCGGCGCCCGGGGATTCATATACCCCGGGGGTGTATATCCAACTCGGTTGGCCTATACCCCGCAGGGGTATATGCTCCCTCGGGTGACGTCCCCTCTGGTGGCCCTTCCCGGGAGACTCTTATGAACACCTGGCCGAAGATCACTGGCTTCGCCGCGGCACTCGCCGTCGTGTGGGGCGCGGCGTACGGAGTGGGCAGCCTCGCCGGGTCCGACGACGCGGATACCAAGCCGGGTGCGCCAACGAGCCGTGAGGTCGAGGTGGCGGAGGCCGGCGGCGCGGACAATGCCGCAGAAGTCCCCGGGGGGCTGCAGGTTTCGTCCCACGGCTACTCGATCGACCTGAAGACCCCGCGGATCGAGCGCGGGCGCAGCGCCGAGATCCGGTTCGCCATCCTCGACGCGCAGGGGCGGCCGGTCACCGACTACGAGGTGGAGCAGGAGAAGGAGCTCCACCTGATCCTGGCCTCCCGCGATCTGACCGTCTACCGCCACCTGCACCCCACGCGCACCGCCGACGGCACGTGGCGCCTGCCCGTGAACCTGCCGACGGCCGGCGACTACCGCCTCTTCGCGGACTTCGCCCCGGCCGCCGAGGACGGCGAAAGCCTCACCCTGGGCACGGACCTGGCGGTCGCAGGGCACTACGAGCCGCAAGCGCTGCCCCAGCAGGTGAGCACCAGCAGGGCCGACGGCTACACGGTCACCCTGCACGGGGACCTCAACACCGGCTCCGCCCGGGACCTGACCTTCGAGGTTCGCAAGGACGGCAAGCCGGTGACCGACCTGCAGCCCTACCTCGGCGCGTACGGGCACCTGGTGGCGCTGCGCGCCGGAGACCTGGCCTACCTGCACGTCCACCCCAACAGCGAAGCCGGTGACGCCAGGACGAAGCCCGGGCCGACCGTCTCCTTCACCGCCACCGCGCCCAGCGCCCACGCCTACCGCCTCTTCCTCGACTTCAAGCACGACGGCAAGGTGCGCACCGCGAGCTTCACCGTCCAGGCGGGCCTCGGCGGCGACACCCCCGCCGAGGAGGACGAGCACACCGAGGACAGCGGCTCGGCGGAGCACGGGCACGGGTGACGCCCCGCCGCCGGCACAGGCAACCGGCCCTCCATCGGCCCTGCCCGGTCGGCGTCGGGCGGGGCCACGACCGAGGACGCACCGCCGGTGGGAGGTCTCCAGGCGTCGGTTATGTTCCCGGTCGGACAGACGGCAGGACAGAGGGAGAGGCCATGGCGCAGCACCTGGGGCCGCTGGAGCTGATCGGGGACCGGTGGGTGATCGGGGACCCGACGCGGAAGGACGGCCTGTCCATCGTGCTCACGCCCGAGGGCCTGGAGCACCGCCGGCGCGGGGAGGCGGCACCCCTGCTCGCCATGGAGTGGTCCCAGTTCGTGGAGCTGAAGGTGCGAGCCGCTTACCGGAGGTGGCATGTCACCCCCTTCGGAGGCTTCGTCGGGGCCTTCGCGCCCGGTGCCGACATGGGCCGCGACGGCTGCTCCCTGCAGGGCATCCTGCGCCATCCGTACGAGCTGTGGTCGGTGCGGTACACGCATCACGAGCGCCGTTACACGGGCGGCCACGTCATTGTGCTGAAGGCGCTGTTCGACCAGCTCACCGAGGCGAAGGCGCTGGACCGGCTCGGCGATCCCGAGTGGCTGGGCGCGGCGGTTGCCAAGCTGTCGTCGTACACCTCGTGGTACGAGCCCAAGGGCAACCGTCTGGTGAAGGAGACCATCCAGAGCCTCGGCGCCTGAGCGCTCGCCCAAGGCACACGATCAGCCCGCGGAGGGCCTGGTGGGTCATCCGGTGCCGCCGAAGAGGCCACCGTTCCCGCTTGTGCCGCCGGTGCCGTCGGACGGCGTGGACGGCTCATGTGCCGCTCCGCCTGAGCCGCTGTCCCCCCGTCGGTCTGACACTCGAAGTCGCAGAGCACGCAGCTGGGTTGCGGGGGTACGCCGCTCGCGAAGCGCCCGTACGACCTTCGGCACTCGGCGCTCTCGACGTGGCTGAACGCGGGCGTCGATCCGACCGAGGTGGCCGAGCGCGCAAGCAACAGCGTTGAGGTCCTGCTGACCCGCTACGCGAAGTGTCTCGACGGGCGGCAAGAGGTCGCCAACCGGCGCATCGAGGACCTACTCTGCGAGTACGAGTGACACTCCTGCCCGCATCCGAGGCCCCTGGCATCGCGTCCAGGGGTTTCGTCGTTGCTGAATTTCTCAGCTCAGGGGATAGCCGATCTCCGCGATGTCCTCCGCGAGGTCGGCCAGGGTGATCTCTGAGTTCAATGCGCTGACTACTCCTTCGGTCAGAGGACGGGAAGAAAAGACGTGACGAACGGCCTCCAAGTCGACCGGGATCTCGTAGTAGTCCTCGGCCCACCGCTGAAACGTTTCCGGCGAGCGGTCCACCAACAGTTGGAAGAGGTACCTGGCGCCGTCCGGGTCTTCCGTTTCCTTGTCGGGGAAGTCGATCGTCCCTGTTTTCCAGCCATCGTCTCCCGTCTCTCGCCACATACAAGCAGTGATGAGAGGCATCCCGTCCTCATCCGAGAACGCGGGCTCCTCGACGCACGGCCGGAAGACGTCGGGAACGTCATCGAGCACTCCGGGCCATGGCCCGTCCTCTGCATAGGGGCTCATAGGTGATTCGTGATCGAACCCACGGACGTAGGCGCCGGCGGCCGAGAAAACGATCGAGTACTCATCGCCCGACCCGTTCCGCATCGAGGCCATCGACTCCGTGTCGGACCAATGGCGGTTGAAGGAGTGATAGCGGTCTGCCCACTCAGGGCTCAGGACCGCCTCCAGGATGGCCATGGAACGGCAGTGCTCACGGAGGACGGCTATGTCGGGCAGCTGCCGAGCAACGTCTTGAACGGTCACCTGCTCATCCAAGCGCACGCCTCTGACACGCCAGGTTCCTGCCTGGCGGCTCTTTCATGAGACACAGGAACGGTGGAGAACGTTTCTCACCTGCGGCAACGCTCCAAGATCCCGTCCACAGCTCGTCCACGGACCCCGACATACGGCCGCTTCGGGCGGCATACGGCTGCACATATACGAAGACCCCGGCCTCAGCGTTTCCGCTGGTGACGGGGTCTTTGGGCACCTCATACAGGGTGCCCCCGGCAGGATTCGAACCTGCGCACACGGCTCCGGAGGCCGTTGCTCTATCCCCTGAGCTACGGGGGCGTGTCGGTCGCGGCTTCTTGCTCGCGGCGACGGATAGAACACTACCAGCTCCTTCGGGGTGGTCATGAACTGGTTTCGGGGGATGGCCAGGACGTCAACCAGGGGTGTGGCTGGCCCGCAGGGGGTGGAAGTGGGGAAAACCCGGACGCGGTGGCCGGTCCGGACCTACTCTCGAGTTGTGCCAGGCGCGTCGGGCCGGGTGCTTGTTGTGGACGACAACAAGGTCATCCGGCAGCTGATCAGGGTCAATCTCGAGCTGGAGGGCCTCGAGGTGGTGACCGCGGCCGATGGTGCCGAGTGTCTGGATGTCGTTCATCAGGTGCAGCCTGATGTGGTCACCCTCGATGTCGTCATGCCGCGGTTGGACGGGTTGCGGACCGCCGCCCGCCTGCGTGCGGATCCGCGGACGCGCGATCTGCCTCTCGCCATCATCAGTGCCTGTACGCAGTACGAGGTCGAGACCGGCCTCGACGTCGACGCCTTCCTCCCCAAACCCTTCGAGCCCGCCGAACTCGTACAGCTCGTACGGCGGTTGGTCGAGCGGAGGGGGAGTGGCAGTGGCAGTGGGAGTGACGGCAGCGCTGGTGCGATCGGCTCCGGAGTCGGCGGGCTGCTCGGCGCAGCGGAGGCCGAGAGTGCCGGTCGAGCGGGCGGATGAGCGGCGGCCCGGAGCGCCGACCGGGGCGCTGATCCGGCACGCGGATGAGCCGAGGCCTGGCGGGCGAACGGGCGCGGGGACTCGCAGGCGGATGAGCCAAAGCCAGGCAGGCGAATGAGCCCCGGCCCGGCAGGCCGTCCAGTCGCGGTCGACCGCAGCGGCCGCCCGCAGCCGTACGTCCACATCCCGGGCCCTCTCCCAAACCGGCTCGCCTACCCACCCCCCTCCTCCCATACGCTTGTCCCGTGACCCCCGTCGAGCTCTCCCGCACCGTGCTGCATGCGGTGCGTCGTGCTGTCGACGAGGGGGAGCTGAGCGTGACCGTGCCCGCACGGGCCGTGGTGGAGCCGCCGGGGCCGGGGGGGTGGGGGGATTACGCCACCAACATCGCCCTGCAGCTCGCCCGCCCCGCCAGGCAGCCGCCGCGTGTGGTTGCCGAGGTGCTTCGCCCATATCTCGCCGGGGCGGACGGCGTCACCGGTGTCGAGATCACCGGGCCGGGGTTCCTCAACATCGCCCTCGACGGCGCCGCCTCCGTCGGCCTGGTGCAGCGCATCCTGCGGGAAGGCCTGCGCTACGGGCACTCCGACGCCCTCGCCGGGCAGGTGGTGCGGCTGCACTGTCCTCATGAGGTGCGTGCCGTCGTCGTGGCGGACGCCGCCGCCCGCATCCTGCGTTCCCAGGGCGCCCTCGTCCGCATCAGCTGCACTGCCCGGCCCGACCTGGAGTGGGAGTCGGTGTTCGGCGTGCGCGTCGACGCCTACGGCGGGCCGGACGCACCGGCACCGCTCGACGCCCACGGCGGATCTGACGCACCGGCACCGGTCGACGTCGTCACCGTACGGCCCGTCCCCGCCCCCACCGATCCCCTCCCCCTCGGCCGTGACGCCGCCCGCTGGGCCCTGCTCCAGCCCGCAGCCCACGACCGGCCCCGGATCACCGTCGATCATCTGGTCCAGCGGGAGGGCAACCCCCTCTTCCGGGTGCGGTACGCCCACGCCCGCAGCCGGGCCGTCGCCCGTAACGCCGCCGATCTGGGCTTCGCCGCCGACCCCGGCCACGTACCGGACGCAGCGCACGTCGAGGCCCTGCTCGCCGACCACCCCCGCATCCTCACCGCGGCCGCCCGCGACCGCGCTCCCGACCGTCTCGCCCGGCACCTCGTCACCGTCGCCGATGCCGCCCTCGTCCTGCTGCCCGCCGTGCTGCCGTGCGGCGAGGAGAAACCCTCGGCCGCCCACCGCGCCCGGCTCGCTCTCGCCGAAGCCGCCGGGACGGTGCTGGCCGGCGGCCTCGCCCTGCTCGGCATCGACGCACCCGACCACCTCTGAGAGAGCCACCGGAAGAACAATGAGCCGTTCCGCACACCCCGCCGGGCCCCGTCACGCCGACGTCCTCCCCGAGGGTCACTACTCCGCCCCGCCGGCCGACCTCAACGCCCTCGACCCGAAGGTGTGGGCGCAGACCGTCGGCCGGGACGGCCACGGAGTCGTGACCGTCGGCGGTATCGACGTCAAGAAGCTCGCCGAGGAGTTCGGCACGCCCGCCTACATCGTCGACGAGGCCGACTTCCGCGCCCGCGCCCGTGCCTGGCGCACGGCCTTCGGTCACGATGCGGACGTCTTCTACGCGGGCAAGGCGTTCCTGTCCCGCGCGATCGTGCGCTGGCTGCACGAGGAGGGGCTGAACCTCGACGTATGCTCCGGCGGCGAACTCGCCACCGCCCTCTCCGCCGGCATGCCCGCCGACCGGATCGCCTTCCACGGCAACAACAAGTCCGCCGACGAGATCGAGCGGGCCATCAACGCCGGTGTCGGGCGGATCGTGCTCGACTCCTTCCAGGAGATCGTCCGCGTCGCCCACATCGCCCAGTCCCTCGGCAAGCGGCAGCGTGTGCAGATCCGGGTCACGGTCGGCGTCGAGGCGCACACCCATGAGTTCATCGCCACCGCCCACGAGGACCAGAAGTTCGGCATTCCGCTGGCCGGCGGACAGGCCGCCGAGGCCGTACGGCGGGCCCTTCAGCTCGATGGGCTCGAGCTGATCGGGATTCACTCGCACATCGGGTCGCAGATCTTCGACATGTCGGGCTTCGAGGTCGCCGCGCACCGCGTCGTCGGACTGCTCAAGGACATCCGTGACGAGCACGGCGTCGAGCTGCCCGAGATCGATCTGGGTGGTGGGCTCGGGATCGCGTACACCAGTGACGACGACCCCCGCGAGCCGCACGAGATCGCCAAGGCGCTCACCGAGATCGTCAGCCGTGAGTGCGAGGCCGCCAGGCTGCGCACCCCGCGCATCTCCGTCGAGCCCGGACGGGCCATCGTCGGGCCGACCGCCTTCACGCTCTACGAGGTCGGCACCATCAAGCCCCTCGACGGGCTGCGTACGTACGTCTCCGTCGACGGCGGCATGTCGGACAACATCCGCACCGCGCTGTACGACGCCGAGTACAGCGTCGCCCTGGTCTCCCGCACCTCCGACGCCGGACCGATGCTCGCCCGTGTCGTCGGCAAGCACTGTGAGAGCGGTGACATCGTGGTGAAGGACGCGTTCCTGCCGGCCGACCTGGCACCCGGTGACCTGATCGCGGTGCCGGCCACCGGCGCGTACTGCCGGTCCATGGCCAGCAACTACAACCATGTGCTCCGCCCGCCGGTCGTCGCCGTGCACGACGGCGAGGCGCGGGTGATCGTCCGCCGGGAGACGGAAGAGGATCTCCTGCGGCTCGACGTCGGCTGACCCCGGATCCCAGTCCACGAGGGGTGGAAGATCTCCTGTGTCCACCCCTCATCGAAATGAAATAGATGTCTCAGGATCCGGACAAAGGGCAGAAACTTCCGTCCGGTGAGTGAGACTGGTGCAACCGCATACGGTGAGAGGAAACGAGGTCGGATGATGCGTACGCGTCCGCTGAAGGTGGCGCTGCTGGGCTGTGGAGTGGTCGGCTCAGAGGTGGCGCGCATCATGACGACGCACGCCGACGACCTCGCCGCCAGGATCGGCGCCCCCGTCGAACTCGCGGGCGTCGCGGTCCGCCGGCCCGACAAGGTGCGCGAGGGCATCGACCCGGCCCTGGTCACCACCGACGCCACCGCCCTCGTCAAACGTGGCGACATCGACGTGGTCGTCGAGGTCATCGGCGGTATCGAGCCCGCCCGTACGCTGATCACCACCGCCTTCGAGCACGGTGCGTCCGTCGTCTCCGCGAACAAGGCCCTCCTCGCCCAGGACGGCGCCGACCTCCACGCGGCGGCCGAGGCGAACGACAAGGACCTCTACTACGAGGCCGCCGTCGCCGGCGCCATCCCGCTGATCCGCCCGCTGCGCGAGTCCCTCGCCGGCGACAAGGTCAACCGGGTGCTCGGGATCGTCAACGGCACCACCAACTTCATCCTCGACAAGATGGACTCGACGGGGGCCGGGTACCAGGAGGCCCTCGACGAGGCCACCGCGCTCGGATATGCCGAGGCCGACCCCACCGCCGATGTCGAGGGCTTCGACGCCGCCGCCAAGGCCGCGATCCTCGCCGGAATCGCCTTCCACACGCGCGTGCGTCTCGACGACGTCTACCGCGAGGGCATGACCGAGGTCACTGCCGCCGACTTCGCCTCGGCGAAGGAGATGGGCTGCACCATCAAGCTGCTCGCCATCTGCGAGCGGGCCGCGGACGGGGGCTCGGTCACCGCGCGCGTGCACCCGGCCATGATTCCGCTGGCCCACCCGCTCGCCTCCGTGCGCGGCGCGTACAACGCCGTGTTCGTCGAGTCGGACGCCGCCGGTCAGCTGATGTTCTACGGCCCCGGCGCCGGCGGCTCCCCGACGGCCTCCGCCGTCCTCGGTGACCTGGTCGCCGTCTGCCGCAACCGGCTCAGCAACGCGACCGGCCCCGGCGAGTCCGCGTACGCCGCGCTGCCCGTCTCGCCTATGGGCGAGGTCGTGACGCGCTACCACATCAGCCTTGATGTCGCCGACAAACCGGGTGTTCTCGCCCAGGTGGCCACCGTGTTCGCCGAGCACGGTGTGTCCATCGATACGGTGCGGCAGCAGGGCAAGGACGGCGAGGCCTCCCTCGTCGTCGTCACGCACCGCGCGTCCGACGCCTCCCTCAGCGGGACCGTCGAGGCGCTGCGCAAGCTCGACACCGTGCGGGGTGTCGCCAGCATCATGCGGGTTGAAGGAGAGTAACCAGCAATGACCCACCAGTGGCGCGGAATCATCGAGGAGTACCGGGACCGGCTGCCCGTCTCCGACACCACGCCGGTCGTGACGCTCCGCGAGGGCGGCACGCCCCTCGTGCCCGCGCAGGTGCTCTCCGAGCGCACGGGCTGCGAGGTCCACCTCAAGGTGGAGGGGGCCAACCCGACCGGGTCCTTCAAGGACCGCGGGATGACGATGGCCATCTCCAAGGCCAAGGAGGAGGGCGCCAAGGCGGTCATCTGCGCCTCCACCGGCAACACGTCCGCCTCCGCCGCCGCTTATGCCGTACGGGCGGGCATGGTGTCCGCCGTGCTCGTCCCGCAGGGCAAGATCGCGCTCGGCAAGATGGGCCAGGCGCTCGTGCACGGTGCGAAGATCCTGCAGGTCGACGGCAACTTCGACGACTGTCTGACGCTGGCTCGCGCGCTGAGCGACAACTACCCTGTCGCTCTGGTCAATTCGGTCAATCCGGTGCGTATCGAGGGTCAGAAGACGGCCGCTTTCGAGATTGTGGACATGCTCGGCGAGGCGCCCGACATCCACGTCCTGCCGGTGGGCAACGCGGGCAACATCACTGCCTACTGGAAGGGTTACAAGGAGTACGCCGCCGACGGCGTGGCCGGGCGTACCCCGCGCATGTGGGGCTTCCAGGCCTCCGGCAGTGCGCCCATCGTGCGCGGCGAGGTCGTCAAGGACCCGTCGACCATCGCCACCGCGATCCGTATCGGCAACCCGGCCTCCTGGCAGCACGCCCTCAATGCGCGGGACGAGTCCGGCGGTTTCATCGACGAGGTGACGGACCGTGAGATCCTGCGCGCCTACCGCCTGTTGGCCGCCCAGGAGGGCGTCTTCGTGGAACCTGCCTCCGCCGCGTCCGTGGCCGGTCTGCTGAAGGCCGCCGAGCAGGGCAAGGTCGACCCGGGCCAGCGCATCGTGTGCACCGTCACCGGCAACGGCCTGAAGGACCCCGACTGGGCCGTCGCCGGCGCCCCGCAGCCGGTCACCGTCCCGGTCGACGCGGCGACGGCGGCCGAGCGACTCGGCCTGGCATAACGCCTGCTCCGAGGGTCATCCCCGTAGGGGGTGCACAGGGGGCTTACGACACGCATCGTGCGCCTCCTGTGCGCCCTATGTCGCCACAGAACCTTCCTTCGATAGGCTGTACCTAACCCACCCGCCGCATATGCCGCGGTGCCGCGTCGTCTCCGCAGCCGGACAGCGTCCGGCCTCCCGGCGAAAGGCGGCCGCAGGGTTCGTGTACGTCATCGAATGTCTTCGACAATCACGCAGCTCAAGGAGAGTCATCGAGCGATGGCCGGTCCAGCCTTCCGCGCCGCCGCCGTACGGGTGCGCGTCCCCGCCACCAGCGCCAACCTCGGCCCGGGCTTCGACGCCTTCGGCCTCGCGCTGGGGCTCTACGACGACGTGGTCGTCCGGGTGGCCGACTCCGGGCTGCACATCGACATCGCGGGTGAGGGCAGCGAGACGCTGCCGCGTGACGAAAACCACCTCCTCGTACGCTCCCTCCGCACCGCCTTCGATTCCCTGGGTGGACAACCGCGCGGCCTGGAAATCGTCTGCGCGAACCGCATTCCGCATGGCCGTGGCCTGGGCTCCTCGTCGGCTGCCATCTGCGCCGGCATCGTCGCCGCGCGCGCCGTGACGATAGGCGGCGAGGCAAAGCTCGACGACACGGCCCTGCTCGAACTCGCCACCGAGATCGAGGGCCACCCGGACAACGTGGCGGCCTGTCTGCTGGGCGGTTTCACGCTCTCCTGGATGGAGGCCGGGGGCGCGCGGGCGATCAGGATGGAGCCCGCCGATTCCATCGTTCCGGTGGTTTTCGTGCCCGGGAAGCCGGTACTGACCCAGACCGCGCGCGGACTGCTCCCGCGCACCGTGCCGCACGTCGACGCCGCCGCCAACGCGGGCCGGGCCGCCCTGCTCGTCGAGGCCCTGACCAGGCGCCCCGAGCTGCTGCCGGCCGCCACCGAGGACCGCCTGCACCAGGAGTACCGCGCGCCCGCCATGCCCGAGAGTGCGGCGCTGGTCGAGCGGCTGCGGGCCGACGGCATTCCCGCCGTGATCTCCGGCGCCGGGCCCACGGTGATGGCGCTGGCCGACGCGGGAACGGCCGACAAGGTGGAACAGCTTGCAGGTCAGGGCTGGGCCGCGAACCGGCTCGCGCTCGATCTGCAGGGAGCGAGCGTGCTGCCGCTCGCGCCCTCCGGTTCCGATTAAGTGCATGCGATTGCCGGATTTGGAGAGGGGGAATGTTTGTTGGATCCGGTAGTGTTAACCTCAAGTCTGCACCCGACCCCACCATGGCGAGGTGCCTCGTGTCCCAGTCCGGGACAGACATTCTTCCGGGAGCCCCCCAAGCCGCACTGTGTTTTGTACCTCGTACGCGGGCAGTACGTCGTACGCCGACACTGAGCGGTCCGACGGGCACGCTCCGGAACCGGTGCGACCACGCCACGTGACACTGGGTGCCACGGCTCGAGGAAGCGCCATCACCAGATATTTCTTCCGCCGCTTAGGCGGACCACCGCCCCGGCACGGTTCGCACAGCAAGGACCGAAGCCGGACAGCACAACCGGTCGCCGAGCCAGACAGGCCGACGTCCGCTCCAGGGAAGGACCCTTCGTGAGCGACACCACCGATCTGATGGGCGCACGTGTCGAGGAGACCGCTGCCGCGCCCGCCACGGACGCCTCCGCGCCTGCCACCGGTGCCGGCTCCCGGCGGCGCCGCGGTACCGGCCTCGAGGGCATGGTGCTGGCCGAGCTGCAGCAGGTCGCATCCGGCCTCGGCATCAGGGGCACCGCGCGTATGCGCAAGAGCCAGCTGATCGAGGTCATCAAGGAGGCGCAGGCCGGAGGCGGAGCCCCGGCGAAGAGCGCCGAGGCCGCCGAGACCAAGCCCAAGCGCCGCGCCACCTCCAAGGCGCGCACGGGTGAGGACGCGCCCGCCGAGAAGACCGCGAAGGCCGAGAAGAGGGCCGAGGCGCCCGCCGAGAAGGCTGTGGCCCAGCAGCAGATCGAGATTCCCGGCCAGCCGGCTGGGGGCCCCTCCCGCGATGGGGGAGAGGACGCCCCCGCGGAGCGCCGTCGTCGCCGGGCCACCGCCGAGGCCGGCAGCCCCGAGACCGTCACCGCCGAGGCGAAGAGCGAGCCGAAGGCCGAGACGCCCGCGCAGCAGCAGCCGCAGGGTGAGGCCAAGGGCGACGCCGGTGAGGGCGCCGAGGGCCGCCGCCGGGACCGCCGCGAGCGCGGCCGGGACCGCGACCGTGACCGTGACCGCCGTAAGGGCGACGATCAGCAGGGCGGTCAGCAGCGCGGCCAGCAGCAGGGCCAGCAGCAGGGCCAGCAGGGTGGCGGCCGCCAGGACCGTCAGCAGGACGACGACGACTTCGAGGGCGGCCGCCGGGGCCGTCGCGGCCGCTACCGCGACCGCCGGGGCCGTCGTGGCCGCGACGAGATGGGCAGCGAGCCGCAGATCGCCGAGGACGACGTCCTGATCCCCGTCGCGGGCATCCTGGACATCCTCGACAACTACGCCTTCATCCGTACGTCGGGCTACCTGCCCGGTCCGAACGACGTGTACGTCTCCCTCGCCCAGGTCCGCAAGAACGGCCTGCGCAAGGGCGACCACATCACCGGCGCGGTCCGTCAGCCCAAGGAAGGCGAGCGGCGCGAGAAGTTCAACGCGCTGGTCCGCCTGGACTCCGTCAACGGCATGGCGCCCGAACACGGCCGCGGCCGCCCGGAGTTCAACAAGCTCACCCCGCTGTACCCGCAGGACCGGCTCCGTCTGGAGACGGACCCGGGTGTCCTCACTACCCGCATCATCGACCTCGTGTCGCCGATCGGTAAGGGCCAGCGCGGTCTGATCGTGGCCCCGCCGAAGACCGGCAAGACCATGATCATGCAGGCGATCGCCAACGCGATCACGCACAACAACCCCGAGTGCCACCTGATGGTCGTCCTCGTCGACGAGCGTCCGGAAGAGGTCACCGACATGCAGCGGTCGGTCAAGGGCGAGGTCATCTCCTCGACCTTCGACCGCCCGGCCGAGGACCACACCACGGTCGCCGAGCTGGCCATCGAGCGCGCCAAGCGCCTTGTGGAGCTGGGCCACGACGTCGTCGTCCTGCTCGACTCGATCACGCGTCTGGGCCGTGCGTACAACCTCGCGGCGCCCGCCTCCGGCCGCATCCTGTCCGGTGGTGTCGACTCGACCGCCCTGTACCCGCCGAAGCGCTTCTTCGGTGCGGCCCGCAACATCGAGGACGGCGGCTCGCTGACCATCCTCGCCACCGCCCTGGTGGACACCGGGTCCCGCATGGACGAGGTGATCTTCGAGGAGTTCAAGGGCACCGGTAACGCGGAGCTCAAGCTCGACCGGAAGCTCGCCGACAAGCGCATCTTCCCGGCGGTGGACGTCGACGCGTCCGGCACCCGTAAGGAAGAGATCCTGCTCGCCCCCGACGAGCTCGCCATCGTCTGGAAGCTGCGCCGGGTGCTGCACGCCCTCGACCAGCAGCAGGCAGTCGAGCTGCTCCTCGACAAGATGAAGCAGACGAAGTCGAACGCCGAGTTCCTGATGCAGATCCAGAAGACGACGCCGATGCCGGGCAACGGCGACTGAGCCGTCCGGCACACGGCAACCTGAGGGCCGCCCCCGTCACCGAGGTGACGGGGGCGGCCCTTCACAGTCTTCTGTGCAACCCTGTGCCGGGTTTCCCCGTCTGACCGTACGGAGCGACGATGGTGCGGTACACGCCTGTTCCTCACCGCAGGGGGTAACCGACCCGACGAGAACCGAGGAGCACATGTCTGCCGAGAGCACGCCGGAGCCCGGCATACCGGGCGAGCCCGGCACCACCGGCCCGCGCCATCGCGCCCCGGGCCGCCGCAAGTCCCGCGGCAAGGGCCTGCTGATCACGGCCTGGACCGCGGCGGGCATCGTCGCCCTCGGCGGCACCGGCCTCGGGTACGTGTACTTCAAGCTCAACGGCAACATCAACAGCGTCGACATCGACCACGCCCTCGGCGCCGACCGGCCCGAGAAGGCCGACAACGGCTCCGAGAACATCCTGGTCCTCGGCTCGGACACCCGCTCCGGCAGCAACCAGGACCTCGGCGGCGGCACCGACGACGGCAGCGCCCGCTCGGACACGGCGATGGTCGTGCACCTCTACGAGGGCCGCAAGAAGGCCAGCGTCGTCTCCATACCGCGCGACACCCTCATCGACCGCCCCGAGTGCACCGACACCGACGGCACCACGCATGACGCCGCGACGAGCGTGATGTTCAACTCCGCGTACACCACGGGCGGCGCCGCCTGTGCCGTGAAGACCGTCGAGTCCCTCACCGGCCTCCGCATGGACCACTACCTGGAGGTCGACTTCAGCGGCTTCCAGAAGCTGGTCGACGAGCTGGGCGGCGTCACGGTCACCACGACCGAGGACATCGACGACCCCGACAGCCATCTGAACCTCGAGGCCGGCACGCACAAGCTCACCGGCGCGCAGGCCCTCGGCCTGGTCCGCACCCGGCACGGCGTCGGCGACGGCTCCGACCTCGGCCGCATCCAGCTCCAGCAGGCCTTCATCAAGGCGCTGGTCGAGCAGGTCAAGGACGTCGGCCTGTTCACCAGCCCGAAGAAGCTGTACGACCTCGCCGACACCGCGACCAAGGCCGTGACGACCGACTCCGACCTGGGCTCGGTGAACTCCCTCGTGTCCTGGGCAAACGGCCTCGAGGGCATCAGCGCGTCGAAGATGCACATGGTGACCATGCCGGTCCAGTACGACCCGGCCGACCCGAACCGCGTCCTCCTGGACGAGACCAAGGCCGAGCAGGTCTGGACCGCCCTGAGGAACGACAGGCCGATCCCGAAGACGGCCACGGAGGGCACGGCGACCGGCGAAGCCAAGGGCGTCGTAAGCGCCCCCTAGGGGCGCGGGGCTGTATCGATATGCGGCTCCGCCGCGTGGGCGCGACGAGCCCAAGGCGGCCCGCACGGAATAGATCACACCAACCCCCGGTTTTGGGGGATGGCCCCAGTCCTGGCAGACTGGTACGTCGGCTCCGGTTCACGCTCCCGCATCCCGCGGCAGCGACCCGGCGCCCTCCCGAAACTAGGAGACACCTTGAAGCGCGACATCCACCCCGAGTACGTCGAGACGCAGGTCAGCTGCACCTGCGGCGCGTCGTTCACCACCCGCAGCACGATCCAGTCCGGCACCATCCGGGCCGAGGTCTGCTCCGAGTGCCACCCGTTCTACACGGGCAAGCAGAAGATCCTCGACACCGGTGGCCGTGTGGCCCGCTTCGAGGCCCGCTTCGGCAAGGCTGCCGGCTCCAAGAAGTAGCGAGCCCCATTTCGCCGGTCCACGGCCGCGCCCTTCTTCGGCGTGCCGGGACCGGCGTTTTTGGTCGCCCGCCCCTTCACCCACGTACGCACCACAGGAGCCAGAGATGTTCGAGGCCGTCGAGGAGCTCGTCGCCGAGCACGCCGACCTGGAGAAGAAGCTCGCCGACCCGTCGGTCCACGCCGACCAGGCCAACGCGCGCAAGCTGAACAAGCGCTATGCCGAGCTGACCCCGATCGTCGCCACGTACCGCTCCTGGAAGCAGTCCGGCGACGACATCGAGACGGCCCGCGAACTGGGCGCCGACGACCCGGAGTTCGCCGCCGAGGTCAAGGAGCTGGAACAGCAGCGCGAGGAGCTGACGGAGAAGCTGCGGCTGCTGCTGGTCCCGCGCGATCCCAGCGACGACAAGGACGTCATCCTCGAGATCAAGGCCGGCGCGGGCGGCGACGAGTCCGCCCTGTTCGCCGGCGACCTGCTGCGCATGTACCTGCGGTACGCCGAGCGGGTCGGCTGGAAGACCGAGATCATCGACGCCACCGAGTCCGAGCTGGGCGGCTACAAGGACGTCCAGGTCGCGGTGAAGGCGCGCGGGCAGATCGAGCCCGGGCAGGGGGTGTGGGCCCGGCTGAAGTACGAGGGCGGCGTGCACCGCGTGCAGCGGGTGCCGGCCACCGAGTCGCAGGGCCGCATCCACACCTCCGCGGCCGGTGTGCTCGTCACGCCCGAGGCGGAGGAGGTCGACGTCGAGATCAACCCGAACGACCTGAGGATCGACGTCTACCGGTCGTCCGGCCCGGGCGGCCAGTCCGTCAACACGACCGACTCCGCGGTGCGCATCACCCACCTCCCCACCGGAGTGGTCGCCTCCTGCCAGAACGAGAAGAGCCAGCTGCAGAACAAGGAGCAGGCACTGCGTATCCTGCGCTCCAGGCTGCTCGCCGCGGCACAGGAGGAGGCGGAGAAGGAAGCCGCCGACGCCCGCCGCAGCCAGGTCCGCACCGTCGACCGCTCCGAGAAGATCCGTACGTACAACTTCCCGGAGAATCGCATCTCGGACCACCGCGTCGGCTTCAAGGCGTACAACCTGGACCATGTCCTGGACGGCGACCTCGACGCGGTGATCCAGGCCTGCGTCGACGCGGACTCGGCCGCCAAGCTCGCAGCCGCGTAAGGCATTCACGAGTACACGGAGGACGAGCGTGCAGCAATCATTTGGGGGGCGACCCCCAAGCCCCCGCAGCGTGCTGCTCGCTGAGGTAGCTCAAGCCACCCAGCGGCTGGCCGACGCCGGCGTGCCCTCGCCGCGCAACGACGCGGAGGAGCTCGCCGCGTTCGTGCACGGCGTGAAGCGGGGCGAGTTGCACTCCGTGAAGGACTCCGACTTCGACGCCCGCTACTGGGAGGTCGTCGCACGCCGTGAGCAGCGCGAGCCGCTGCAGCACATCACCGGGCGCGCCTTCTTCCGGTACCTGGAGCTCCAGGTCGGACCGGGCGTCTTCGTGCCGCGTCCCGAGACCGAGTCGGTGGTCGGGTGGGCCATAGACGCCGTGCGTGCCATGGATGTCGTCGAGCCGCTCATCGTCGACCTGTGCACCGGCTCGGGCGCCATCGCCCTGGCCCTCGCCCAGGAGGTGCCGCGCTCCCGGGTGCACGCCGTGGAGCTGTCGGAGGAAGCGCTGCGGTGGACCCGCAAGAACGTGGAGGGGTCCCGGGTCGATCTGCGGCAGGGTGACGCCCTGACCGCCTTCCCCGACCTCGACGGCCAGGTCGACCTGGTCATCTCCAACCCGCCGTACATCCCGCTCACGGAGTGGGAGTACGTCGCTCCGGAGGCGCGCGACTACGACCCCGAGATGGCCCTGTTCTCCGGCGAGGACGGCCTCGAGCTCATCCGCGGCCTGGAACGCACCGCGTACCGGCTGCTGCGCCCCGGCGGCGTCGTCGTCATCGAGCACGCCGACACCCAGGGCGGCCAGGTGCCGTGGATCTTCACGGAGGAACGGGGCTGGGCCGACGCCGCCGACCACCCGGACCTCAACAACCGGCCGCGCTTCGCCACCGCCCGCAAGGCGCTGCCGTGAGCAACCCGAACCCATCCCCGCAGCAGTACGTGTACTCACAGCAGTACTTCGTGTACGAGGAGGCCCGCTGATATGGCACGGCGATACGACACCAACGACGCGACCGACCGAGTGACCGGTCTGCGCGAAGCCGCGTCCGCCGTCCGCCGTGGCGAACTGGTGGTCCTGCCCACCGACACCGTGTACGGCATCGGCGCCGACGCGTTCTCCTCCGAGGCCGTCTCCGACCTGCTGGAGGCCAAGGGCCGGGGCCGCAACATGCCCACCCCCGTCCTGATCGGCTCCCCGAACACGCTGCACGGTCTCGTCACCGACTTCTCCGAGCTGGCCTGGGAGCTCGTCGACGCCTTCTGGCCGGGCGCCCTCACGCTGGTCGCCAAGCACCAGCCGTCCCTGCAGTGGGACCTGGGCGACACCCGGGGCACCGTTGCCGTGCGCATGCCGCTGCACCCGGTCGCCATCGAGCTGCTGACGGAGGTCGGCCCCATGGCCGTCTCCTCCGCCAACCTCACCGGCCACCCGGCGCCGGAGGACTGCGACGCCGCCCAGCAGATGCTCGGCGACTCCGTCTCCGTCTACCTCGACGGCGGCCCCACCCCCGGCAACGTGCCGTCCTCCATCGTCGACGTCACCGGCCCGGTGCCCGTCCTGCTGCGCGAGGGCGCCCTCTCGCCGGACGAGCTGCGCAAGGTCGTACCCGACCTCGAGGTGGCCAATTGACAGCCCCTGACGCGGGGCGTGGCATAGGCAGCGGGGAAGAGACCACCACGTTCGGATTCCCGAGGGACACCTTCCGCATCCTCCACGTCAGCACCGGCAACGTGTGCCGCTCGCCGATCACCGAGCGGCTGACCCGGCATTTCGTGCAGGAACGGCTCGGCATCCTGGGCGGCGGGCTGATCGTGGAGAGCGCGGGCACCTGGGGCCACGAGGGCGCGCCCATGGAGGCCAACGCCGAGACGGTGCTGGCCGACTTCGGCGCGGACGCGACCGGGTTCGTCGGCCGGGAGCTGCTCGACGAGCATGTGATCCGCGCCGACCTGGTCCTGACGGCCACCCGGGACCACCGCGCCCAGGTCATCTCCATGGGCCACTCGGCGGGGCTGCGGACGTTCACGCTGAAGGAGTTCACCCGTCTGGTACGGGCCATAGACCCGGCCACGCTGCCTCCGCTGGAGGAGGGCGTGGTCGCCCGCGCCCGTGCGCTGGTGCGGGCGGCGGCCGCTCTACGCGGGTGGCTCCTGGCGCCGACGGCCGAGGCGGACGAGGTGTACGACCCGTACGGGGCACCGCTGCCGTTCTTCCGCTCGATCGGCGACGAGATACACCAGGCGCTGGATCCGGTCGTCACGGCGCTGACGGGTGTGACGGCGCGTACGTGACTCCTGGCGCCTGACCACAGGCCCCATACGACAGCCGTACAACAGCGGGCGCCCCCGACCACCCCGGCCTACATTGGACCTACGTGACTGTCGACGCCCGGAGTCCACCATGTCGGTCACCCATGCCCCTGAGGGCGCTGTCGATGTACTGCGGCGGCAGGATCCCGAGCTCGCCGAGATTCTGCTCGGGGAGCTGGACCGGCAGGCCACCACCCTCCAGCTGATCGCCGCCGAGAACTTCACCTCGCCGGCCGTCCTCGCCGCCCTCGGCTCGCCGCTCGCCAACAAATACGCGGAGGGGTATCCCGGCGCCCGGTACCACGGCGGCTGCGAGATCGTCGACGTCGCCGAGCGGGTCGCCGTACAGCGGGCGCAGGCGCTGTTCGGGGCCGAGCACGCCAACGTCCAGTCCCACTCGGGCAGTTCGGCCGTCCTCGCCGCGTACGCCGCCCTGCTTCGCCCCGGCGACACCGTCCTCGCCCTCGGGCTGCCCTACGGCGGCCACCTCACGCACGGCTCGCCGGCCAACTTCTCCGGCCGCTGGTTCGACTTCGTCGGCTACGGGGTCGACGCCGAGACCGGGCTCATGGACCACGACCAGGTGCGCGCCCTGGCCCGTACGCACCGCCCGAAGGCGATCGTGTGCGGCTCGATCGCCTATCCCCGGCACATCGACTACGCCTTCTTCCGCGAGGTCGCCGACGAGGTGGGGGCGTATCTGATCGCCGACGCGGCCCATCCCATCGGGCTCGTCGCCGGGGGAGCGGCGCCGAATCCGGTGCCGTACGCCGATGTCGTCTGCGCCACCACCCACAAGGTGCTGCGCGGACCGCGCGGCGGCATGATCCTGTGCGGGGGCGAACTGGCCGAGCGGGTCGATCGAGCGGTGTTCCCGTTCACCCAGGGCGGTGCCCAGATGCACACCATCGCCGCCAAGGCCGTCGCCTTCGGTGAGGCGGCCACACCGGCCTTCTCGGCGTACGCGCACCAGGTGGTCGCCAACGCCCGGATGCTGGCCGCCGGGCTGGCCGCCGAGGGCCTGGTGGTCACCACCGGCGGCACGGACACCCACCTCATCACCGCGGACCCGGCACCGCTCGGCGTCGACGGCCGCAGGGCCCGCGGGCGGCTCGCCGCCGCCGGCCTGATCCTCGACTGCTGCGCCCTGCCGCACGACGACGCCCGCGGCCTGCGCCTGGGCACGGCGGCGGTCACCACGCAGGGGATGGGGGAGCGGGAGATGGGAAGCATCGCCGCCCTGGTCGGGGGAGTGCTGCGGGACGAGGTCGACGGCAAGCGGGCCCGTGCAGAGGTGCGGGAGCTGGCCGGTCGATTTCCGCCGTATCCGCGGTGAGCGGGGGTAGGCGCCATTCCGTACACAGCCACACGTGCAACCATCGTCGCTACCCGGAAGTCCCCATCCATATGCGCACCTCGCTAGGGTGTGGGGCTGAGATGGCCAGCGAGACCTGTGGGGAAGCCCGTGCGTGAATACCTGCTGACGCTCTGCATCACGGCCGCGGTGACGTATCTGCTGACAGGGCCGGTACGGAAGTTTGCGATCGTGGCCGGAGCGATGCCGGAGATCCGGGCGCGTGATGTGCACCGGGAACCCACTCCGCGGCTCGGCGGGATCGCGATGTTCTTCGGCCTGTGCGCGGGCCTGCTGGTCGCCGACCATCTGACCAACCTCAGCCACGTCTTCGAGAACTCCAACGAGCCGCGGGCGCTGCTGTCCGGCGCGGCGCTGATCTGGCTCATCGGTGTGCTGGACGACAAGTTCGAGATCGACGCCCTGATCAAGCTGGGCGGCCAGATGATCGCCGCCGGCGTCATGGTCATGCAGGGTCTGACGATCCTGTGGCTGCCCATCCCCACCGTCGGCAACGTCGCGCTGACCCAGTGGCAGGGCACCCTGCTGACCGTCGCCCTGGTCGTCATCACCATCAACGCGGTCAACTTCGTCGACGGCCTGGACGGCCTCGCGGCGGGCATGGTGTGCATCGCCTCCGCCGCGTTCTTCCTCTACGCCTACCGGGTCTGGGTGTCGTACGGCATCGAGGCCGCCGCCCCGGCCACGCTGTTCGCGGCGATCCTGATGGGCATGTGCCTGGGCTTCCTGCCGCACAACATGCACCCGGCGCGGATCTTCATGGGTGACTCCGGCTCGATGCTGATCGGCCTGGTGCTCGCCGCGGGCGCGATTTCCATCACGGGACAGGTCGACCCGGACGCGCTGAAGCTGTTCGCCGGCTCCGAGAAGGAGGCCGTGCACCAGACGGTGCCGGTCTACATCCCGCTGCTGCTGCCGCTGACGATCATCGCGATCCCGGCCGCCGACCTGGTGCTGGCGATCGTGCGGCGCACCTGGCGTGGCCAGTCCCCGTTCGCGGCGGACCGGGGCCACCTCCACCACCGCTTGCTGGAGATCGGCCACTCCCACAGCCGGGCCGTCCTGATCATGTACTTCTGGTCGGCGCTGATCGCGTTCGGCGCCCTGGCCTACTCGGTGAACTCGGCGTCCATGTGGATCGTGCTCGGCATCGTGATTCTCAGCGCCATCGGCCTCGTCCTGCTCCTGCTGCCGCGCTTCACCCCGCGCGCCCCGAGGTGGGCCGAGCACTTCGTGCCCCCGCGCTACCGGCGCCGCACGGTCCTCACCGCGCCCGCAGTCGACGAGGCCCCGGAGCAGAGCGCCCCGGCCGAGGAGGAACAGCGCACTCCGGTCGCCGCGGGAGTATCAGGAGTCAACGGGGCGACCGCCATCGGCCCCCGCTCGCGCCTCACAAGGTAAGAATCTGACTAAAGCATTGCCCATTCATGGGGGAACGAAGCGCCCCAATACCAGACAAGTCGGCTCTGTTTCTGCACAGACGCGCACGGTCACTCTCATGTGTGACAGTGAGCACACCTCCAGGTAAAGACCTCATCAAATAGTTTGTGATACGGTTCACGAGAACCCCGGACAGAGCCGAAGGACCGCAGTGCGACGGTCCATTGGCGTGAGGTTCCCTCTCAACCCGGGACTACGCTCGTCCATGACGACACCCTGCCCCCTGTGAAAGCGGAGTTGCCGCCATGCCGTCCAATGACGTCCGGATCCTGGCCCAGGCTGCTGTGCCCACAGCTGCCGTCGGCGCTGTTGCCGCCGTCGTCAGTGGTGTGGTGGCCGGCGGCAAGGGTGCAGTCGGGTCCCTCGTGGCCGCGCTGGTGACGATCCTCTTCATGGGCATCGGTCTGCTTGTACTCCAGCGCACCGCCAAATCGCTGCCGCACCTGTTCCAGGCGATGGGCCTGATGCTCTACGCGGCGCAGATCCTGCTGCTGTTCGTCTTCCTTGCCGTGTTCAAGAACACGACGCTGTTCAATCCCAGGGCCTTCGCGATCACGCTCATCGCGACCACGCTCGCGTGGATCGGCGCACAGACGATCGCGCACATGAAGTCCAAGATCCTCTACGTCGAACCCGACTCCGCGGGCAGCAAGCCCGAGAAGACGGGTCCGTCGTCGTGAGGGGTAGGGCCGGGATAAAGACGCGTTCGACAAGCTGCTATCGTCCGGTGCCAACTGCGGCACTGCGGGCGCGGGCATCCGAGCTGACGCCTGTTCCATCGCGAGGCTCGACGCCGAACCGCCGCCCCCACATCCGTAACACCAGTCCAGTGCCGAACCGCGGCTGCGCGCCGCGCCGACACAACGAGGTTGCCGTACCCATGCGCCACGCTGAAGGAGCCCGCGGTGAGTGCTGACCCGACGCAGGTGCTCGCCTTCGAGACCGACTGCCACATCTTCGACGGCTGTGGCTTCCCGGCTCCCGGCCTGCACTCGTTCCTGTTCGAGCCCCTCTGGGGCGACGCGGACAGCAACCTGTACTTCAACAAGACGATGCTGCTGGCGCTGCTCGGCTCGATCATCGTCATCGGCTTCTTCTGGGCCGCCTTCCGCAAGCCGAAGGTCGTCCCCGGCAAGCTGCAGATGGTCGCCGAGGCGGGCTACGACTTCATCCGGCGCGGCGTCGTCTACGAGACGATCGGCAAGAAGGAAGGCGAGAAGTACGTCCCGCTCGTCGTCTCGCTGTTCTTCTTCATCTGGATGATGAACCTCTGGTCGATCATTCCGGTCGCCCAGTTCCCGGTCACCTCGATCATCGCCTACCCGGTGGTGCTCGCCTTGATCGTCTACATCCTGTGGGTCTCGCTGACCTTCAAGCGGCACGGCTTCGTCGGCGCGTTCAAGAACTTCACGGGCTACGACAAGTCGCTCGGCCCGGTGCTGCCGCTGGCCATGACCATCGAGTTCTTCTCGAACCTGCTGGTCCGCCCGTTCACGCACGCGGTGCGACTCTTCGCGAACATGTTCGCGGGACACACGCTGCTGCTCCTCTTCACGATTGCCAGCTGGTACCTGCTCAACGGCATCGGGATCGCCTACGCCGGTGTCTCTTTCATCATGGTCATTGTGATGACGGCCTTCGAGCTCTTCATCCAGGCCCTTCAGGCGTACGTCTTCGTGCTCCTGACCTGCACCTTCATCCAGGGCGCGCTCGCCGAGCACCACTGAGCGCGCACGCCTTACACAAACCCCGAGACGTCCGGTGGCCAACCCCCACCGGTCCTTGAAAGAGAAGGAAGAACTGGCATGTCCCAGACCCTTGCCGCTGTCACCGGCTCGCTCGGCTCCATCGGCTACGGCCTCGCTGCCATCGGTCCCGGCGTCGGCGTCGGCATCATCTTCGGTAACGGCACCCAGGCCCTGGCCCGTCAGCCCGAGGCTGCCGGTCTGATCCGTGCCAACCAGATCCTCGGCTTCGCCTTCTGTGAGGCGCTCGCCCTCATCGGTCTGGTCATGCCGTTCGTCTACGGCCAGTGATCATCTGATTCACGACCAGCCCACTAGACGAAAGGCACTGACATGAGCCAGCTGCTCATCATCGCGGCCGAGGGGGAGATGGAGAATCCCCTCGTCCCGCCGATCCCTGAGCTCGTCATCGGCCTGCTCGCCTTCGTCATCGTCTTCGGCTTCCTTGCCAAGAAGCTTCTCCCGAACATCAACAAGGTTCTGGAAGAGCGTCGCGAGGCCATCGAGGGCGGTATCGAGAAGGCCGAGGCCGCTCAGACCGAGGCCCAGAGCGTCCTGGAGCAGTACAAGGCCCAGCTCGCCGAGGCCCGGCACGAGGCCGCGCGACTGCGCCAGGAGGCGCAGGAGCAGGGTGCCGCGCTCATCGCCGAGATGCGCGCGGAGGGCCAGCGGCAGCGCGAGGAGATCGTCGTCGCCGGTCACACCCAGATCGAGGCCGACCGCAAGGCCGCCTCGGCCGCGCTGCGGCAGGACGTCGGCAAGCTCGCCACCGAGCTGGCCGGCAAGCTGGTCGGTGAGTCCCTCGAGGACCACGCCCGCCAGAGCCGTGTGATCGACCGCTTCCTCGACGAGCTCGAGGAGAAGGCCGAGGCGTCTCGATGAACGGAGCGAGCCGCGAGGCCCTGGCAGCCGCACGTGAGCGTCTCGACGCGCTGACGGACAACACGTCCGTGGACGCGGCGCGGCTCGCCGACGAGCTGGCCGCGGTGACCGCGCTGCTCGACCGCGAGGTGTCGCTGCGTCGGGTCCTCACCGACCCGGCGCAGGCCGGTGAGGCCAAGGCCGAGCTGGCCCAGCGCCTGCTCGGCACGCAGGTCGGCGGCGAGACCGCGGACCTGGTGTCCGGCATGGTGCGTTCCCGCTGGTCGCAGTCGCGCGACCTGGTGGACGCCCTGGAGGAGCTGGCGAACACCGCCGATCTCACCGCCGCGCAGCGGGCCGGCACGCTCGACGACGTGGAGGACGAGCTGTTCCGGTTCGGCCGGATCGTCTCGTCCAGCACCGAGCTGCGGGCCGCGCTGACCGACCGGAAGGCCACCGTCTCGGCCAAGAGGGAGCTGATGCGCAGCCTCCTCGGCGGCCGGACCGCGGCCCAGACCGAACGTCTGGTGACGCGCCTTGTGACCGCGCCGCGGGGACGTAGCCTGGAAGCGGGACTGGAGTCCCTGTCCAAGCTCGCCGCCGAGCGCCGGGACCGCATGGTCGCCGTCGTCACCTCGGCGGTGCCGCTGAGTGACGTACAGAAGCAGCGCCTCGGCGCCGCCCTGGCGAAGCTCTACGGCCGTCAGATGCACCTCAACCTCGACGTCGACCCCGATGTCGTCGGCGGGATCCGGGTGCAGGTCGGTGACGAGGTCATCAACGGCTCCCTCGCGGACCGCATCGCGGACGCCGAGCGTCGGCTGGCGAGCTAGCCGCAACTGAACACGCAGTACGTACTTACGGCCCATGTTGGGCCGTGCAGAGGATTCCTGGGGGTCGCCCCCAGACCCCCAAAGTGAAACTTCGGGCCCAACAAGGAGAGCAGGGAACCCAGATGGCGGAGCTCACGATCCGGCCGGAGGAGATCCGGGACGCACTGGAGACCTTCGTCCAGTCGTACAAGCCGGACGCGGCCTCGCGCGAGGAGGTCGGTACGGTCACCCTTGCCGGCGACGGCATCGCGAAGGTCGAGGGTCTTCCCTCGGCCATGGCCAACGAACTGCTGAAGTTCGAGGACGGCACCCTCGGCCTCGCCCTCAACCTCGAGGAGCGCGAGATCGGTGCCATCGTCCTCGGTGAGTTCAGCGGCATCGAGGAGGGGCAGCCGGTGCAGCGCACCGGTGAGGTTCTCTCCGTGGCAGTGGGCGAGGGCTACCTCGGCCGCGTCGTCGACCCGCTCGGCAACCCGATCGACGGCCTCGGCGAGATCGAGACGTCCGGCCGCCGCGCCCTCGAGCTGCAGGCCCCCACGGTCATGCAGCGCAAGTCGGTGCACGAGCCGATGGAGACCGGCTACAAGGCCGTCGACGCGATGACCCCGATCGGCCGTGGTCAGCGTCAGCTGATCATCGGCGACCGCCAGACCGGCAAGACCGCCCTGGCCGTCGACACGATCATCAACCAGCGCGACAACTGGCGCTCGGGCGACCCGAAGAAGCAGGTCCGCTGCGTCTACGTCGCCATTGGCCAGAAGGGCTCCACCATCGCGTCCGTGCGCGGTGCGCTGGAGGACGCCGGCGCCCTGGAGTACACGACGATCGTCGCTGCTCCGGCGTCCGACCCGGCTGGCTTCAAGTACCTGGCGCCGTACACCGGCTCGGCCATCGGCCAGCAGTGGATGTACGAGGGCAAGCACGTCCTGATCATCTTCGACGACCTGTCGAAGCAGGCCGACGCCTACCGCGCCGTGTCGCTGCTGCTGCGCCGCCCGCCGGGCCGTGAGGCCTACCCGGGTGACGTCTTCTACCTGCACTCCCGTCTGCTGGAGCGCTGCGCCAAGCTCTCCGACGACATGGGTGCCGGCTCGATGACCGGTCTGCCGATCGTCGAGACCAAGGCCAACGACGTCTCGGCGTTCATCCCGACCAACGTCATCTCCATCACCGACGGCCAGTGCTTCCTGGAGTCGGACCTGTTCAACGCCGGTCAGCGCCCCGCGCTGAACGTTGGTATCTCCGTCTCCCGAGTCGGTGGTTCCGCGCAGCACAAGGCGATGCGCCAGGTCTCCGGCCGTCTGCGTGTCGACCTCGCCCAGTTCCGTGAGCTGGAGGCGTTCGCCGCCTTCGGTTCCGACCTGGACGCCGCGTCGAAGGCGCAGCTGGAGCGCGGTCAGCGCATGGTCGAGCTGCTCAAGCAGGCTCAGTACCAGCCGATGGCCACCGAGGACCAGGTCGTCTCCATCTGGGCCGGCACCAACGGCAAGATGGACGAGGTGCCGGTCGCCGACATCCGCCGCTTCGAGAAGGAGCTCCTCGAGTACCTGCACCGCAAGGAGCAGGGCCTCATGACCTCCATCAAGGAGGGCGCCAAGATGTCGGACGACACCATCCAGGCGATCGACGACGCCGTCGCGGAGTTCAAGAAGCAGTTCGAGACCTCGGACGGCAAGCTGCTCGGCGAGGAAGCCCCGGCCGCGCCGAAGGCGACCGCGGCCGCCAAGTGACGTAAGGAAGGGACCTGACTCATGGGAGCCCAGCTCCGGGTCTACAAGCGTCGCATCCGATCCGTCACCGCGACCAAGAAGATCACCAAGGCGATGGAGATGATCGCCGCCTCGCGCGTCGTCAAGGCGCAGCGCAAGGTGGCGGCCTCCACGCCGTACGCGCAGGAACTGACCCGCGCGGTCAGGGCGGTCGGTACCGGGTCGAACACCAAGCACCCGCTGACCACCCAGGCCGAGACGGTCACCCGGTCCGCGGTGCTGCTGCTGACGAGCGACCGTGGTCTCGCCGGTGCCTTCAACTCCAACGCCATCAAGGCGGCGGAGCAGCTGACCGAGCGCCTCGAGCGCGAGGGCAAGCAGGTCGACACGTACATCGTCGGCCGGCGCGGTGTGGCCCACTACAACTTCCGTGAGCGCAAGATCGCGGAGTCGTGGACCGGCTTCACCGACGAGCCCACGTACGGGGACGCCAAGAAGGTCGCGGCGCCCCTGATCGAGGCCATCGAGAAGGACACCGCGGACGGCGGCGTGGACGAACTCCACATCGTCTACACGGAGTTCGTGTCGATGATGACGCAGACGGCGGTCGACTCCCGCCTGCTGCCGCTCAGCCTCGAAGAGGTCGCGGAGGAGCAGCCGAAGGGCGAGATCCTTCCGCTGTACGACTTCGAGCCGTCGGCGGAGGACGTCCTCGACGCCCTGCTGCCGCGCTATGTGGAGAGCCGTATCTACAACGCGCTGCTCCAGTCGGCCGCCTCCAAGCACGCCGCCACGCGGCGCGCGATGAAGTCGGCCACTGACAACGCCGGTGAGCTCATCGAGAACCTCACCCGGCTTGCCAACGCGGCCCGCCAGGCCGAAATCACCCAGGAAATCAGCGAGATCGTCGGTGGCGCGAGCGCCCTGGCCGACGCGACCGCGGGGAGTGACTACTAATGACCACCACTGTTGAGACCGCGACGGCTACGGGCCGCGTCGCCCGGGTCATCGGCCCGGTCGTCGACGTGGAGTTCCCCGTCGACGCGATGCCGGAGATCTACAACGCCCTCCACGTCGAGGTGTCCGACCCGGCCAACCAGGGCGAGAAGAAGATCCTGACCCTCGAGGTCGCCCAGCACCTGGGTGAAGGCCTGGTCCGCGCGATCTCCATGCAGCCCACCGACGGTCTGGTCCGCCAGGCCCCGGTCACCGACACCGGTACGGGCATCACCGTCCCGGTCGGCGACTTCACCAAGGGCAAGGTGTTCAACACCCTCGGTGAGGTGCTGAACGTCGACGAGACCTACGACGGCGAGCGCTGGTCCATCCACCGCAAGGCCCCGAACTTCGACGAGCTCGAGTCGAAGACCGAGATGTTCGAGACCGGCGTCAAGGTCATCGACCTTCTCACCCCGTACGTCAAGGGTGGAAAGATCGGTCTGTTCGGTGGTGCCGGCGTCGGCAAGACGGTGCTCATCCAGGAGATGATCTACCGCGTCGCCAACAACCACGACGGTGTCTCCGTGTTCGCCGGTGTCGGTGAGCGCACCCGTGAGGGCAACGACCTCATCGAGGAGATGTCGGACTCGGGCGTCATCGACAAGACCGCGCTGGTCTTCGGTCAGATGGACGAGCCCCCGGGCACCCGTCTGCGCGTGGCCCTCGCCGGTCTGACCATGGCGGAGTACTTCCGCGATGTGCAGAAGCAGGACGTGCTGTTCTTCATCGACAACATCTTCCGCTTCACCCAGGCCGGTTCCGAGGTGTCGACCCTGCTCGGCCGTATGCCCTCCGCGGTGGGCTACCAGCCGAACCTGGCCGACGAGATGGGTCTCCTCCAGGAGCGCATCACCTCGACCCGCGGTCACTCGATCACCTCGATGCAGGCGATCTACGTCCCCGCGGACGACCTGACCGACCCGGCCCCGGCCACCACGTTCGCCCACCTCGACGCGACGACGGTTCTGTCCCGTCCGATCTCCGAGAAGGGCATCTACCCGGCCGTGGACCCGCTGGACTCCACGTCCCGCATCCTGGACCCGCGGTACATCGCGCAGGACCACTACGACGCCGCCATGCGCGTCAAGACGATCCTGCAGAAGTACAAGGACCTCCAGGACATCATCGCGATCCTCGGTATCGACGAGCTCGGCGAGGAGGACAAGCTCGTCGTCCACCGTGCCCGTCGTGTGGAGCGCTTCCTGTCCCAGAACACCCACGTCGCCAAGCAGTTCACCGGCGTGGACGGCTCGGACGTGCCGCTGGACGAGTCGATCGCCGCGTTCAACGCGATCTGCGACGGTGAGTACGACCACTTCCCCGAGCAGGCGTTCTTCATGTGCGGTGGTCTCGAGGACCTGAAGAAGAACGCGAAGGAGCTGGGCGTCTCCTGACGTCGTGCTCTTGAGGAGGGGGCGGGCGCGTCCCGCCCCCTCTCTCACGCCCATTAGAATTGACCCAACACCCGGCACTACCGCCGGGTGGTGACCCGAGGAGCCACCCTTGGCTGCTGAGCTGCACGTCGCGCTGGTCGCGGCCGACCGAGAGGTCTGGTCCGGCGAGGCAACCCTGGTCGTCGCGCGCACCACGTCCGGCGACATCGGCGTCATGCCCGGTCACCAGCCGCTGCTCGGTGTGCTGGAGTCGGGCCCGGTGACCATCCGTACGAGTGATGGTGGGACGGTCGTCGCCGCGGTGCACGGCGGTTTCATCTCGTTCGCGGACAACAAGCTGTCGCTGCTGGCCGAGATCGCCGAGCTGTCGGACGAGATCGATGTCCAGCGCGCGGAGCGGGCGCTCGAGCGCGCGAAGTCGGAGGAGGATGCCTTCGCCGAGCGTCGCGCGGAGGTCCGACTGCGTGCGGCGACGGCGCGCTGACCAGAGCACGCGTCGTGCGATGACGTCACTCAGCCGCGGCTGGAACCGGAGCAATCCGGATCCGGTCGCGGCTGAGCCAGATGTGGGTGTTTTTTACGTTCCGTTACCTAGGAGACGAGGAGGTCGGTGCCGATGGTCCTCGCTCTGACTGTGTGCGGAATTGTCGTGGCCCTCGTGGTGGTGGGTCTGTTCGTCTTCGGCCTGCGCCGCAGACTCATCCAGCGCTCCGGCGGCACGTTCGACTGCAGCCTGCGCTGGGACGTCCCCGAGAAACCCGACACCGGCGGCAAGGGCTGGGCCTACGGCGTGGCCCGCTACAACGGCGACCGGGTGGAGTGGTACCGGGTCTTCTCCTACGCCCCCCGCCCGCGCCGCATCCTGGAACGCTCCCAGATCGAGGTGGCCGGCCGCCGCGTCCCCGAGGGCGAGGAGGAGCTGGCGCTGCTGTCCGACGCGGTGATCCTGGTCTGTCTGCACCGGGGGACGCGTCTCGAACTCGCCATGAGCGAAGACGCGCTGACCGGGTTCCTCGCGTGGCTTGAGGCAGCCCCGCCCGGACAGCGAGTGAATGTGGCGTAGCCACATTCACTCTCCCCCGGACGAAGTCCGGGGGAGAGTGTCAACGTTGCGTGATGTGGGTCAGTAGTTGAACTTGTTTACGACAGGCCGCTGCTGATGGCGCTCACCAACTCACCGTTGCTGGTGTCGCCGCTGAACTCCCAGAAGAACGCGCCACCCAGGCCCTGGTTCCTGGCCCAGGTCATCTTCCCGGCGATCGTCGACGGGGTGTCGTACGACCACCAGTTGCTGCCGCAGTGCGCGTACGCGGTGCCCGCGACGGTGCCGGTGACCGGGCAGGAGTTCTTCAGGACCTTGTAGTCCTCGATGCCCGCCTCGTAGGTGCCGGGTGCCGCGCCGGTCGCCGTGCCGCCGGGGGCGGACTGGGTGACGCCGGTCCAGCCGCGGCCGTAGAAGCCGATGCCGAGCAGGAGCTTGGCGGACGGGACGCCCTTGGCCTTGAGCTTGGCGATCGCGTCGGCGGAGTTGAAGCCGGCGGTCGGGATGCCGGAGTACGAGGTCAGCGGCGAGTGCGGGGCGGTCGGGCCGGTGTTCGCCCAGGCGCCGAAGTAGTCGTACGTCATCACGTTGTACCAGTCGACGTACGAGGATGCGCCGCCGTAGTCGGCTGCGTCGATCTTGCCGCCGGAGGAGCCGTCGCCGGTGATGGCGGCGGTGACGAGGTAGTTCGGGCCGAACTCGGTGCGCAGCGCCGACATCAGGTTCCTGAACGCCGCCGGGCCGGAGGTGTCGCAGGTCAGGCCGCAGGCGTTCGGGTACTCCCAGTCGATGTCGATGCCGTCGAAGACGTCGGCCCAGCGCGGGTCCTCCACGACGGCCTTGCAGGACTTGGCGAACGCGGCCGGGTTCTGGGCGGCCTGGCCGAAGCCGCCGGAGTAGGTCCAGCCGCCGAACGACCACAGCACCTTGATGTGCGGGTACTTGGCCTTGAGCTGGCGCAGCTGGTTGAAGTTGCCGCGCAGCGGCTGGTCCCAGGTGTCGGCGACGCCGCTGACGGACTGGTCGGCGGTGTAGGCCTTGTCGGTGGCGGCGTAGGCGTCGTCGAGCACGCACTGGCCGTTCTTGACGTTGCCGAACGCGTAGTTGATGTGGGTGATCTTGGACGCGGAGCCCGAGGTCACCAGGTTCTTGACGTGGTAGTTGCGGCCGTAGACGCCCCACTCGGTGAAGTAGCCGAGGTTGACCTTCGAGCCGGGCTGCGGGCCGGGGTCGGTGCCGCCGGTGGTGCGGACCGCGCGGGCGCCGGAGACCGGGCCGGTCTGGTCGGCGGTGTCCCGGGCCTGGACGGTGTACGAGTAGTCGGTGCCGGCGGTCAGGCCGGTGTCCGTGTAGGTCGTGCCGGTGACGGTGGCGACCTTGGTGCCGCCGCGCAGGACGTCGTAGTTCTTGATGCCCTTGTCGTCGGTGGCGGCGCTCCAGGTGAGCTTCACCGAGGTGTTGGTGATGTCGGAGGCGGTGGGGGTACCGGGGGCGCTCGGCGGGTTGTCGCCGGGGACGGTGGTGCCGCCGTCACAACTGCCGCCGTTGAGCTTGCAGTTGGCAGGAGCCCCGGAGCCGGAGCCGTTGAAGCCGAAGGAGACGGAGGCGCCGGGGGCGAGGGTGCCGTTCCAGGACTTGTTCTTGGCGGTCCAGTGGGTGCCGGAGGAGGTGACGTCGGCATCCCAGGCGGAGGTGACGGACGTGCCGGAGGGGAAGTCCCACTCGACGGTCCATGCGTTGATGGTGGTGGTGCCGGTGTTCTTGACGGTCCACTTGCCTTCGAAGCCGGTGCCCCAGTCCTGGGTCTTGCTGTAGGTGGCGGTGGCTTCGGTGGCGGCCTGGGCGGGGCCGGCGAGGGCGACGAGTCCGGCCAGCGGGAGCAGCAGGGTCGCGAAGCCTGCCAAGGCTCTGTGTCTGAAGCGCATGCTGCGCCTCCTTGTGGGGTTGTTGTCGGGGGCATGACTGAGCCATCAGGCCCACAGTGCCGCGAGAATAGAAAGGTCTGGACCACGGGTCAATAGGTCTGGACCACTGCCCCGAAAAGTCCCCTAGATCCCCAACTCCTGTGCCAGCACCGCCGCTTGCACCCGGCTGCGCAGCTCCAGCTTCCCCAGCAGCCGGCTGACGTGCGTCTTCACCGTGGTCTCCGCCATGTCGAGGCGGGCGGCGATGTCGGCGTTGGACAGGCCCTCGCCCAGGCAGGACAGGACCTCCCGCTCACGCCGGGTGAGGCCGTCCAGGACGGAGGGGTCGGCCCTGGACTCCCGTACGGGCTTGGCGGCGAACTCGGCGATGAGCCGACGCGTCACGGCCGGCGCGATCAGACCCTCCCCGCGCGCCACCGTCCGTACCGCCTCCAGCAGATCCTTGGCGTCGGTGTTCTTGAGCAGGAAGCCGGACGCACCCGCGCGCAGCGCGCCGAACACGTACGCGTCCAGGTCGAAGGTCGTCAGGACCAGTACGTCGGCGAGCCCCTCGGCGACCACCTGCCGGGTCGCCGACACCCCGTCCAGACGCGGCATCTGAACATCCATCAGCACCAGGTCCGGCCGCAGCTCACGGGCGAGCGCCACCGCCTGTTCACCGTCGGCCGCCTCACCGACCACCTCGATGTCGGGCGCGCTGCGCAGGATGAGGACGAGCCCGGCGCGGACGGCGGACTGGTCCTCGGCGACGAGCACGCGGATCATTTGATCACTCCTTCGACGTCGACGAGCGGCAGCGTGGCGCGCACCGCCCAGATCTTCCCCTGGGCACAGTCCTCGGGACCGGCCTCGAAGCTGCCGCCCAGCAGCGCGGCCCGCTCCCGCATGCCGACCAGACCGGCACCGGAGCCGGGCGCCCGAGGACCGTCGCGGTCACCGTACGGGCTGGTCACGACGATGTTCAGCGAGCCGTCGTGCTGCCGCAGCGCGATCGTGACCCGGCCGGGGCCGGCATGCTTGAGGGCGTTGGTCAGGGACTCCTGCACGATCCGGTACGCGGCGAGCTCCACCGGCGCGGGCAGCCCCTCGCCGTGCTCGGCGTCGAGGGTGATGTCGAGGCCGTTGCCGCGGGCCGTGTCGACCAGAGCGCCGAGGCTGTCGAGGGTGGGCGCGGCGGTGGGCTCGGTGTCGCCGCTGGAATCCCTCAGAAGCCCGATCAGCCGACGCATCTCCGCAAGTCCCTCGACGCTGTTCTCGCGGATGACGCCGAGGGCCTGACGAGTGGTGCCGGGGTCGTCGAGGGAGAGCGCGGCCGTGGAGTGGATGGCGATCGCGGAGAGGTGATTGGCGACCATGTCGTGCAGTTCCCTGGCCATGCGCGCGCGTTCGGCGGTGACGGCCTGGGTGCGGTCCATCTCGGCGAGCAGCGCGGTCTGTTCGGCGCGCAGCCGGGCTGCCTCGGCGGCGTCGCGGTGGTTGCGGACGATCAGCCCGGTGGACGCGGGGCCGAACGCCACGACGCCGACGGCCACGCCGATCAGCAGCGCCTCGGGCACCCGCCACACGGCGAACGGCACGATCGTCCCCGCCGCCGTGAGCAGCCCGGTGATCCGCGGGATACGGCGGGCCGAGGCGGGGGTGCCGTACAGGACGGCCGCGTACATCACGTCGGTGAACATCAGGATCGTGACGAGGTTTCCCTGCGTCAGAAGGTCCAGGACGATCGCGGCCGTGGCGGTCGGCAGCGCGATCCGCGGGGCGGACCGGCGCAGCAGCTCGCACCCCGCCATCACGGTGAGCGGCACCAGAATCGGCCAGCGCCCGTCCCACAGCACGATCGGCTCGCCGGCCGGCCGCGAGCCCAGGCCGATCCCCCACAGCAGCAGCCCGCCGAGCAGGCCGGCCGCCGCGACGTACACGTCGAAGCGGTGCGGGCGGGGGAGTCGTACAGCCATGACACCATCCAACACGGCGCGTGCCGCGCTCGCCTGATCCCCGGGAAGGGTCCCGGACTGCAACTTTCGATGTACCGCGGTTTCGTCACCGGCGACGACGCGGGCTGCTCGGCCGGACGGGAGCCTTGGGACGGTGACCGAAAGGAGCGAGTCGTGGTCGTCGCGTTGATCATCGCCTGTGAGGTCGGCTTCTGGGTGCTGCTGGCGCTCGGCCTGGCCGCGCGCTACCTGCTGAGGTGGCGCCGCACCAGTGTGGTCCTGCTGCTGTGCGAGCCGGTCCTGGAACTGATCCTGTTCACGGTCACGGCGATCGACCTGAAGAACGGCGCCGAGCCGAGCTGGGAGCACGGCCTGGCGGCGCTGTACATCGGCTACACCGTCGCGTACGGCCACTACACGATCCGCTGGCTCGACGGCCACGCCGCGCACCGGCTGGCGGGGGCGCCGAAGCCCGTGGGGCCGCCGCGCCACGGTATGGCGCGCGCCCGGCACGAGGGCCGGCTGTGGCTGCGGACCGTGCTGGCGGCAGCCGTGGCGTGCGCGCTGCTCCAGGGCGCGGTCTGGTACGTCGGGCAGGACGGCGACATCTCGTCCCTGCGGGCCTTCCAGGGAGCGGCGCTCCGGGCCGCCGGCATCCACGGCCTGGTCGCCCTCGCGTACTTCATCTGGCCGAAGAGGGCCCCGGCCGGGCTCTCCGAGGCTCCGGAAACGCGGGTGAAGGAACGAACCTAGCGTTCGCCGCCGGGCACCCACAGGACGTCGCCCGCGGCCCCGTTGGCCGTCCGGGCCAGGATGAACAGCAGGTCCGACAGGCGGTTGAGATAGGTCGCGGTGAGGGGGTTCATCGTCTCGGCGTACACCTCCAAGGCCGCCCACGTCGAGCGCTCCGCGCGGCGGACCACCGTGCAGGCCTGGTGGAGCAGGGCGGCGCCCGGGGTGCCGCCGGGCAGGATGAACGAACGGAGCTTCTCGAGGCGCTCGTTGAAGCGGTCGCAGTCCGCCTCCAGGCGGTCCACGTAGAACTGCTCCACCCTGAGCGGTGGGAACTTCGGGTTCTCCACCACCGGCGTCGACAGGTCCGCGCCCACGTCGAACAGGTCGTTCTGTACACGGGTGAGGACCTTGACGATCTCCTCGTCCAGCCCGCCCAGCGCAATCGCCGTGCCGATCACCGCGTTCGCCTCGTTGGCGTCCGCGTACGCGGAGATCCGCAGGTCGGTCTTGGCGACCCGGCTCATGTCGCCGAGGGCGGTGGTGCCCTGGTCGCCGGTGCGGGTGTAGATGCGCGTCAGATTGACCATGTGGCCAGCCTAGTGAGCCGTGCCGGTGTGATGTCCGTCATGTGAGACGTGACGCGCGTTACTTACCGGTCACACAGCCCCTCACGAGCGCTAGGGTCCGCCGGAGAGAACATACGTAAACAGCGAGTAAGCATCTCAGGGGAGTCGTCAGTGGCACGGAAGCTCGCCGTCATCGGGGCCGGTCTCATGGGTTCCGGCATCGCCCAGGTCTCCGCCCAGGCGGGCTGGGACGTCGTCCTGCGCGATGTCACCGACGAGGCGCTCAGGCGCGGCACCGACGGCATCAAGGCCTCGTACGACAAGTTCGTCGCCAAGGGCAAGTTGGAGGCGCACGACGCCGACGCCGCTCTCGCCCGTATCACCGCGACCACCGACCTGGACGCCGCCGCCGACGCGGACATCGTCGTCGAGGCCGTCTTCGAGAAGCTCGAAGTCAAGCACGAGATCTTCCGCGCGCTCGACAAGATCGTGCGCCCGGAGGCCGTACTCGCCTCCAACACCTCCGCCATCCCGATCACCAAGATCGCGGCCGCGACGGAGCACCCGGAGCGCGTCGTCGGCACCCACTTCTTCTCGCCGGTCCCGATGATGCAGCTGTGCGAACTCGTCCGGGGCTACAAGACCAGCGACGAGACCCTCGCCACCGCGCGGGAGTTCGCCGAGTCCGTCGGCAAGACCTGCATCGTCGTCAACCGCGACGTGGCCGGCTTCGTGACGACCCGGCTCATCTCCGCGCTCGTCGTCGAGGCGACCAAGCTGTACGAGTCGGGCGTCGCGACCGCCGAGGACATCGACCTCGCCTGCAAGCTCGGCTTCGGGCACGCCATGGGACCGCTGGCCACCGCGGATCTCACCGGCGTCGACATCCTGCTGCACGCCACCGGCAACATCTACACCGAGACCCAGGATGAGAAGTTCGCTCCGCCGGAGCTGATGCGCCGAATGGTTGACGCCGGTGACATCGGACGCAAGAGCGGGCAGGGCTTCTACAAGCACTGAAACCGCACACGCCTCGAGGGACATCACACCTCGGAGTGAATTCGGTATCGGTTCGCTTACGGACGGCAACCTCTGGCCGCTCAACACCGTCAGAGGTTGCATCACCGGCATCATCTTTCATCGCGGAGCACACGACGCACGCACGGGGAGCGCATATGCACATCAGGGGCGACCACGACGAGGTGGTCGTCGGGGGCCGTCTCGACGTCCGCAGCGCGGCGGACGCCCGTGCGGTGTTGCACTCGGCCGTCGACGACGGGGCCGGCGACCTCATCCTCGACCTGTCCGAGCTGGACTCCTGGGACGCCACCGGACTCGGGGTCATCATGGGCGCCCACCGGCGGGCCGGCCGCTGCGGCCGACGGCTGGTGCTGCGCGGTGTACCGCCGCAGATGCAGCGCCTGCTGGTGGCCACCCGGCTGCACCGGATCCTGGCGGTCGAGGGCGGCATCGGGCTGGAGTCGCTGCCCCGGGTGTGACTCCCGGCGCGGGGGTGATCCGGCGGGACGGGCGGGACCCGGGCACCTCACGGCGAAACGCCCGACGCGCACAATCCTCACGAGACTGTGACGTCTCGGACCGGGCGGCACCCCGGACTGTCGTAGATACTGAGCGAAGGTTTAGGGTTCGGTCGCCCGCATCTGTTCCACCCTCGAGCGGGCCCGGACCAGAAGCGACAGCGCGGTGTGCGGCAAGGCCGGGAGGGGCTCGACGCACTCGACGCTTTTGGGGGGCTTGAACCTATGGACCCGAACAACCCGGGACCCGAGGACTACGGCCATGACGGTGACGGCAACTCGCCGCGCCAGCGCCCGCCGAGGGACTCCCTGACATCCGACTTCGGCCAGCACGCGCCCGCACTCGCCCGCACGGTGCAACTGGTCTCCGGCGACTTCCTGCTCACCGTCAACCCCGTCGACGGCAGCGAGATCGAACTGTGCCCGCCGGGGGAGCGGCCCGGACGCCCGCAGAAGCTGACCGCGGCCCAGCGCGCCGAGGTCGACCGCGCCGCCGCGCCGCCCGTCCCGCCGGGGCCGGGCCGGCCCGGATTGCCGCTCCTCGGCCGCCAGGACGAGCGCGAGCGCCTGGTGCGACTGCTCGCCCGCGGCCGCTCCGTGCGCCTGACCGGCCCGGGAGGCTCGGGCCGCACCCGCCTGCTCGACACGGTCGCCGAGGACTGTGCGGACCTCGCCCCCGACGGCGTGGTCCGGCTCACCGGCTTCCACCGCACCGCGAACGACCTGCTGTACGAGCTCTTCTACGCCGTGTACGGCGCACCCCTGTACCGGCCGGAACGGGACGAACTGCTCGAACACGTCCGGGAGATCGGCGCGGTCGTCGTCCTCGACGACATCGAGTTCGGCGGCGCCGCGCTCGACGAACTGCTGGCGGCCACCCCGGAGTGCGCCTTCGTGATCGGTGCCACCCCGGATGTGCCCGCGCCGTCCGCCGACGCGGCGATCGAGGAGGTCTTCCTCGACGGTCTTGACCGCGCCGGCGGCCTGGATCTCCTCGAGCACGCCGTCGGCCGCTCCCTCACCGAGGACGAGGCCAACTGGGCCGGCGACCTCTGGTTCGAGTCCGAGGGCCTGCCGCTGCGGTTCGTGCAGGCCGGCGCCCTGCTGCGGCAGCGTGACCGGATGCGGGCGGGCGTGGACGCCTTCGACGAGTTCGGCGTCTTCCAGGAACTCCCGGCCGATGCGCCCTTCGACGCCGTCCCCGGAGCGTCCGCCGAAGTACCGCTGCCCTCGCTGGCGGAGGGAGCCGCGCCGGCCGCGCTGCTCGCCTCCCGGCTGAGCGCCTCCGCGCGCGCCACCCTGCGCATCGCCGTGGCGCTCGGCGGCGAGGTGCCGCACCAGGCGCACCTGCCCGCCCTGGTCGGCGACACCCACGCGGACGCCGCGCTGGGCGAGTTGCTCAGCTGCGCGCTGGTCTCACCCGTCGGCTCCCGCTACCGGCTCGCCGCCGGGGTGCAGACCCAGCTGGAGGCCGCCGGGTACGCCGACGACCCGGCCAGTCATGTCCTGACCGCCGCCCGGCACTACGCCTGGTGGGCCGGACACCCCTCGGTCACTCCCGAGCGCGTGTGCGCCGAGGCGGACGCCCTGATCACCGCCCTTGCCGCCCTCGTACCGGCGACGACACCGCAGGGCGAGGGCGAGGAGAGCGCCGCCGTGCAGCTGGCCCGCACGGCGGCTCCCGCGTTCGCCGCCGGACTGCACTGGAGTGCCTGGGAGCGGGCGCTGCGCTCCGGCGTGGAAGCCGCCCGGCTCGCCGGGGACGTCACCGAACAGGCCTACTTCCACCACGAGCTGGGCATCCTCGCGCTGTGCGAGGGCCGGACGGACCGGGCCCGCGCCGAACTGGAGGCGTCCATCGGGCTGCGCGGCGCCGTCGCCGACAAGCGCGGCACGGTCGCCGGCCGCCGCGCCCTGGCCCTGGTCACCGACCGCGCGGGCACGGCACCGGGGCCCGCGTCCACGCCCGGCGCCTCGCCGGCGCTCGGTGCCACGCCCGTGCTCGGCTCCACCACCGGTGAGGAGGTGCCCGCCGCCCGCTACGAGGAGTCGGCGTCGCCGCCCGGCGGGGTCCCCGCGGCGCTTGCGGAGTTCCCGCCCCTGCAGCGGCCCGACGACACGTCGACCCTCGTCACCCGCCGCTCGACGCCCGGTGCGACGCAGCACCGCGACCGGGGCGGCCTGCGTGGCCTGGCCAAGCGCAACCTCGTCGCGGCCGGCGCGGGCGCAGTGCTGGTGGCGGTGCTCGGTACGGTCGTGACGCTCGGCGCCACCTCCAGCAACGACGCCGAGAACCCCTCCGAGCAGGTCGGCGTCAACCCGTCCGCCAGCCAGGGCGTCGGCGAGGAGGGCCTGGGCGCCGACAAGGCAGAGCAGGACGGCGGCGGCGACACCGGCCCGGCGACGAGCCGGCCGACGGATCCGGGGCCGGACGGTACGTTCGGCACCGCGGACGATCCGACGCCGACGGCAACGGAGACGGACGAGCCGTCCGACGACCCGAGCGGTACGCGGGATCCCGGCGGCGACTCCCCGACGAACTCCAGCTCGCCGACCAAGTCCCCGACGAGGCCGCCTTCGTCGACGTCGAAGCCCACCGAGACGTCTCCGACGCCGACCGAGACCGAAGAGCCGACGGAGACACCCACGGAAACCCCGACGGAGACGCCCACCGCGACCCCGACGGAAACCCCGTCCATCTCGGACTCGGCGAGCGCCCCGATCTCCTCCAGCGCTCCGGCCAGCACGAGCGCGAGTGCGCCGGAGAGCAGCAGTGCGGGGACTGAGAGCAGCTCGGGTTCGGGTCCGGTGATCTGAGGGCCGTACAAGCGGGAGGGCCGGGTCCGTCCGCCGGACCCGGCCCTCACCGTCGTACCACTGCCTCTCAGAACAGCCGCAACTTGTCGTCCTCGATCCCCCGCAGCGCGTCGTAGTCGAGCACCTGGCAGCCGATGCCACGGTCCGTGGCCAGGACGCGGGCCTGCGGTTTGATCTCCTGTGCGGCGAAGATGCCCCGCACCGGCGCGAGATGGGGATCGCGGTTCAACAGCTCCAGATAGCGCGTGAGTTGTTCCACGCCGTCGATCTCACCGCGCCGCTTGATCTCGACGGCGACGGTCTGTCCGTCGGCGTCCCGGCAGAGGATGTCGACCGGGCCGATGGCCGTCATGTACTCGCGGCGGATCAGCGTGTAGCCCTCGCCGAGCGTTTCGATGCGGTCGGCGAGCAGTTCCTGAAGGTGTGCTTCCACGCCGTCCTTGATCAGGCCGGGGTCCACGCCGAGTTCGTGCGTGGAGTCGTGGAGGACCTCCTCCATCGTGATGATGAGCTTCTCGCCCGCCTTGTTGATGACGGTCCAGACACCGGCCTCCTCGTCGGTCCCCTCCTTCAGCGTGCAGGGCGGCGACATCCAGTTCAGGGGCTTGTAGGCCCGGTCGTCCGCATGGATCGAGACGCTGCCGTCCGCCTTCACCAGGATGAGACGGGGGGCGGTGGGGAGGTGGGCGGTGAGCCGGCCGGCGTAGTCGACGGAGCAGCGGGCAATGACGAGACGCATGGTCGGCAACGCTACTCGACGGGCACCGGTGCACGCGATTCGCCCTGGAAGTCACATGTTGTTTCGTGGCCGATTGTGTGCCTATTGGGATCGGCCTGTATTCGCATTCTTCTGGTGCCGTCACCGTCTGTTGCCTACCGTATTAAACGGGAGGTCGCGATATGTGTACTCAGCGTGTTGACGATCGCGCACTCCCTCATCTGTCCGGCAACCCCTGCTGGTTGGGGGTGCGAGAGGAGAACCCATGTCGCTCGACGTCTCACCGGCCCTACTCGAACAGGCCGAGCGAGGCGAGGTCGACGAAGCTGACTTCGTCGACTGCGTCCGGACCTCCCTGCCCTACGCATGGGAGATGATCAGCTCCCTGGTGGCCCAGCTGAAGGTGGACGGCGGAGAGTTCGCCGACAACCAGACGCCTCCGCCGGACGAGCAGGCGCGTGGTCAGCTGCTGCGTGCGCTCGCGAGTGACGCCATACGCGGCGCGCTGCAGCGGCACTTCGGTGTGCGGCTGGCCTTCCAGAACTGCCACCGGGTGGCGGTGTTCCCGCTGGACGCCTCGGCGGACGAGAGGCTGGCCCGCTTCACCTCGATCCGGGGCCAGCTGCTGAACCAGTCTCCGGAGCTGCGGGACTGCTGAGGCGCTGAACCGCTTGCTTGCCGCTCCGTACGCGGGAGGTGCGATCTGTACCGGAGCGGCAGGCCTCCCGCACGACGGGGCCGTTCACGTCAGCTGGGGGAGCACCTCGGCCCCCAGCCGCCGTACGTTCTCCTCCGTCGCCGCCAGGTCGCCGGAACCCTCGACGAGCAGCGCGAAGCGGGAGACGCCGGTGCGCTCGCTGGTGGCGGCGAGCCGGTCGGCGCACAGCCGTGGGGTGCCCACCGGGTGCAGTCCGCAGAGCAGTTCGGTGTACGCCAGCGGATCGCGCATCCGGCGCTCGCGACCGTCCACCGTGACATGGGCGTCCAGGCCCTGCTTCAGCCAGCCCGGCATCGCCTTCAGCAGTGTCTCCGCCGCGTCGGTGCGCCGGTCCGCGATCTGGCAGACACCGGCCGACACATGACCCGCGCCGAGGACTTCGTCCGCCGGCCGCCCGGCGGCTCGCGCATGCTGCCGCCACAGGGCGATCATCTCGGCCTTTTCCTCGTCCCCCACGTGCATGCCCAGCAGCATCGGCAGCCCGCGCTCGGCCGCCATGCGCACACTCGCCGGGGACGTACAGGCGACGAGCATCTCCGGCCCCTCGGTTTCCGACAGGGACTCCGACGGCCTTGGTACGACGGGAACTTCACGGAAGGCGAAGCGGCCGCCGGAGCCCGCGACCGCGGGCTCGCGCAGCCAGCGCACCAGCAGATCGAGTGATTCCGGGTACTCCTTCTCGTACGCTTCCAGGCCCGTCCCGAACACCTCCAGGTCCACCCACGGCCCGCCGCGCCCCACACCCAGTGAAAAGCGTCCGCCACTTGTCACATGCAGCAGCGCGGCCTGCTCACCGAGCGCCACGGGGTGGGTGGTGGGCAGCACACTGACCGCCGTACCGACCCGGATGCGGCGGGTGCGGCCGAGCAGTAACGCGGCCAGGGTGATCGCCGACGGGCAGGTGCCGTACGGCACGAAGTGGTGCTCGGCCAGCCAGACCGAGTCGAGCCCCGCCTCCTCGGCCACCTCCGCCGAGCGGACCGCGCGGTGCAGCGCCTCCCCCTGACCCTGACCCGGGAACTGGGCCGCCAACACGAAACTTCCTACGCGCATTGCTCTTCCTGCTTCCTTGGCTCCGACACGGAGCTCCCCCACTCGGCATAACCGTCTGACACGTGCCGAGGACACGGCCTGGCGAAGGGATTTGCGGATTGTCGGCAGAATCGGTGGTCGGAGAGGGGGACTTGTGGAGATCGCTGCTTTGCGCGTACCCCTGTCCGGCCCACGTAGGCTGGACACGACCCGTTACCTGTATAGCTCCGAGAGGTGTCCCGTGTCCCCGCGTCGCAACCGAGCCAAGGGCCCGAAGGGGGCCGCCGTGTCCGGCGGGAGCGCCGAGGACGACCGCCCGGGCCGCTACGGCGGCTGGCAGTCGGCGGAGGACTGGCAGGGCGAGACCTGGAGCGTACGCCATGTGGCGGGGGCGAGCTCCGAGGGCAAGACGTACCGCTGCCCAGGCTGCGACCAGCTGATCCCCTCCGGTGTACCGCACGTCGTGGCCTGGCCCGAGCACGCGGGCGTCGACGACCGCCGGCACTGGCACAAGGCCTGCTGGAACGCACGGGACCGCCGCACCACGAGGGTGCAGCGGTCCCGGAACGCGCCGAAGTTCTAGTTGGGTTACACGTCCCGCTTCTCCAGCAGTGCGTAGGCGCCGATGAACGCGGCGGCCGTGACGCCGAGCATGATCCACAGCGGGTCCCAGCCGGACGGGCCCGACCCGGTGAGTGAGTTGGAGTAGAAGATGCTCAGCTGGTTCGGGATCGAGTACTCGAACAGCGCCGTTTGCACGTCCTCCAGCGACGACGAGAACATGAACATCGCGATGACCAGCGGGGCGAGCACCGCGGCGATCATGATGGTGATGGCGCCCGCCGAGTGCCGGACGATCGAGCCGACGACGAGCGAGAGCAGTCCGAGCAGCGCGATGTAGAGCGAGATGCCGACCGTGCCCTTCAGCCACTCCTCCCCGGACGGCTCCCGGGCGTCGCTCAACATGCCGACCTGCGCGAAGGCGACGAACCCGGCGGCGACCAGGGTGACCACGAAGGCGACCGTGAAGAACACGACCGACTTCGCCGCGAGCACCCGCCCGCGTGTGGGGCAGGCGGTCATGGTGGTCCGGATCATTCCGGTGCCGTACTCCGAGGCCGTCGTCAGCACGCCCAGCGTGATGATGCACATGCTGCCGAGCAGCAGCCCGAAGAAGCCGAGGGACAGCGGGTTCTCGTCGCCCAGCTCACCCTCCGCCCCGGAGTTCGCCACCAGCGCGCCGGCCGACAGCCCGATGCCGACGACGAGCAGGACGAACACGCCCAGCGTCCACATCGTGGAGCGCACCGACCTGATCTTCGTCCACTCCGAGGCGAGGGCATGCCCGAGGTGCGTGCGGACGACCGGGATCGGCGAGGTGTAGTTGGGGTACGACGGGCCGGGCGCCGCCTGCCATGCGGGTGCGGCCTGCGGCATCGGGGGCTGGGGCGTGCTCATCGGGCGTCCTCGGGCTTGGTCGGGTCGGCAGGGGCGGAGGCGGGCTGCGCGGGGGCGGCGGGCGCGGGCGGGGCGACGACCGGAGCCTGGCCCGGCGCCGGCTGCGCGGACGCCTGCGGAGCCTGGGGCGCCTCAGGGGCCGCCTGCGGCGCCGGCTGCGCGTACGGGTTGGCCGGGCCCGTGCCGGGCGCGGAGGGGGCGCCGTACGGTCCCGACGGCGCCGCTCCCGGCTGCCCCTGCGGCATCGCGAACGGCTGCCCGCCCTGCTGGGGCGGCGGCGGGGCGTACCAGCCCGGCTGGCCCTGCCCCGGCACCGGCATCGGCGGCTGTGCGCCCGGCGGCAGCGGCTGCTGCAGCCCGGCCTTCTGGTCGATCGTGGAGCGGTAGTCGACGGCCCCCTGCGTCATCCGCATGTACGCCTCCTCCAGCGAGGCCTGGTGCGGTGACAGCTCCCACAGCCGTACGTCCGTGTCGTGCGCGATGTCGCTGATGCGGGGCAGCGGCAGCCCGGTCACCCGCAGCGCGCCGTCCTGCTCGGGCAGGACGTGCGCGCCGGCCTCGGTCAGCGCGGACGCCAGCTTCTCGCGCAGCTGCGGCTCGGTGTCGGGCGTCCGTACGCGTGCGAAGCCGGCCGAGTTCGCCGCGATGAAGTCCTGCACACTGCCGTCGGCGAGCAGCTGCCCCCGCCCGATGACGATCAGGTGGTCGGCGGTCAGCGCCATCTCGCTCATCAGGTGCGACGAGACGAAGACGGTACGGCCCTCCGCAGCCAGCGACTTCATCAGGTTCCGCACCCAGAGGATGCCCTCCGGGTCGAGGCCGTTGACCGGCTCGTCGAACAGCAGCACCTGGGGATCGCCGAGCAGCGCGGCCGCGATGCCGAGCCGCTGGCCCATGCCCAGGGAGAAGCCCTTGGATCGCCGCCTGGCCACGTCCTGCAGGCCCACCACGCCGAGCACCTCGTCCACCCGGCGGGCCGGGATGCCGGACAGCTGGGCCAGCGACAGCAGATGGTTGCGGGCCGAGCGGCCGCCGTGCACCGCCTTGGCGTCCAGCAGGGCGCCGACCTGGCGGGGCGCGTTCGGCAGCTTGGCGTAGGGGTAGCCGCCGATGGTCACATGCCCGGAGGTGGGGTTGTCCAGCCCGACGATCATCCGCATCGTCGTCGACTTGCCCGAGCCGTTGGGCCCGAGGAAGCCGGTGACGGCACCGGGCCGCACCTGGAAGGAAAGATTGTGCACAGCGGTCTTGTCGCCGTAGCGCTTGGTCAGGCCGACTGCCTCGATCATGCTCCGCACCCATCGAAAGGTTCAGGACAGCGGGGCACACGCCCCCCGTAAGGGTTAGGAGGATATCGAGTCGCTGACGGTTCCCTCCAAGAGCGGGTAAAAAACCTTCCACGATTACGCGTCCCGCTTCTTCAGCACCGCATAACCGCCGACAAGCGCCGCCAGTACCCACAGCACCATGATCCCGAGTCCGCCCCAGGGGCCGTACGGAGCGTCGTCGTCGACCGGGACGACCACCTGCATGATCTTGCTGCCGGCCTGGTCGGGCAGGAACTGGCCGATCTTCTTGGTGGCCGAGACATTGCCCAGGATGTTGGAGATCAGGAAGAAGAACGGCATCAGGATGCCCAGCGACAGCATCGGCGAGCGCAGCATCGCGGCGACGCCCATCGAGAACATCGCGATGAGGGTCATGTAGACGCCGCCGCCGATCACCGCGCGCAGCACACCCGGATCGCCGATCCGGGCGCTCAGGTCGCCGAGCATCGCCTGCCCGAGGAAGAAGGCGATGAAGCCGGTGGCCAGGCCGACGACGAGCGCGAGACCGGTCGCCACCGCGATCTTGCTGAACAGGAAGATGCCGCGCTGCGGTACGGCGGCCAGCGAGCTGCGGATCATGCCGGTGCTGTACTCGTTGGAGACGACTAGCACCCCGAACACGATCATCGCGAGCTGACCGAGGCTCATCCCGGCGAAGCTGATGAAGGTCGGATCGAAGGAGAGCCTGTCCCGCTCGCTCATGTTGTCGAACTCGTTCGCCGACAGGCCCGAGATCAGCATGCCGAGGGCGATGGTGACCACCACGGCGAGGGAGAGGGTCCACACGGTGGAGGCGACGGACCGGATCTTGGTCCATTCGGAGCGGAGGACCTGGGTGGCTGCCATGTTCAGCTCCTCCTCCAGCCTTCGCCCCACTGCCGCTGCTCGGCAGGGGGTGCCTCGGAGTGCGCGTGGTACTCCACCGACTCCGCGGTCAGCTGCATGAACGCCTCCTCCAGCGAGGCCTGTTGCGGGCTCAGCTCATGTAGCACGATCCCATGCCGTGCCGCCAGCTCCCCGATCTGCTCCGCCTTGCCGCCGTCGACCTCGAGTGTGCCGTTGCCCGTTTCCACGGCCGTGATCCCGGCGGTGTGCAGCACGTCGAGCAGCCGCTCCCGCTGCGGGGTGCGGATTCGGACGTACGACTTCGAGTTCCGCTCGATGAAGTCGGCCATGGTCGTGTCGGCGAGCAGCCGGCCCTGCCCGATGACGACCAGGTGGTCGGCGGTCAGCGCCATCTCGCTCATGAGGTGCGAGGAGACGAAGACGGTCCGCCCCTGCGCGGCAAGGGACTTCATGAGATTCCGGATCCAGTGGATGCCCTCGGGGTCGAGCCCGTTGACCGGCTCGTCGAACATCAGGATCCGCGGATCGCCGAGCAGCGCGCCGGCGATGCCGAGCCGCTGGCCCATGCCCATCGAGAAGCCCTTGGTCTTCTTCCGCGCGACCGCCGTGAGCCCCACGGCCTCCAGCACCTCGCGCACCCGCCGCTTCGGAATGCCGTTGCTCTGCGCGAGGCACAGCAGGTGGTTATAGGCGCTGCGCCCGCCGTGCCAGGCCTTGGCCTCCAGCAGGGCGCCGATGTACGTCAGCGGGTCCTTGAGCTGGTCGTAGTGCTTGCCGTCGATGCGGACGTCGCCGGCGGTGGGGCGGTCGAGGCCGAGAATCATCCGCATGGTGGTCGACTTGCCGGCGCCGTTGGGGCCGAGGAAGCCCGTGACCATGCCGGGTCTGACGGTGAAGGTGAGGTTGTTGACCGCGACCTTTTCGCCGTAACGCTTGGTCAGTCCCTCAAGCTCGATCATGCGGCAACGCTAAAACGGTGCAAAGCCCCCTGCCACCGGAGTGGCAGAGGGCTTCGCAGATGTTCAGACGGCGTATTCCGACCGGTTACCGGGTCTGCTGCGCCGGAACCCCGCGGGAGATCGGCTCGTCCTCCGTCGCCGGGGCGCCGGTCGCTGCCACCGCGGCGCCCGTGAGGGTCGCCAGCATCTCGCGCACATTGGTCAGCTGCGCGTTGATGGAGTCGCGGCGGTTGGTGAGGGCGGCCAGCTCGCGCTCGGATTCCGAACGGATCCGGTCGGCCTTGGCGTTGGCGTCGGCCACGATGTCCTCGGCCTGGCGCTGGGCCGTCTCCACCGTCTGGCGGGCGCGGCGCTCGGCGTCCGTGCGCAGCTTCTCGGCCTCCAGGCGCAGCTGCTCGGCCCGGTGCTCGATCTCGGCGAGGCGCTTCTCGGCCTTGGCCTGACGGGACGCCAGATCGCGCTCGGACTGCTCGCGGCGCTTGGCGAGGTTCGTCTCGAAGTCGGCGGCGGCCTGCGCGGCCTTGGCGCGGGTCTCCTCGAAGAGCGCGTCGGCCTCCTCCCGCTTGGACTGCGCGTCCTTCTGCGCCTCGGCGCGCAGCTGGGAGGCGTCGCTCTTGGCCTTCTCGACGATCCGGACGCCCTCGTCCTCGGCCTTGGCCTTGCGCTCCGCCGCGAACGCCTCGGCGTCGTTGCGCACCTGCTGGGACGCCGACTCGGCGAGCTCACGGTGCTGCTCGGCCGCGCGACGGGCCTCCTCGCGCAGGTCCTTGGCCTCCTCCTCGGCGAGGCGGAGGATCTTCTCGACACGCGCGCCGAGACCGGCGTACGACGGCTCGGCGTCGTTCACCTGGGCCTGGGCGTTCTGCGTTTCGAGGTGGAGCTCCTCGATGCGCTTTTCCAGAGCGGTGATGCGGGCGAGAGCGCTGTCACGGTCGGAGACGAGCTTGGAGATACGTTCGTCCACCTGAGCGCGGTCGTACCCACGCCGCACAAGCTCGAAGCCGTAGGGGGAAGTGTCGCTCATGGGGTTCCTGTCGAATGAGACCGGTGAGGTGATAGGTGGAATCCTAGGGGCCAAGGCGGCGTGTCATCGAGCGGATGCGTGTTTGATCTGGAGAATGACACCCCTTTTGAGTGGCTAACCGTCGGACTGCTTGCGAAAGACTTGGCCAAAAGGTCAGAAGGTACCCGAACCAGATCTCCTGACTACCCGTCCGACGACTTGCCACCCGAACGCTGCGCGCCCACCGCGGCGCCCGCCTTGACTCCGCCGTCCTTGCCGGATGACGGGGCCTCAAAAGACTCCAACGCTTCCAGCACGTCCTGGACACGGGAGATCTCCGCGTTGATGTCCTCGCGGCGCCGCACCAGGATCTCGAGCTCGCGCTTGCCCTCCTCGACCGTGCGCCGGGCCTCGCGGACCGCCTCGGCCTTGATCTCCTCGGCCTCCTTGACGAGCGCCGACTTCTTCTGCTCGGCCTCCTTCAGAAGTCCCTCGGCCTTCTTCACGGCGGCGATCCGCACCTTGCCGGCCTCGGAGTTGGCCTCCGACACCAGTTCCTTGGCCTTCGCCTGAGCCTTGGCGAGCTGCTCCTCGGCGGCCTTGATGAGCGCGTCGCAGCGGTCACCGGTCGACTTCATCGTCTCGGCGGCCTCACGGCGGGCCCGCTCGTGCAGCTCCTCGATCTCGGTCGTGATCCGCTCGCGCAGCTCCTCCGCCCGCTCCCGGATCGCGGTCGCGTCCCGGCGCGCGCCGACCAGCAGTTCGTCCGCATCCGTACGGGCCTTCTCCACCCGGGAGTTGCCCTCGACCGTCGCCTCGGAGACCAGCCGGTCGGCCTCCTTGCGGGCCGCGCCCACCATGGTGTCGGCCTGCGCCTCGGCGTCCGCGGTGGTCTTGAGCGCCTGCTGCTGGGCCTCGGTGAGCAGCTTGTCCGCCTCCGCCGTGGTCTCCGTGATGAGCTTGTCGACCTGCTCGGCCGCCTCGGAGCGCCGCTTGTTGGCCTCCTTGCGGGCCTCGTCGAGGGTCCGCTCGGCCTCCTCGCGCGCCGCCGCCGTCACCCGCTCGGCCTCCGCGGCCGCATCGGCCCGGACCCGCTCCGACTCCGCCCGGATCCGCTCGGCGTGCTGCCGCGCCGACCCGACCGTCTCGGCGGCCTCCGCGCGCAGCCGCTCCGCGTCCCCGGTGGCATCCCCGATCAGCTGCTCGGCCTTGGCGACCGACTCGGCCCGCACCCGCTCGGCCTCCGCGGCCGTCTCCGAGGTGAGCCGCTCCGCCTCGGAGCGCGCCTCGGTGATGAGCGTGTCCGCCTGCGTCGCCGCGTCCGAACGGATCCGGTTGGCGTCCGCGCGGGCGTCCGCGCGGGTGCGCGACGCGTCCTGCTCGGCCTGCGCGATGCTGTCCGAGGCCTCCGTACGCACCCGCTGGGCGTGCTCGGTCGCCTCGGCGCGCAGCCGTTCGGACTCGGCGATCGCCTCCGCCATGGTGCGCTCGGCGAGCGCCCTGGCGGCCTCCGCCTCCTCGTTCGCCTCGCGCCGCGCACGGTTGGCGTCCTCGGTGGCCCGTTCCCGCTCGGCGTAGGCGTCGGCGCGGACCCGGTCCGCCTCCTCCTGCGCCTCGCGCCGGGTACGGTCCGCCGCGTGCTCGGCGGCGGAACGCAGGCCCTGGATCTCCTCCTGCGCCTGCTCGTGCAGCCCGGCCACGGAGTCCCGGACCTGCTGGGCGTGCTGCTCGGCGGCCGAGACCATCTCGGTGGCGCGCCGGTCGGCCTCCTCGACCAGGCGCAGGGCCTCGGTCTGCGCCTCCTCCACGCGGGCCCGCGCCACGGCCAGCAGTTCCTCGCTCTGCTCCCGGGCCCGCTCGCGCTCCTGGTCGGCCTCCTGGCGGGCCGAACCGAGGAACTCCTCGGCCTCGCGGCGGCGCCGGGCGGCCTCCTCCTGCGCGGCGGCCAGCGTCTCGGACGCCTCCTGCGCCAGCCGCTCGGCCGCGGCCTGCGCCTCGGCCCGTAGCCGGTCGGCGGTGTCCTGCGCCTCCGACTTCAGCCGCTCGGCCTCCGTCGCCGCCTCCGACCGCAGGCGTACGGCGACGGCCTCGCCCTCCGCGCGGGAGGCGGACGCGTCCGACGCGGCCTCGTCGCGCAGCCGTTCGGCCTCCGCCTCGGCCTGCGCCTGGAGCGTGCGGATCCGCTCGGCCGACTCGGCGCGCAGCCGCTCGGTCTCCTCGGCCGCCTCGCGGCGGATCCGCGCGGCCTCCTCGCGGGCGTCGGTCAGTGCCTGCTCGGCGGCGGCGAGCCGCTGCTCGGCCTCGGTGTGCAGCCGGGTCAGCTCGTCGGCGGCCTGAGCACGGCGGGCCTCCACGGCACGCTCGGTCTCCTCGTGCAGCTCCCGTGCGGCGCGCTCGGCGTCGGCCTTGATGCCCTCGGCCTGCTCGATGACCTCCTCGCGGTGCCGCTCGGCTTCCTGGCGGGTGCGCTGGAGAGTCTCCTCGGCCTGCCGGCGCAGCGTCGTCGCCCGCTCGATGGCCTCCGTACGGACCTTCTCGCTGTCCGTCGTGGCCTTCTGCCGCAGCTCGTCCGCGTCCGCCTTGGCCTTGGCCAGCAGCTCCTCGGCGGTCTTGGCCGCCTCCTCGATCTGCTGGACGGCCTCCTTGCGGGCCTCGGCGCGGATCTTCTCGCCCTCGGCGACCGCGTCGGCCCGCAGCTGCTCGGCCTCGCCGCGCAGCCGGCGCGCCTCCTCCTGCAGCTCGACCGTCTTGGCGCGGTACTCCTTGGTGTCGTCCTTCGCCGCGCCCTTGAGCTGCTCGGCGATGTCGTGCGCCTCGGCCCGCAGCCGGTCCGCCTCCGCCTCGGCCTCCCGGCGGATCCGCTCGGCCTCCTCGGCGGCGGCCTTGGTGGTGTTCTTGGCGTCCTCCGACGCCTTGTTGAGCACGTCCTCGGCGGTCCTGGCCGCCTTGGACAACTGGCCGGCGGTCTCCTCGGCCGTGATCGTACGGGCCTTCTCGGCGGCCTCCGCGACGATCTTCTCCGCCTCGGCGCGGGCGTCGGCGACGACCTGCTCGGCCTCCGCCTTGGTGGTTTCGGCCTCCTTGGTGGCCTCGCTGACCAGCCGGGCGACCTGCTCCTTCGCCGTCCGGGTGCGGGTCTCGTTCGCCGCCTCGGCGCCGGCCAGCGCCTTGGCCGCGGCCTCCTTGGCCTCGGTGACGAGCTTCTCCGCCTCGGACTGCGCCTTGCGCAGCGCTTCCTCGGCCTCCGCCATGCGCTGCTCGGCGGCCCGGCTCAGCTCGGCGGCCTGGCGGCGCGCGGCGTCGGACTCGGTGACGGTGGAGCTGCGCAGTTGCTCGGCGTGGTCGGTGGCCTCCTGCGCCTGCGTGGAGGCGGCGTTCAGCAGCCGTTCGGCATCCGTACGAGCCCGGCGCAGCAGCTGCTCTGCCTCCGCGCGGGCCGACTCGGCCTCGCTCTGCAGCCGCTGCCGTGCCTCGGCGACCAGCCGCTCGGCCTCCGCGCGGGCGGCCGTCATGGCCTGCGCGGCCTCGGCGCGGGACTCCTCCAGCAGACGACGGGCCTGCTGCTCGGTGCGGGCGCGCAGCTGCTCGGCCCAGGCCACGTTCTCGTTGACGTGCGACTCGACGTTCTGCCGGCGCTCCGCGAGCTCCTGGTCCAGCTGCTGACGGCGGGCCACCGCCTCGGCGTGCAGCTCGGCCTGCAACCGGGCTGCCTGCTCGGCGTGCTCCTGGAGGATGCGCTGGGTCTGCGCCCGGGCCTGGCTCAGCTCGCGCTCGGCGTCGGCACGGATCTGGTCGGCCTGCATCTGGGCGTTGCGCAGCAACTGTTCGGCCTGATAGCCGATGTCGGCGCTGTCATAGGCAGGCCGGGTCATGAGCGTGCGCCGCGCCTCGTGCAGCTTGGCGCGCAGTACCTCGACCTGGTAGCCGAGGTCCTCGGCGTGCTGGATCGCCTTTTCCCGTTCGGTCTTCAGCCGTTTCATCTCGGCTTCGAACCGAGTGAGGTGGTCGACGTCAGCCGCCGGCTCTCGCTCCTGGCTCTCGTAGCCCCGCACTGCGCGGTCCCATCCGTCCCCTGGTCGCAAGTCTCTCCAAACGAGCTCCGTCCATCCGCCGAACGGGGCCCCCGGGGAATGGTGTCAGATCAACGACGGAGCATGGGCTGCTGCCCCGACGCTCGTCCCCCGAAACCCGGACCCCGGACATGGCGGTCACCCTGGACAGAGCGGCGACCGCCCCCCAACCCTACCGGCCCATATGTACGAGGGTCAGTGCTCAGGTGACTCAACAGGCGCCGAAGTGACCAGTTCTGTCAGTACGCCATGACAGTCCTTGGGGTGCAGGAAGGTGATCCGTGACCCCATGGAGCCGCGCCGCGGCTCCTCGTACAGAACGCGTACGCCCTTGTCGCGAATGTCCGCGGCCTCGCCGTCGACATCTGCCGTACCGAAGGCGATGTGGTGGACACCCTCGCCGTTCTTGGCGAGCCACTTCGCGACGGTGGAGTCCTCCCGGGTCGGTTCCAGGAGCTGCAGGTACGAAGCGCCGCCGTCGGACGTATCGTTGATCTTGAGCATGGCCTCGCGCACGCCCTGCTCCTCGTTGACCTCGGTGTGGAACACCTCGAAGCCGTAGGTGGCCCGGTAGAACTCGACGGTCGCGTCGAGGTCGTGGCAGGCAATCCCGATGTGGTCGATTCGCGTCAGCATGGAATCAGTGCAGCGCGCCGGAGGTGGTTACGCAACGTGCGCGCGATCACACCGAAAGGCCGATGACGGGTTAAGTACTGGTCAGTACATTCGAAGTAAACCCTCGTTCACTCCTCGGCCCGTGCAGGCCGGTAAGGGGATCGCAGCTCATGACTGGAACGAACAGCACGACCTCGGTGATCGTCGCGGGCGCGCGGACGCCCATGGGGCGGTTGCTCGGCTCGCTGAAGACCTTCTCCGGAGCCGACCTCGGCGGTTTCGCGATCAAGGCCGCCCTCGACCGTGCGGGGATCGGTGGCGACCAGGTGCAGTACGTGATCATGGGCCAGGTGCTCCAGGCGGGGGCGGGGCAGATCCCGGCCCGCCAGGCCGCCGTCAAGGCCGGTATCCCGATGAACGTCCCGGCGCTCACCGTCAACAAGGTGTGTCTGTCCGGCCTCGACGCCATCGCGCTCGCCGACCAGCTGATCCGCGCCGGCGAGTTCGACGTGATCGTCGCCGGCGGCCAGGAGTCCATGACCAACGCCCCCCACCTGCTGCCGAAGTCCCGCGAGGGCTTCAAGTACGGCGCGGTGGAGATGCTCGACGCCATGGCGTACGACGGCCTGACCGACGCCTTCGAGGGCATCGCCATGGGCGAGTCGACCGAGAAGCACAACACGCGCCTCGGCATCGCCCGCCCCGAGCAGGACGAGATCGCCGCCCTGTCCCACCAGCGCGCAGCCGCCGCCCAGAAGAACGGCATCTTCGAGGCCGAGATCACCCCGGTGGAGATCCCGCAGCGCAAGGGCGAGCCCGTCGTCTTCAGCAAGGACGAGGGCATCCGCGCGGAGACGACGGCCGAGTCGCTGGCGAAGCTGCGGCCGGCGTTCTCGAAGGACGGCACGATCACGGCGGGTTCGTCGTCGCAGATCTCGGACGGCGCGGCCGCGGTCGTCGTCATGAGCAAGGCCAAGGCGCAGGAGCTCGGCCTGGAGTGGATCGCGGAGATCGGCGCGCACGGCAACGTGGCCGGTCCGGACAACAGCCTCCAGTCCCAGCCCTCCAACGCCATCTTCCACGCCCTGAAGAAGGAGGGCCTGGAGGTCTCCGACCTGGACCTGATCGAGATCAACGAGGCCTTCGCCGCCGTCGCGGTGCAGTCAATGAAGGACCTTGGGGTATCCACCGAAAAGGTGAATGTCAACGGCGGCGCCATTGCCCTGGGTCACCCGATCGGGATGTCCGGTGCCCGTCTGGTGCTGCACCTGGCGCTGGAGCTGAAGCGGCGCGGCGGCGGGGTCGGCGCGGCTGCCCTGTGCGGTGGCGGCGGTCAGGGTGACGCGCTGATCGTGCGGGTACCGAAGGCCTGAGCGGCTGGTCGCCGACTGTCTCGTGAACGGAGCTGTGATGCAGGACGTCTCCACACTGGTGGCCCAGGCCAGGGAAGGCCGGCCGCGGGCCGTGGCCCGGCTGATCTCCCTGGTGGAGGGGGCGTCCCCGCAGCTCAGGGAGGTCATGGCGGCACTGGCCCCGCTGACCGGCAACGCATACGTCGTCGGTCTCACGGGCTCGCCGGGAGTCGGTAAGTCGACCTCCACGTCGGCCCTCGTCACCGCCTACCGCAAGCAGGGCAAGCGGGTCGGCGTCCTGGCCGTCGACCCGTCGTCCCCCTTCTCCGGGGGCGCCCTGCTGGGCGACCGCGTCCGCATGTCGGAGCACGCCTCGGACCCCGGCGTCTACATCCGCTCGATGGCCACCCGCGGTCACCTGGGCGGCCTCGCCTGGGCCGCGCCGCAGGCGATCCGCGTCCTGGACGCGGCGGGCTGCGACGTGATCCTGGTCGAGACGGTCGGCGTGGGCCAGTCGGAGGTCGAGATCGCCTCCCAGGCCGACACCTCCGTCGTCCTCCTGGCCCCCGGCATGGGCGACGGCATCCAGGCGGCGAAGGCCGGAATCCTGGAGATCGGCGACGTGTACGTCGTCAACAAGGCAGACCGGGACGGCGCCGACGCCACCGCCCGGGAACTGAACCACATGCTGGGCCTCGGCGAGTCCCGCGGCCCCGGCGACTGGCGGCCCCCGATCGTCAAGACGGTCGCCGCCCGCGCCGAGGGCATCGACGAGGTCGTCGAGGCCCTGGAGAAGCACCGCGCATGGATGGAGGAGCGAGGCGTCCTGGCCGAACGCCGCCTGGCCCGCGCCGCGCGCGAGGTGGAGACCATCGCCGTCACAGCCCTCCGCGAACGCATCGGCGACCTCCACGGCGACCACCGCCTGAGCACACTGGCGGAACGCATCGTCGCCGGGGAGCTGGACCCGTACCGAGCGGCGGACGAACTGGTGCGCGGCCTGACGACCGCAACGTGACACCCAGCCCGTTGGGGGTGCCCCCTCCGGGGGAGCTTGAGGACGAGGCCGTTCAGGCCGAAGCGGGGGTCTGGGGGCGCAGCCCCCAGGGACGGGAAGGACAGGGGCGGCGGGGGCGAACACACCTCGCAAGCCCCCGCACCCCACGCCCGTCAGTCGTCGTCGCGGTCGTCGCCCCGGTCGCCGTCATCGTCGTGGTCGTCGTCCCCCTGGACCCGGTCGTGACCGGAACGCTCGTCCCGGTCGTCCCCGTCCCCCAGATCCGCCGTAACCGCCCCGCTCTTCAGGTCGACGTTCCAGTCCCGCTCCATGCCCGAGGAGTCGGTGGCCTCCACGTCCCAGCTCACCGCCCCGTCGTCGTCCAGGTCGACCGACGTGACGACCCCCTTGGCAGACGCCGCCTCGGCGGCTTCCTTGGCGGTGACGGCGGCGCCCCTGACCGTCGCGCGGTCGTCGGCATCGTCGTCGGCGGTGTGGGTGCCGAGAATCCGGCCCGTCGACGCATCCACGTTCACGGTGTACGAGGTGGTACCCCGACCAAGGACCTCGACCTCCCAGCCACGGCGGTCGTCCCCGTCGTCGTCATCGTCGTCGAGGTCGACGGACACAACCGTCCCCGGCGCCGCCTTCAACGCGGCGTCGATCACCTGCGCGGCGGTGAGCCTGCCGCCCCCCTTGGCCGCGTCGTCGTCCCGGTCGTCCCCCCGGTCGTCGTCGACCCCGCCGGTGCTCGAGCCGTTCACCGTGACCGAGGCCGGTGCCGTCGGCGTGGCCGAGGCGCCGCCCCCACCACCGCCCGCAAAGGCCAGTGCGGACCCACCACCGACCACGGCGGCTGCGGTCACGGCCGCGATGACAATGTTGCGCTTCATGGCTGTTCCTCCCCCAATTGGGCTTGCGCTCTTCCGACATGGACCAACCTGCGCCACGGAAGCTGAAGCCCGCCTGAAGCTCCCTGAAGATCGCTTCAGGTTCGGTTTGCGACCCTGGGGGGCATGCGCCTACTGATCGTCGAGGACGAAAAACGCCTCGCCCTGTCCCTGGCCAAGGGTCTGACGGCGGAGGGCTACGCGGTGGACGTCGTCCACGACGGCCTGGAAGGACTGCACCGGGCGAGCGAGTCGCCGTACGACCTGATCGTGCTCGACATCATGCTCCCCGGCATGAACGGCTACCGCGTCTGCTCCGCCCTGCGCGCCGCCGGCAACGACGTGCCCATCCTCATGCTCACCGCCAAGGACGGCGAGTACGACGAGGCCGAGGGCCTGGACACCGGCGCCGACGACTACCTGACCAAACCGTTCTCGTACGTCGTCCTCGTCGCCCGGGTCAGGGCGCTGCTGCGCCGCCGCGGCCGGCACGGCGCCTCGCCCGTCCTCGACCTCGGTGCCCTCCGCGTCGACACCGCCGCCCGCCGGGTCGCCCTGGACGGGGACGAGATCGCCCTGACGGCCAAGGAGTTCGCCGTCCTGGAGCACCTGGCGGTGCGGGCCGGTGAGGTGGTGTCCAAGGCCGGGATCCTGGAGCACGTCTGGGACTTCGCGTACGAGGGCGATCCGAACATCGTCGAGGTGTACGTCAGCGCCCTGCGCCGCAAGCTGGGCGCCGGGCTCATCCGCACGGTCCGCGGCGCCGGTTACCGTCTGGAGGCGCCGAGATGAGGCGTTTGTTCGGTTCCGTACGGGTCCGGGCCACGCTCGCCGCCACGCTCGTCGTCGCCCTGGCCCTGGTCGCCGCGGGGGCCGCCGTACTGATCTCCCTGTACTCCAACCTGACCGAGCAGGCCGGGACCGAGGCGGAGCGCACGGCCCGCGAGGTCGCCGCCGACCTCGCGGGCGGCAGGACCTCCGACCAGCTGTCGCTGGACGACGACGACCGGCCGGTCCAGGTCGTCGCCGAGGACGGCACGCTGGTCGCGGCCACCGAGGACCTGGAGCGGATCAGCGGCACGGGAACCGGGGCGGTGCGCCCGCAGCCCCGGCCGTCGGCCCCGACGACCAGCGCCCCCGGCGACGACGAGGATGACGACGACGATGACGACGACGGCTCGACGGGGAGCGCCACCCTCCGTCCGGGTGAGATCGGCGAGGAGGCGAGCCTCACCGACGGCTCGGCGACGGTCGACGGCACCACGGCGGACTACCGCTTCGCCGCCGTGCCGGTCGAGGTGCCCGACCGGGGCACGTTCACCGTGTACGCCGGTGCCCCGCTGGCCGCCGAACAGAACGCCGTCGACACCGCGCTGACCGCCATGCTGATCGGCTTCCCACTGCTGCTCGGGGTCGTCGCAGGCGTGACCTGGCTGGTCACCCGGCGCGCGCTCCGACCGGTCGAGGGCATCCGGCGCGAGATGGCCGAAATCACCGCCTCCGAGGACCTCTCCCGGCGGGTCCCCGAACCGGACACCCACGACGAGGTCGCCCGGCTCGCCAGCACCACCAACGAGACGCTGGCCGCGCTGGAGACCTCGGTGGAACGCCAGCGGCGGTTCGTCGCCGACGCCTCGCACGAGCTGCGCAGCCCCATCGCGTCCCTGCGCACCCAGCTCGAAGTGGCCGCCGCGCATCCGGAGTTGCTGGACCTCGACGGGGCCGTGGCGGACACCGTACGGCTCCAGCGGCTCGCCGCCGATCTGCTGCTGCTCGCCCGGCTGGACGCGGGGGAGCGGCCCATCAGCGACGCCCGGGTCGATCTCGCCGCGCTGGCACGGGAGGAGGCCGCGGGCCGGAAGAACGTGACGGTCCGGGCCGGGTCCCTCGAAGTGGCCGGATCCCGCGGTCAACTGGGGCGCGTGTTGGCCAATCTGCTGGACAACGCCCAGCGGCACGCCCGCTCTGCGGTCACCGTGGTCGTACGCCGGGAGGGGGACCGGGCCGTGCTGCAGGTGGCCGACGACGGCGACGGGGTGCCCGCGGCGGACCGGGAGCGGATCTTCGAGCGGTTCGTACGCCTGGACGCGGCCCGCAGCCGGGACGAGGGCGGCGCGGGGCTGGGCCTGGCCATCGCCCGCGATGTCGCCACCCGCCACGGCGGCACGCTCACGGTCCAGGACGCACCGGCAGGCGGAGCCCAGTTCGAACTCCGCCTGCCGCTCGCCCGGTGACGCCTCCCGGTCAGGGGCGGCCGCGGTGCCCGCGCAGGTGTTCCGCGATGGGTTTGAGGGCCTTGTCGAGCTCCGTCAGTGCCTCGGGTGACAGCAGGTCGATGAAGTGCCTGCGCACGGACGCCACATGGTGGGGCGCGACCTTCTGCATCGTCTCCATGCCGTGCTCGGTGAGGACCGCGTACAGTCCGCGCCGGTCGGACTCGCAGTTCTCCCGGCGCACCAGGTTGGCGTTCTCCATGCGGGTGATCTGGTGCGAGAGACGGCTCTTGGACTGGAGGGTGGCGGAGGCGAGGTCGCTCATCCGCATCCGGAAGTCCTCCGACTCGGAGAGATTCACCAGAATCTCGTAGTCGTTCATCGTCAGGCCGAACGGCTGCAGGTCCTTTTCGAGCTGGTACGTCAACAGCCTGTTGACCTCCAGGTGGGTGCGCCAGGCACACTGCTCTGCATCGGTCAGCCAGCGCGTGGCCGTTTCGGTCTCCATGAATGAAGTCTACCTAAGAAAGTTGAAAGGCGAACTAATGAGGGTGGTGTGACGGTGCGCACGCGTTCGACGTCACACTCCGCAGACTACCGCTCACAGCCCGAAGCGACGCTGGAGGTCTCCGAGCTGTCCGGGAAAACGCGGTGCGCCGCCTTGCGATCCGTGCCCTCCGGTCACCCCGCCGCCACCAGGTACCCCGGCCTGCTGCGGAGTCGCCCCCGTGGCCTGCTCCGCCATCAGTGCCTCGGACGACTGGAGCAGCACGGTGCCGGCTCCCACGAACTCGAACTGATGCTCCTCTCCAGAGGCCCCGCCGAGGCCCGTCAGTGCACGTAGACCGCCCATTACGCCCGTCATGTAGCCATGGTCGTAGTGGTGGCACGGAGACGGGCAGTCGGCCCAGCCGACGAGCGCCTGCGGATCCACCCGGATCGGGGGATCCATGAACACCACCGGACCGTTAGATGCGGCCACGAACTTTCCGGTTCCGATGAGTGTCAGAAAGCCCGGCACGATCGACTGCTTGAGTGCGAGAGTTGGCTGAAAAGCGAGCAGGTTGCCCGAGCGAATGGTCAGATTGCCGTCCTCCAGGTCATACGAATTCACGTCGAAGGCCCGGTCGGCGAGGAGCATCTTGCCCGAGCCCTCCGCCACCACCCAGTCGCTCGCGTGCAGAGGCGAATGAAAGGACGTACGGACAAGTCGGTCGAGTCGGCCGTGCCCGATGCCGTTGAAGTCGATCGAGCCGTAGTAGGCGATCATCTTCCCCTTCTGCAGGAACCACTGGGTCCCCTTGAGCTCCACGCAGAAGGTGTACGCGTTGACGTTGTCGTCGGCGGGCAGGGTCGCCGGGTCGTGGACGACGGGACCGGTTCCGGGATGGGTGGTCAAAGCTTCTCCTCCGACGCCTGGACGTACACCGCACCGCTGCCGCTCAGCTCCAGCTGGAACGCCTCGCCGGAGCCACGGCCCACCATGTCCCGCCAGCCCAGCGCGGTCGACAGCTTGTTGCGCACGTCGCCGTGGTGGGCGACGTAGGCCTGGGGGTCGACGTGCACGGGACGCTGCGGGGTGATCGGGACCTCGAACACGCCGCCGTGGGCCATGACAGCGACGGACCCGTGCCCTTTGAGGGTGGTGGTGAACAGCCCCTGCCCGGTGACCTGCCCCCGGACCATGCCCATGACGCCGCCCTGCGAGCCCATGAACATGGTGCCCTGCTGGAGGGTGCCCTCGAAGGCGAGGAGCCGGTCTGCCTCGACGTAGAGGGTGTCGCCGGCGAGGTTGATCACCTGGACGTGGTGGCCACCGTGCCCGAAGAGCACGGTGCCGCTGCCTTCGACGGTCATGAGCGGGGTGTCCTCGTCGGCGACCCGGCGCCCGATCATCGACATGATCCCGCCCTGGCCGCCGCTCATGTTGGGCGTGAAGGTCACCTCGCCCTTGTAGGCGAGCATGGCGCCGCGCTGACTGAACAGCCGCTGCCCCGGCATGACGGTCGCCTCGACCATCCTGGAGTTGATCTCACGGAAGGCCATGTCACACGTCTCCCGCGATCGTGTTCCGCTCGCTCGGCTGGACGTAGACGAGCCCGTCCCCCTCGAACCGGATCTGGAAGGCCTCGCCGCCGCCTTCCCCCATGAACGTGCGGAATGTCACACCGGACTGGAAGGACTGCCGCAGGTTCCCCTGATGCGCGACATACGCGCCCGGGTCGACGGTCAGCGGGTACTGCGAGCTCACGCGCAGCACGACCGCCGGCCCGTCCGACATGATCGCCGCCTGACCGTGCCCCTCGACGGTGGTCGTGAACAGCCCGTTGCCCTGTGAGGCGCCGCGCAGCCCCGTGAACGACGTGCCCGTGCGCAGGCCGGCCTCGGTCGCCAGCAGATTGCTCGACTCCACGTACAGCTTCTCCCCCCGGAGGCCGACGAGGTTGATCTCGGAGGCACGGTCGGCGAACCAGCAGGTCCCGTGCCCCTTCACCTCCATCATGGTCATCTGTTCACCGGTGATCCGCCGGGTCACCATCCCCCGGATGCCCTCACCGCCGCCGCTCATCTTCTTGAAGGCCATCTGTCCGTCGTACGCGACCATCGAGCCGTTCTTCGCCCTCACGGCGTCCCCGGTCATGTCGACGGCGAGCACCTTGCTGCCTTGAAGTCGGAACATCGCCACGCTTGGACGGTAACCGCCGAGGGGACCTGCCGACAGGGCCTGTGGAGTGAGACGACCCGGCGGGCCCCTTAGGGGGCGGCCCCCCAATCCGGCGTCCGGACGGCGTTTGCCACAATGGCCGAGCGTTTGTGCGTCCGTTCACAAAGCGACGAAGACTCTCCCACCGAAGGTGACCCGTGGACCTCAAGACCGCCACCGCCCTCCGCCGCCTCCGTCTGGTCTCGGCTCCGGAGGCCGTGTCCTTCCTCATCCTGCTCGTCTGCTCGGTGCTGAAGCGGACCACGGACTTCAACGCGGTGCCCTTGATGGGCGCGGTCCACGGCTTCCTCTTCATCCTGTACGTGTTGTTCTGGGCGGACGCCTGGAACCGCGCGAAGTGGCCCTTCGGCCGGGCTGCGCTCTACTTCGTCCTCTCCGTGCTGCCCACCGGCGGCTTCTTCGCCGAGCGCATGCTCAAGCGTGAGGCCGAGAACGCCGTGATCGCGTCCCGCGCCCGCAAGGAAGGGACCGTGAACGCGTGATCGTCGCCTTCTCCGTGACGCCGCTGGGGGTCGGCGAGGACGTCGGGGAGCATGTCGCCGAGGCGGTCCGGGTGGTCCGTGAGTCGGGGCTGCCGAACCGTACCGACGCGATGTTCACGTCGGTCGAGGGTGAGTGGGACGAGGTCATGGACGTCGTCAGGCGGGCTGTCGCTGCCGTGGAGGAGCGGGCGCCGCGCGTGTCCCTGGTGCTCAAGGCGGACATCCGGCCGGGAGTGACGGACGGACTCACGTCCAAGGTGGAGACGGTGGAGCGGTACCTCGCGGAATAGCCGTCGGGCGACGGGCCGCCGCTGACCGTGTTTGCTGTGCGGCGTGGGGGCTGGCCGGGGGTGGGTGGCGCAGCCCGGCGCTGACGGGGTGCCGCTGCGCCCACCCGTGCCGCCCTGGGGGCACCTCCCAGGCCCTTAAGGCACTGGGGGGAGGCACGACTGCCCGCAGCTACGGCGGCACGACTGCCCGTGGCTCGACGCGGTACGTGCCCGCGGGCTGACGAGTTCGACCGAAGGGCGAGACGGGGCTGACCGTGATATGACCGGCCGGTAAGGTCTGGTGTCGTGCCGAAGCCGCTCAGCCTTCCCTTCGATCCCATCGCCCGCGCCGACGAGCTCTGGAAGCAGCGCTGGGGCAACGTGCCGTCCATGGCTGCGATCACCTCGATCATGCGGGCGCACCAGATCCTGCTCGCCGAGGTCGACGCGGTCGTCAAGCCGTACGGGCTGACCTTCGCGCGCTACGAGGCGCTGGTGCTGCTCAACTTCTCCAAGGCCGGCGAGCTGCCGATGTCGAAGATCGGCGAGCGCCTCATGGTGCATCCGACGTCCGTGACGAACACCGTGGACCGCCTGGTGAAGTCCGGCCTGGTGGACAGGCGCCCCAACCCCAACGACGGCCGCGGCACGCTCGCCGTCATCACGGACAAGGGCCGCGAGGTCGTCGAGGCGGCCACCCGCGACCTGATGGCGATGGACTTCGGACTCGGCGTGTACGACGCCGAGGAGTGCAACGAGATCTTCGCGATGCTGCGCCCGCTGCGGATCGCCGCGCACGACTTCGAGGAGCAGTGACCCGGGGAAAGATCGCCCGGAACGGGCGGATACGCTCGACCGCATGAAAAAGAGCGTGCTGACCCGCTACCGCGTCATGGCCTACGTCACCGGTGTGCTCCTGGTTCTGCTGTGCCTGTGCATGATCGGCAAGTACGTGCTGGACATCGACGGTGCCGCGGACGCCACCCGTGTCGTCTCCATCGCGCACGGCTGGCTCTACGTCGTCTACCTGGTCTTCGCCTTCGACCTGGGTTCCAAGGCGAAGTGGCCGGTCGGCAAGCAGCTGTGGGTCCTGCTGGCGGGCACGATCCCGACGGCCGCCTTCTTCGTCGAGCGGAAGATCTCGGGCGAGCTGGAGGCCGAGGTCGCCCAGGACGCGCCGGCGCCCGCGAAGGCGTGAGCACCCCGCCGTACGCCCGCGCGTACGGCGGCCCCTTTCCCCCGGGTTACCAGGGCGTTCCGCTGAATCCTCCCGCTGCCGTCGACATTTACTAGGACGTCCAAGTAAATTGGAGGGTATGGACGCTGACGCCATCGAGGAGGGCCGCCGACGCTGGCAGGCCCGGTACGACGCCGCGCGCAAGCGCGAGGCCGACTTCACCACGCTCTCCGGGGACCCCGTGGAGCCGGTGTACGGTCCCCGGCCCGGGGACACCTATGAAGGCTTCGAGCGGATCGGCTGGCCGGGGGAGTACCCCTTCACGCGCGGCCTCTATCCGACCGGCTACCGGGGGCGTACGTGGACCATCCGGCAGTTCGCCGGGTTCGGGAACGCGCAGCAGACCAACGAGCGCTACAAGATGATCCTCGGCAACGGCGGAGGCGGGCTCTCGGTCGCCTTCGACATGCCGACCCTCATGGGCCGCGACTCCGACGACCCGCGCTCGCTCGGCGAGGTCGGCCACTGCGGGGTGGCGATCGACTCTGCGGCCGACATGGACGTGCTGTTCAAGGATATCCCGCTCGGCGACGTCACCACCTCGATGACGATCAGCGGTCCGGCGGTCCCCGTCTTCTGCATGTACCTGGTCGCCGCCGAGCGCCAGGGCGTCGACCCCGGCGTCCTCAACGGCACGCTGCAGACGGACATCTTCAAGGAGTACATCGCGCAGAAGGAGTGGCTCTTCCAGCCCGAGCCGCATCTGCGCCTCATCGGCGACCTGATGGAGTACTGCGCCGAGCGCATCCCCGCCTACAAGCCGCTGTCCGTCTCCGGCTACCACATCCGGGAGGCCGGGTCGACGGCCGCGCAGGAGCTGGCGTACACGCTGGCGGACGGCTTCGGGTACGTGGAGCTGGGGCTGTCGCGCGGGCTGGACGTGGACGTCTTCGCGCCGGGGCTGAGCTTCTTCTTCGACGCGCACGTCGACTTCTTCGAGGAGATCGCCAAGTTCCGGGCGGCGCGCAGGATCTGGGCGCGCTGGATGCGGGACGTGTACGGGGCGAAGTCCGAGAAGGCCCAGTGGCTGCGCTTCCACACGCAGACCGCCGGAGTCTCGCTGACCGCCCAGCAGCCGTACAACAACGTCGTCCGTACGGCCGTGGAGGCGCTGGCGGCGGTGCTCGGCGGCACGAACTCGCTGCACACCAACGCGCTCGACGAGACGCTTGCGCTGCCGAGTGAGCAGGCGGCGGAGATCGCGCTGCGTACCCAGCAGGTGCTCATGGAAGAGACCGGCGTCGCCAACGTGGCCGATCCGCTGGGCGGTTCGTGGTACGTCGAGCAGCTGACCGACCGGATCGAGGCCGACGCGGAGAAGATCTTCGACCAGATCAAGGAGCGGGGGCTGCGGGCGCACCCCGACGGGCGGCACCCGATCGGGCCGATCACCTCCGGGATTCTGCGGGGGATCGAGGACGGGTGGTTCACCGGGGAGATCGCGGAGTCCGCGTTCCGGTACCAACAGGCTCTGGAGAAGGGGGACAAGAAGGTGGTGGGCGTGAATGTCCACACCGGGTCTGTCACCGGGGATCTGGAGATTCTGCGGGTGAGCCATGAGGTGGAGCGGGAGCAGGTGCGGGTGCTCGGCGCGCGGCGTGCGGGACGGGACGATGCGGGCGTGCGTGCCGCGCTGGACGCGATGGTTGCGGCTGCGCGGGGCGGGGCCAACATGATCGAGCCGATGCTGGATGCTGTGCGGGCGGAGGCGACGCTGGGGGAGATCTGTGGGGTGCTGCGGGATGAGTGGGGGGTGTACACCGAGCCTGCCGGCTTCTGAGGTTCCCGGCGTTGGGGCTGGGCGGGGGTGGGGTGCGCAGCCCGGCGTTGCGGGGTGCCGCTGCGCCCACCCGTGCCGCCCTGGGGGTCCCCCCAGGCCCTTAAGGCACTGGGGGAGGCACGACTGCCCGCAGCTACGTACGGCTACGGCGTCAGGCCGTGCAGCAGCACCCGTGTGAAGGTTTGGACCCATTCCTCGTCCGCCGGTTCTGCGCTCACCAGGGTGCGGTGGACCACCGCGCCCGCGACCATGTCGAAGATCAGGTCCGCCGTGCGGGCCGATTCCGCCGGGTCCGTCTCCGGGGGGAGTTCGCCGCGTGCCTGGGCGCGGGCGCGGCCCTCCAGGACCAGGCGTTTCTGGCGGTCGACGATCGACGTGCGGATGCGCTCGCGCAGCGCCTCGTCGCGCGTCGACTCCGCGACCACCGCCATCAGGCCGCTCTTGGCCTCCGGGCGGGCCAGGATCGCGGCGAACTGCAGGACGACGCCCTCGATGTCGGCGGCCAGTGAACCGCGGTCGGGCAGGCGCAGTTCGTCGAAGAGTTCCGCCACCGCGTCGACGACCAGTTCGTTCTTGCCTGCCCAGCGGCGGTACAGCGTCGTCTTCGCAACCCCGGCCCGCGTCGCCACATCTCCCAAGGTGAGCTTGGACCAGCCCAGTTCGACCAGAGCCGCCCGGGTTGCGGCCAGAATCGCGGTGTCGGCGGCGACGCTGCGCGGGCGTCCGGTGCGGCTGGCGGGGGTGCGGCTCTGCATCCCCCGACCCTAACTGGCCGGTTCTGCAGGGTAGTGAGGGAGATCACCGGGCGGTGGTGCCGCGGGGGCCCTGCGTGGCATTACGCTACGACTCGTAGCGAAAGCTCGTGGACGGCGTACGCGAGCGACGACCACAGGGCGTGGGGTGGGGACCCGGCGCCGCAGACCACGCAGTCGGCCACCCTTCCGGGTCCGGCTTTCACAGCGTTTTTCACACACGCGCGGGAACGGGGGAGGATAGACGCATGCAGCCACGGAACATGTCCATGAGCGGCGTCGTCGACCTCGCCGCGATGAAGGCGGCCCAAGAGGCCAAGGCGAAGGCGGAGCAGGCGCGCGCCGAAGCGGCCCGGAAGGGCGGGGGCGGGGCCGTCTCCCCGGCCGATCTCGTCATCGACGTCGACGAGGCCGGATTCGAGCAAGACGTCCTGCAGCGCTCCGCCGAGGTCCCGGTCGTCATCGACTTCTGGGCCGAGTGGTGCCAGCCCTGCAAGCAGCTCAGCCCCGTCCTGGAGCGGCTCGCCGTCGAGTACAACGGCCGCTTCGTCCTCGCCAAGATCGACGTCGACGCCAACCAGATGCTGATGCAGCAGTTCGGGATCCAGGGGATCCCGGCGGTCTTCGCCGTCGTCGCGGGCCAGGCGCTGCCGCTCTTCCAGGGGGCGGCCGGTGAGGCGCAGATCCGGCAGACCCTCGACCAGTTGGTGACGGTCGCCGAGCAGCGCTTCGGGCTGACCGGCCTGACCGTCGACCCGGAGGCCGAGCCGGGTGGCCAGGCCGCTCCCGCGCAGGTGCCGGCCGGGCCGTACGACGCCCTGCTGAACGCGGCGGCGCAGGCGCTGGACGCGGGCGACCTGGGCGGGGCCGTCCAGGCGTACAGGAACGTGCTCGCCGACGACCCCGGCAACCCGGAGGCCAAACTCGGCCTGGCGCAGGCGGAGTTGCTCCAGCGGGTGCAGGGCCTGGACCCGCAGCGGGTGCGCAAGGAGGCGGCCGAGAAGCCGGCCGACGCGCAGGCGCAGATCGCCGCCGCCGACCTGGACCTGGTGGGCGGTCATGTCGAGGACGCGTTCGGGCGGCTCATCGACACCGTGCGGCGTACGGCGGGCGAGGACCGGGATGCCGTACGCCTGCGGCTGCTTGAGCTGTTCGAGGTGGTCGGCGCCGACGATCCGCGGGTGACCGCGGCCCGCCGGGCGCTTGCCCGCGCCCTGTTCTAAGCGGGGCGGAGGACCCGTTCCACGGGCCTCCCGGCGCCATGAGGCGGCTGGTGCCCGAGTGACGGAACTGCCGACGGAGGACCACTGCGGCCGCGCTTTACCAAATCTTGGTAATCGCGGCCGCTGTTACTGCGAGTAAGTCGCGGGCGTTGATCTGTCGGATTCTGTCCAGCGATCAATAGTTTTGTCCTCGCCCTGGTTGCCACCCAGCGTCGCTGAGCGAGACCGAGGGGTCGTTGTTCGGTTATCCGGCCGTTACTAGTGAGTAACGAACCCCCTTGTGCGGGCGGCGAGAATGCACCACGATCGGCGACGCTCGGTCCATTCCCGCACCCCGACAGCCGGTCGGGTCACGGGATTTCCTGGGTCCCCACCGAGCAGAGTCGACGGCAGTGGCGCCGGCTCTTGGACAGGGGGGTCTTCGCCCACCGCGAAGCCTGTCCAGCAAGGTTGTGCGTGATGCGTGTCAGGCGCGACCAGTGGTTGTCGCTCGGGGGTGATCGCCGGTGATTCGGGCGCGGTTCGCGCCGCCGAGCGCAGGCGCTCTCCTTCCCGAGGACGTAGCACTTCTCCCATCCCTGCCCCGCTGAGCCGTCGTCCGAGGGCGAGCCGGGTGCCAGGAGATGTACGTCCGAGAAGGAGGAAATATGGAGTCCCAGGTGCGTGGTGGGACCAGATGGAAGCGGTTCGCTGTGGTCATGGTGCCCAGCGTTGCCGCCACGGCATGCATAGGTGTCGCACTCGCTCAGGGCGCTCTGGCCGCGTCGTTCAGCGTTTCCGGCCAGTCGTTCAAGGTCACGACCAAGCAGCTCGACGGTACGGGCTTCTCGCAGTACGGCGCCCTTGACGAGGGCTACACGCTCGACGGCAAGAAGACGGTTCACCCCGTCGCCGTCTCGGCGTTCAAGCAGGCGACCATCAAGAGCCTGTGCCAGTCGGTCGTCACCCCGAACATTCCGGTGCTCGGGAACGTCAGCCTGATCCTGCGGGCCGGCGACGGTGCCACTCCGGTCAAGGCCGAGAACCTGTACATCGACGTCGCCCAGCTCGAGGCCGACGCGACGTTCCGGGGCATCGACATCGGTGTGGCCGCCAAGGACGCCAGCAAGGGTCCGGGCATGAAGGGCGGCGGCGAGCAGTCGAACCCCTACGGGTTCGCCCAGCAGGCCGACTCGGTCACCCTGACCGACGTGAAGCAGACGGCGTGGGCGACCACCGCCGGAACCTTCAAGCTCAGCGGCCTGAAGATGTCGCTGTCGACGGGTGTCAAGGAGTGCTACTAGGCACTCTCTGACGGGCGGGGGAGCCGATGGCGCCCCCGCCCGTCCACTCTCCGCCCCCACTGCACCGCATCTGCACGCAGTACATCTCTCCACCACAGCAACGCCGTTCCAGGGAGCTGTTTTCCATGAGCGCCGAGACTCCTGCCGCGCCCGGCCACGACGAGCACTACCTCCGGGTCTTTCGGCGGAACTTCCGCGCCTGGCGGGGCACAAGGCCTTTCTGGGCCGGCCTGTTCGTCATGCTCGGCGGACTCCCCATCGCCTACTTCCCGTACGCAAACCTCCAGATCGGCCACCTGACGCTGGCGATGGCCACCACCGCGGGTGCCGGATCCCTGATCATCGGCGTGCTGCTCGTCGTCCTGGGCTTCAGCCTCTGGTTCCAGAAGCACGTCCGCACCTTCGCGGGTGTCGCGGCGATCCTGCTGGCGCTGGTGTCCATCCCGGTGTCCAACCTCGGCGGTTTCCTCATCGGCTTCCTGCTGGCCCTCGTCGGCGGCGCGATGGCCGTGGCATGGGTCGAGGGCGCGCCGCCCGCGCCGGAGCAGGCGCAGGCGGACACCAAGGGAACGGGCGGTGCCCCCGAGGGCGCGGTAGCGCCGGGCACCGCAGTCGCGGACGGGGTGGACAAGTCCAACGATCTGTCAGGAACGAGCCCCGGCAACGAGGCGAACGGGAGGCACAGTGCCGGCTGACGAGGTGACCCACGGGACTGAAGTGGACGAGTCCCGTGTGAGAACCGGGCCGCGCCACGCGGCACCCAAGAAGCCGCTGTTCACCAGGTTCCACATGCCGGCCGGCAAGGCGATAGCCCTCGCGGCGATGCCCACGGCGGTCCTCATGGGGATGGGGTTCACACCGAAGCTCGCCCTCGCCGAGGACCAGCCGGCCTCCCGGAGCCTGACGGCCGACGAGTACAAGGACTGCGTCGCCGCCCTGGAGGAGGCCGAGAACGGCTCCTCCGAGTCGGCCACGCCGTCGCCCTCCGCGTCGGCGAGCGAGAGCGCGTCCGCGGACGAGGCGGAGCCGAGCCCGTCGGCGTCGTCGGACGCGGGATCCTCGGACTCGTCGTCCTCTTCAGGGAGTTCGGGCAGCGACTCTTCGTCGGATTCAGGTGCCGACGACGAGGCCGAGCCCACGCCGTCGCCTTCCGCGTCGGAGAGCAGGGAGTCCGAGCCGGCCGGTGGCGCCACCGCCGAACCGTCGCCGTCCGAGAGCGACAAGGGCGTGCTGGAGACCATCGGCGACGCGGTGACAGGCGTCGTCGACACCATCACCGGCGCCGGCCAGGAGACCGCGAGCCCGACGCCGTCCCCGTCCGCCTCGGCGGGTCCGAGCGCGAGCGAGGCCCCGTCGTCGGGGAGTTCGGGGAGCACCGAGGACGCCGGCAAGGACACGTCCGACCCCGTCGAGGAGACCACCGACAAGGTCACCGACACGGTCGAGGACACCGTCGAGGACGCCACCGGTACGGCGTCCGAGGCGGCCGAGGACGCGGGCGAGGCCGCGCAGGAGGCCACCGCCTCCCCGACCCCGAGCCCCTCGGCGAGCTCCACCACGGACGTGGACGACTGCCCGGTCGCCACCGACGAGGAGGGCGGCGTCGACAACCCCGTGCCGCTGCCCGACGATCCCTGGTTCCTGGACGCCAGTTCGCTGCTGCTGAAGGGCGCCGACTATCAGGGCATCGTCGAGGTGAAGACCGCCAACGGCACGGTCAAGAAGGTCCTGAAGTACGTCATATCGGACGGCACCGACATCGGCGACCTGCACCAGACGGTGAAGGACGAGCAGTCCGGCAAGACGTACCACGTGCAGGCGGCCGAGGGCTCGACGTCCACCATCCGCGACGGCCAGACGGTGATGTACACCGAGAGCATCTCCGGCAACCTGCTGGGCCTGATCCCGGTCACGTTCGACCCGGAGCACCCGCCGCCGCTGAACATCCCGCTGATCTACTTCACCAACGTGAAGGTCCAGCAGGCCGGCCAGTTCGGCGGGACCCTGCACGTGCCCGGGCTGCATCAGTACGTCACCGACTGAGCGCCCCGCAAAGCCCGTTCGGGAGCCGCAACAACTGAGGGCGCCCCCTGGTCGCAGGGGGCGCCCTCAGTGCCGTATGGAGGCCGCTGTACGCGCGTCAGTCGCGGTCGCCGCCGCCGAGGTGGTGGACGCGGACCATGTTGGTGGTGCCGGGGACGCCGGGGGGCGAACCGGCGGTGATGATCATGATGTCACCCGGGTCGAAGCGGTTGAGCTTGGCGATCTCCTGGTCGACCAGGTCGACCATTTCGTCGGTGCTGTTCACGAACGGTACGACGTGCGACTCGACGCCCCAGCTGAGCGTCAGCTGGTTGCGGGTGGACTCGTCCGTGGTGAACGCCAGGATCTGCTGGGCGGCGCGGTAGCGGCACAGCCGACGGGCCGTGTCACCGGACTGGGTGAACGCCACCAGGCCCTTGCCGCCGAGGAAGTCCGCGATCTCGCAGGCGGCACGGGCGACCGAACCGCCCTGCGTGCGCGGCTTCTTGCCCGGGACGAGCGGCTGGAGCCCCTTGGACAGCAGCTCCTGCTCGGCCGCCTGGACGATCTTCGACATCGTCTTGACGGTCTCGATCGGGTACGCGCCCACGCTCGACTCGGCGGACAGCATGACCGCATCGGCGCCGTCCAGGATCGCGTTGGCCACGTCGGAGGCCTCGGCGCGGGTCGGCCGGGAGTTGGTGATCATCGACTCCATCATCTGGGTCGCCACGATCACCGGCTTGGCGTTGCGCCGGCACAGCTCGATCAGGCGCTTCTGCACCATCGGGACCTTCTCGAGCGGGTACTCGACGGCCAGGTCGCCGCGCGCGACCATCACACCGTCGAACGCCATCACGACGTCCTCCATGTTCGCCACCGCCTGCGGCTTCTCCACCTTGGCGATGACCGGGACGCGGCGGCCCTCCTCGTCCATGACCCGGTGGACGTCGTGCACGTCCTTGGCGTCCCGGACGAAGGACAGGGCCACCAGGTCGCAGCCCATGCGCAGCGCGAAGCGCAGGTCCTCGACGTCCTTCTCGGACAGCGCCGGGACGTTGACGGCCGCGCCGGGCAGGTTGATGCCCTTGTGGTCGGAGATGACGCCGCCCTCGATGACGATCGTCCTGACCCGCGCGCCCTCGACGTCCAGCACCTTCAGCTCGACGTTGCCGTCGTTGATCAGGATCTGGTCGCCGCGCGCGACGTCGCCGGGCAGACCCTTGTAGGTCGTCCCGCAGATCGTCTTGTCGCCCGGGACGTCCTCGGTGGTGATGGTGAACTCGTCACCGCGCACCAGCTCCACCGGCCCCTCGGCGAAGGTGGCGAGGCGGATCTTCGGGCCCTGCAGGTCGGCGAGGACACCGATGGCCCGGCCGGTCTCCTTGGCGGCGGCCCGGACCCGGTCGTACCGCCCCTGGTGCTCGGCGTGCGTGCCGTGGCTGAAGTTGAAGCGGGCCACGTTCATGCCGGCCTCGATCAGCGCGACCAGTTGCTCGTGGGAGTCGACCGCGGGGCCGAGAGTGCAGACGATTTTCGAACGGCGCATGGGGGCGATCCTATCGGTTTGTTTCGCTGCGGAATATTCCGTCTGGCGGAAAATACAAAAGGGCGGGATGCCGCTCAGGTGAGGTTCTGTGACCCCTTTACCAGCGCGTACGTCTGTGTCGCGATCTCCAGTTCCTCGTCGGTCGGCACGACCGCCACGGCCACCCTGGCGGACTCGGGCGAGATCAGTCGCGGTGCGTCGCCGCGTACGGCGTTCAGCTCGCTGTCCACCGCCAGGCCCAGCTCCTGCAGGCCCGCCACCGCAGCTTCCCGCACGGGCGCCGCGTTCTCGCCGACCCCGGCCGTGAACGCGATCGCGTCCACCCGGCCGAGTACCGCGTAATAGGCGCCGATGTACTTCTTCAGGCGGTGAATGTAGATGTCGAAGGCGAGTTGCGCCTGTTCGTCACCCTCGTCGATCCGGCGGCGGATCTCCCGCATGTCGTTGTCCCCGCACAGACCGATCAGCCCGCTCTTCTTGTTGAGAAGAGTGTCGATCTCGTCGGCGGACATTCCGCCAACACGCATCAAATGGAAGATGACGGCCGGGTCCATGTCTCCGGAACGCGTACCCATCACGAGCCCCTCCAGCGGCGTCAGCCCCATGGAGGTGTCCACGCACTTCCCGCCCCTGACCGCCGAGGCGGACGCCCCGTTGCCGAGGTGCAGCACGATGACGTTCACGTCCTCGGGGGCCCTGCCGAGCAGCTGGGCCGTGGCCCGGGAGACGTAGGCGTGCGAGGTGCCGTGGAAGCCGTAGCGCCGGATGCGGTGCTCGTCGGCGGTCTGCACGTCGATCGCGTAGCGGGCGGCCGACTCCGGCATCGTCGTGTGGAACGCGGTGTCGAAGACGGCGACCTGGGGCAGGTCGGGGCGCAGTGCCTGGGCCGTACGGATGCCGGTCAGGTTGGCCGGGTTGTGCAGCGGGGCGACCGGGATCAGCCGCTCGATCTCGGCGAGCACGGTGTCGTCGACGACCGTCGGCTCGGTGAAGTGCTTCCCGCCGTGCACGACCCGGTGGCCTATCGCCGCCAGCTCGGGCGAGTCGAGGCCGAGGCCGTCCCTGGCCAGCTCCGCCGACACGGCCTTCAGGGCGGCCTCGTGGTCGGCGATCGGGCCCGTCCACTCCCGGGTCTCGGCGCCCGTCGGGGTGTGCTTCAGGCGTGAGGTCTCCTCGCCGATCCGCTCGACGAGGCCCACCGCGAGCCGGCTGCTGTCGCGCATGTCGAGCAGCTGGTACTTCACCGACGAGGAGCCGGAGTTGAGGACGAGGACGCGGGAGGAGCTCACAGCTGGGATGCCTTCTGGTCGGAGGACTGGGCCTGGATCGCCGTGATGGCGACGGTGTTGACGATGTCCTGGACGAGGGCGCCCCGGGACAGGTCGTTGACCGGCTTGCGCAGACCCTGGAGCACCGGGCCGACGGCGATCGCGCCGGCCGAGCGCTGCACGGCCTTGTAGGTGTTGTTGCCGGTGTTGAGGTCGGGGAAGATCAGCACGCTGGCCTGCCCCGCGACCTCGGACCCGGGCAGCTTGGTCGCGGCGACCGTCGGCTCCACGGCGGCGTCGTACTGGATCGGCCCCTCGATCTTCAGGTCGGGCCGGCGCGAGCGGACCAGCTCGGTCGCCTCGCGCACCTTGTCGACGTCGGCGCCCGAGCCGGACGTACCGGTGGAGTACGACAGCATCGCGATCCGCGGCTCCACACCGAACCGGGCGGCCGTGGACGCCGACTGGATGGCGATGTCGGCGAGCTGCTCGGCGTTGGGGTCGGGGTTGACCGCACAGTCGCCGTAGACGAGCACCTTGTCGGCGAGGCACATGAAGAAGACCGAGCTGACGATCTTCGCGTCCGGCTTGGTCTTGATGATCTCGAAGGCCGGGCGGATGGTGGCCGCCGTGGAGTGCACCGACCCGGACACCATGCCGTCGGCGAGGCCCTCCTGGACCATCAGGGTGCCGAAGTAGTTCACGTCGGAGACGACGTCGTAGGCCAGCTCCACGGTCACGCCCTTGTGGGCGCGCAGCGCCGCGTACTTCTCGGCGAAGGCGTCGCGCAGCTCGCTGGTGGCCGGGTCGATCAGCTGGGCGTCGCCGAGGTCGATGCCGAGGTCGGCGGCCTTCTTGCGGATCTGGTCGACGGGGCCGAGCAGCGTGAGGTCGCAGACCCGGCGGCGCAGCAGCACCTCGGCGGCGTGCAGCACGCGTTCCTCGGTGCCCTCCGGCAGCACGACCCGCCGCATGTCGGAGCGGGCCTGCTCGAGCAGCTTGTGCTCGAACATCATCGGCGTCACCCGGTCGCTGCTCGGGGCGCTCACCCGCTTCAGCAGATCACCGGTCTCCACGTACCGCTCGAACAGGCCGAGCGCGGTCTCCGCCTTGCGCGGGGTGGCCGCGTTCAGCTTGCCCTCCAGGGAGAACAACTGCTCGGCGGTGGGGAAACTGAGGCCGGGCACCGACAGCACCGGGGTGCCCGGGGCGAGGCGGGCGGCGAGGGTGAGGATGTCGTCGCTCGGCACCTCGTTCAGGGTGAGCAGGACGCCTGCTATCGGCGGGGTGCCGGCGCTGTGCGCGGCGAGCGATCCGACGACCAGGTCGGCGCGGTCGCCGGGGGTGACGACCATGCAGCCGGGGGTCAGGGCGCCCAGGAAGTTCGGCAGCATCGCCCCGCCGAAGACGAAGCCGAGCGCGTCACGGGCCAGCCCCGAGTCGTCGCCGAGCAGCACCTTGCCGCCCAGGGCCTGCGAGATCTGGGCAACCGTCGGGGCGGACAGGGCCGGTTCGTCGGGCAGGACGTAGCAGGGCACGGGCAGCCGGTCCGTCAGCCGCCGGACGATCTCGTCGCGGTCCTCGCGGGCGACCCGGTTGGTGACCATGGCGAGGACGTCGCAGCCCAGCCCGTCATAGGCGCGGTAGGCGTTGCGGGTCTCGGCGAGCACCGACTCGGCGGTCTGCTTCCGCCCGCCCACGACGGGGATGACCGAGGCGCCGAACTCGTTGGCGAGCCGGGCGTTGAGGGACAGCTCGTCCGGGAGCTGGGTGTCGGCGAAGTCGGTACCGAGAACGAGGACGACGTCGTAGTCCCGCGCGACGCGATGGAACCGGCCGACGAGCGTGGACACCAGCTCGTCCGTCCCCCGTTCGGCCTGCAGCGCGGAGGCCTCGTGGTAGTCCATGCCGTAGACCGTCGCCGGGTCCTGGGACAGCCGGTAGCGGGCGCGCAGCAGCTCGAAGAGGCGGTCGGGCCCGTCGTGGACGAGGGGGCGGAAGACGCCGACGCGGTCCACCTGCCGGGTCAGGAGCTCCATGACTCCCAGTTCGACGACCTGGCGGCCGTCGCCACGGTCGATACCGGTCACGTACACGCTGCGCGTCACGCGTGCTCTCCGTTTCGTCTTCGTCTTCGTCTGCGTCACAAAAATCGCCCACCGAGGTGAGCAGAACCCTCTTGACAATACCTCTGGCCGTAGATAAGGCGCCCGTCAAGACGTCGTCGTGCTGAGGGACTGAGGGACGTGAAACAATCGGCAGTGGCTCACCGGTATCAACAGCGACCTGGAGACACAGCACGATGCGCATCGGAGTTCTCACCGCAGGTGGCGACTGCCCCGGCCTGAACGCCGTGATCCGGTCGGTCGTGCACCGCGCGGTCGACAACTACGGCGACGAGGTCATCGGCTTCGAGGACGGTTACGCGGGCCTGCTGGACGGCCGCTACCGCAGCCTCGACCTGAACGCGGTCAGCGGCATCCTGGCCCGCGGCGGCACCATCCTCGGCTCCTCCCGCCTGGAACGCGACCGCCTGCGCGAGGCCTGCGAGAACGCGGCCGACATCGTCAGCGACTTCGGCATCGACGCGCTGATCCCGATCGGCGGCGAGGGCACGCTGACGGCGGCCCGGATGCTGAGCGACGCCGGTCTGCCGGTGGTCGGCGTGCCGAAGACGATCGACAACGACATCTCGTCGACCGACCGGACGTTCGGCTTCGACACGGCGGTGGGTGTCGCCACCGAGGCCATGGACCGCCTCAAGACCACCGCCGAGTCCCACCAGCGCGTGATGGTCGTCGAGGTCATGGGCCGGCACGCTGGCTGGATCGCGCTGGAGTCCGGCATGGCGGCGGGCGCGCACGGCATCTGTCTGCCGGAGCGTCCCTTCGACCCGGCCGATCTCGTGAAGATGGTCGAGGAGCGCTTCGCCCGCGGCAAGAAGTTCGCGGTGATCTGCGTCGCCGAGGGCGCCCACCCCGCCGAGGGCACCATGGACTACGGCAAGGGTGAGATCGACCAGTTCGGCCACGAGCGCTTCCAGGGCATCGGTACGGCACTGGCGTACGAGCTGGAGCGGCGGCTCGGCAAGGAGGCCAAGCCGGTCATCCTCGGCCACGTCCAGCGCGGCGGCACCCCGACCGCGTACGACAGGGTGCTCGCCACCCGCTTCGGCTGGCACGCGGTGGAGGCCGCGCACCAGGGCCGGTTCGGGCGGATGACCGCGCTGCGCGGCAACGACATCGTCATGGTGCCGCTCGCGGAGGCGGTGACCGAGCTGAAGACGGTGCCGAAGGACCGGATGGACGAGGCGGAGTCGGTCTTCTAGGGTCCGTCTTCAAACGGATCTTGCCCAGAGCAGGAGCGACGCGAGTGTGACCGCTGCTTCGTAGGAGGTGGCGGTCTTCTCGTATCTGGTGGCGATGCCGCGGTAGGCCTTGAGCTGGTTGAAGCAGCGTTCGATGGTGTTGCGTCGGCGGTAGGTCTCGCGGTCGAAGCCTGGCGGTCGGCCACCTCGCCGGCCGCGGTTGCGGCGATGCCGGCGCTGGTCGTCCTTCTCCGGGATGGTGTGGGCGATCCCGCGTTTACGCAGGTAGGCGCGGAACCCGCGAGAACTGTAGGCCTAATAGGCACTGTGGATTGGCAGTTGTCAGTCCTGGCAGGGGTCGAGCGAGACGTCTGGGCTGTATGCAGCGCCTGGGAGTGCTTCGACAAG
>NZ_JBHXVG010000033.1:0-78689 GCF_042672405.1 Streptomyces sp. NPDC127197 | reverse complement strand
GTTCGAGCTTGTGTAGCAGCAACTTGCTCCAGCGGGTTAATAGGCGTGCCCGATCGGTCGGGTAGTCGCGGATCACAGCAACTGCGGCTGCAGTATTAGGCCCGTGAGGCGTCTATCCGTTGAGCCCGTACGGCTCCGGATCTCGCCAGCGTTCGAACGGCCGGTCAAGCACGTACTTGCCGTCGTCCCCCAGAACAAGCATCCGCATCTCCCCGTTCCCGGGATTCGACAGCGACTCGAACTCCGCGACCGTCCAGTGGAACCAGCGCATGCAGAACAGCCGCATGGCCAGGCCGTGCGTCACGAGCAGCACGTTCGGTGGATGGTCGGGGGCCTCGAAACTGCGGTACAGGCTCTCCAGGAAACCGCCGACCCGGTCGTACACGTCTGCGCCGCTCTCACCCTGTGCGAAGCGGTAGAAGAAGTGCCCGTACGCATCGCGGTAGGCCTTCTGCTGCCGTACGTCGTCGCAGTCCTGCCAGTTTCCCCAGTCCTGCTCGCGCAGCCGGGGCTCCTCCCGCACGCGTATGAGGTCCGGGTCGAGGTGGAAGGCACGGAGTGTCTCGTGCGTCCGGCGGTACGGGGAGACGTACACGCTGACGCGTTCGCGCCCGAACAGCTCGCGAAGCCGCTTACCCGTCTCCTCGGCCTGCCGCCAGCCCCGCTCGGTCAGGGCCAGCGCGTGGTCGGGCTCACGCTCGTACACGGAGTCATCAACATTGCCCGTTGACTCGCCGTGCCGGACAAGGACGATGCGCCGTGGTCGTGCCATGCCAAAACACTAGATCGGGTGACGGCATGCCGAGCACTCGGACGGGCACCATACGGCGTAGGTCACACAGTTCCCGCACCATGCGCCACACAGGGCGCACGATTGGCGCGTCCAGAAATCAAACCGTCCAGGACGGTTCCAGCTCCACGATGTCGCCCGTGAGCGCGGCGACGTCCGCTTCCGTCTGGGCCCGCAGAGCGAGGCGTTCCACGCGCTCGGTGCGGTACTTGCCGTGCTCGGCGGCCGACCGCCACATCGACAGAACCATGAACTCGTGCCCCGGCGCCTCGGCGAACAGCCCACGGATCATCCCGGGCGAGCCGGCCATCGCGGGGTTCCAGACCTTCTCCTGCATCAGCGTGAAGTTCTCGACGCGCTCCTTGCGGACACGGCAGAGGGCCACCCGGATCAGGTCAGCGTCCGTGAAGCGTGGTTCGAAGCCGGTCTTCACATCGAAGCGGTAGTCGAACAACCTGACCTGGGCGTCCTTGAACGTTCCCGACTGAGCCGCCGCAAGCCGGTCGTGGGAGCGGGCCATGAACGAGTCGTAGAAGGCACGGCTTTCCCAGAACGCGAAAATGTGGGCCACCGCAGGCCGCCCCCGGCTCCAGCCCCCGCCCTGTCCCCGAAATCCCGGCTCCCCCAGAAGCCCCGCCCACTTTCGCTGCCCCCGCTCGAACCCGCGGCGGTCCACCACGGTGCAGCGAATCCACTTGACCAGCACCGCGCCATCGTAAGGCCACGGAGCGTGGCGCCGGTCACCCTCGCGCGGATCAGGAACCGCGCACGCTTCTCCGCGCGCGTGGCAGGATGAACAACCGGCTTTGGCCGCCCCGCAGTTCAGGCTGCGGGCACTCGGGGAAGGGGGACGACTGATGAACGGCATCAGCAAGGGAATCCACAAGGTCGAGATCGCGCTGAAGTGGGACCCGAGTCCAGTGGGGCAGCCACCCACCGACATGGACATAGTCGCCGCCACCTACCTGGCGAGCGACCCGTACGGCGATCCCGCCTATGTGGTGCACTTCGACAGCCGCTCCCCGGACGGCACCATCTACCTCAACCGGGACAGCAAGGACGGCAAGGGCTTCGGCTGGGACGAGGTCCTGACCGTGGAGCTCGACCGGCTCGATGCCCGCTACGCGCGCGTGGTGGTCGGCATCATCATCCAGCAGCGTCCGGCACGCCGGACCTTCGTCAGCGTGATCAACCCGGCCCTGCGGATCCGTGAGGGCTACACCGACCTGGCCGTGGACGACTTCGGAGAGGTCCTTGGTTCCACGGCGGCCAAGGTCGCCGAGTTCGTACGCAACGACACGCGCGTGTGGGATTTCCACGCCGGAGTCCATGGCTTCGAGGACGATCCGGCCACCTTCACGAGGACGATGGGCGCGCCCCTCAAGCCCTGACGCCTCTTCAGCCGACCGCAGGAAGACGAGGGGCGCCCGCCAGGTCCGGCGGACGCCCCTCACCCTTGACCACCCGGGCGTCCTTCATGGCTGGTGCCAGACGTACGGTATGCAGCGCCTGGTCGCCTCGACGCAGTGAAGGGGACCAACCAGTGGTTGGTCCCCTTCACCAGACTCACCAGGCGCTGATCAACGGCGTACAGGCGCTACGTCGAGTGCTGCAACCCATGCGATTCCGCTCAGACTTCAGCTGCAGCCGCTGGTCGAGCCGCAGCCCTCGCAGATGTAGCAGGAGCCGGCCCGCTGCATCTTCGTACCGCAGGAGAAGCACAGCGGGGCGTCGGCCTGAATGCCCAGCTGCATCTCCACCAGCTCGGCGCTGGTGTGGGCCTGCTTCGGAGCCGGCTTGGCCGCCTCGATGTCGGCCTTCGGCGTGGCGACGGCCTTGAGCTCCTGGGCGCGCGGCGCCGACTGGGCCAGACCCTCGACGTCGACGTCCTCCTCCAGCGGCTCGTACGAACCGGTCTCCAGGTGACGCTGGCGCTCCTCGGCGGAGTGGATGCCGAGCGCGGAACGCGTCTCGAAGGGCAGGAAGTCGAGCGCCAGGCGGCGGAAGATGTAGTCGACGATCGACTGGGCCATCCGCACGTCCGGGTCGTCCGTCATACCGGCCGGCTCGAAGCGCATGTTCGTGAACTTCGAGACGTACGTCTCCAGCGGCACGCCGTACTGCAGGCCCACCGAGACGGCGATGGAGAAGGCGTCCATCATGCCTGCGAGGGTCGATCCCTGCTTGGACATCTTCAGGAAGACCTCGCCGAGACCGTCGTCCGGGTAGGAGTTGGCGGTCATGTAGCCCTCGGCGCCGCCGACCGTGAAGGACGTGGTGATACCAGGGCGGCCCTTGGGGAGGCGCTTGCGGACCGGGCGGTACTCGACGACCTTCTCGACCGTCTCACGGATCGTGGCCTCGGCCTTCTCCGTGATCTCGGCCTTCTCCTTCTCCTTGGTCTTGGCGGAGAGCGGCTGGCCTACCTTGCAGTTGTCGCGGTAGATCGCCAGGGCCTTGATGCCCATCTTCCAGGCCTCGAAGTAGATCTCCTCGACCTCCTCGACGGTCGCCGACTCCGGCATGTTGACCGTCTTGGACAGGGCTCCGGAGATCCACGGCTGGATCGCGGCCATCATGCGGACGTGGCCCATCGGGGAGATGGCCCGCTCGCCCATGGCGCAGTCGAACACCTCGTAGTGCTCGTGCTTGAGGCCGGGGGCGTCGATCACGTTGCCGTGCTCGGCGATGTGGGCGACGATCGCCTCGATCTGCTCCTCCTGGTAGCCCAGACGGCGCAGGGCCTGCGGGACGGTGCCGTTGACGATCTGCATCGAGCCGCCGCCGACCAGCTTCTTGAACTTGACCAGGGCGAGGTCAGGCTCGAGGCCGGTGGTGTCGCAGGACATCGCCAGGCCGATGGTGCCGGTCGGGGCGATCACGGACGCCTGGGAGTTTCGGAACCCGTTCTTCTCACCGAGGCTCAGCACGTCCTGCCAGGCCTCCGTGGCGGCGGCCCAGACCGGCGTGTCCAGATCGTCCATGCGGACAGCCGCGGCGTTCGCGTCGGCGTGCTGCTTCATGACGCGGTTGTGCGCGGACGCGTTGCGGGCGTAGCCGTCATACGGGCCGACAACCGCGGCGAGCTCGGCGGAGCGGCGGTAGGCCGTACCGGTCATGAGGGACGTGACGGCACCGGCCAGGGCGCGGCCGCCGTCGGAGTCATAGGCGTGGCCGGTCGCCATCAGCATGGCGCCGAGGTTGGCGTAGCCGATGCCGAGCTGGCGGAACGCGCGCGTGTTCTCGCCGATCTTCTGGGTCGGGAAGTCCGCGAAGCAGATGGAGATGTCCATCGCCGTGATGACGAGCTCGACAACCTTGGCGAAGCGCTCGGCCTCGAAGGACTGGTTGCCCTTGCCGTCGTCCTTGAGGAACTTCATCAGGTTCAGCGAGGCGAGGTTGCAGGACGTGTTGTCCAGGTGCATGTACTCGCTGCAGGGGTTCGAGCCGTTGATACGGCCGGACTCCGGGCAGGTGTGCCAGTGGTTGATGGTGTCGTCGTACTGGATGCCCGGGTCGGCACAGGCCCAGGCGGCTTCGGCCATCTTGCGGAACAGGGACTTGGCGTCGACCTCTTCGATGACCTCGCCGGTCATCCGCGCGCGGAGGCCGAACTTGCCGCCCTGCTCGACCGCCTTCATGAACTCGTCGTTCACTCGGACCGAGTTGTTGGCGTTCTGGTACTGGACGGACGTGATGTCGTCGCCACCGAGGTCCATGTCGAAGCCCGCGTCGCGCAGGGCGCGGATCTTCTCCTCTTCCTTGACCTTGGTCTCGATGAAGTCCTCGATGTCGGGGTGGTCGACGTCGAGGATGACCATCTTGGCGGCCCGGCGGGTGGCGCCACCGGACTTGATCGTTCCTGCAGAGGCGTCGGCACCGCGCATGAAGGAGACCGGGCCGGAGGCGTTGCCGCCAGAGGAGAGCAGTTCCTTGGAGGAGCGGATGCGGGAGAGGTTCAGGCCGGCACCGGAGCCGCCCTTGAAGATCATGCCCTCTTCCTTGTACCAGTCGAGGATCGACTCCATGGAATCGTCGACGGACAGGATGAAGCAGGCCGAGACCTGCTGCGGCTGGGGCGTGCCGACGTTGAACCACACGGGGCTGTTGAAGCTGAAGATCTGGTGCAGGAGGGCGTACGCCAGCTCGTGCTCGAAGATCTCGGCGTCGGCGGGCGAGGCGAAGTACTTATAGTCCTCGCCGGCCTTCCGGTACGTCTTCACGATGCGGTCGATCAGCTGCTTGAGGCTGGTCTCGCGCTGCGGGGTGCCGACGGCACCGCGGAAGTACTTGCTGGTGACGATGTTGACCGCGTTCACCGACCAGAAGTCGGGGAACTCGACGCCACGCTGCTCGAAGTTGACCGAGCCGTCGCGCCAGTTGGTCATGACGACGTCACGGCGCTCCCAGGCCACCTCGTCGTACGGGTGTACGCCGGGGGTGGTGTGGATGCGCTCGATACGCAGCCCCTTGGTCGCCTTGGCGCCCTTGGCGCGGGAACTCCGTGCCGGACCGCTCGCCGTCTCTGTCATGCCGCCTCCCTGTACGGGCTAAAACGCCCTGAAGTGCCACGATGTTCCCGTGGCACGGTGTTCTGTCTTGTGTTGCGGGTCCTCGCGCTGCCGCCCGCAACAGGCCTTCATCGCCGCCGACCGGCCGGATCCGGAGCCATGTCCGGGACCGGCCCCGTCGATCAGTCGGCGGCGGCTGCGGGCTCGAGGACCTGAGCAGTCCCCCCGGACCCGCGATCGTCTTCCTGGCTCCCCCGGCCGCCGTCTTCGTCGTCCGCGGCGGGGTGTTCCGGCTTTTCCCTGAGTTCCGTGATCGCCGCCTCGAAGTCCTCCAGCGACTCGAACGCCCGGTAGACGGACGCGAATCGCAGGTAGGCGACGAGGTCGAGCTCCTGCAGTGGGCCGAGTATGGCCAGCCCCACGTCATGGGTGGTCAGCTCGGCGCTCCCGGTGGCGCGTACCGCCTCCTCGACCCGCTGGCCGAGCTGGGCGAGTGCGTCCTCGGTGACAGGCCGTCCCTGGCATGCCTTGCGCACGCCATTGATGACCTTGGTACGACTGAAAGGCTCGGTGACTCCGGACCGCTTGACCACCATGAGCGAGCACGTCTCCACGGTCGTGAAACGACGGGAGCAGTCAGGGCACTGGCGGCGCCGGCGGATCGACGTGCCGTCGTCGGTCGTACGACTGTCGACGACACGGCTGTCGGGGTGCCTGCAGAAGGGGCAGTGCATGAACTCCCAACCCTCCTCACAGCAGACTCAATAGCCTCAGCAGGCCCTTGGGCCCCTCGAAGCGACCACAAGCATAGGCGATCAGTAGAGGCCCGAAGACCGGGGGGACCACAACTTCTGGGCCGCTACTGCTATCCAACCACTAGATGTGGGGATTGGCTCTTACATCGACCCCGGTCACGCGTGTCGGGCGCGGAATCATCACGCGCCACGCGGCGTGTGCGCCACGCCGACCACGGAGCCGCGCAAACGTATCGCGGCAGCCCATGGGGAGATACGGTGGGCGCCACAGGGAGAAGCCGTGGGACTCCCGCGCAGACGGGGGCAGGTACCCGGTTGACGGGGCGCCGGATGGCAGACTGGACCACACCCCACGAGGGCACCACCCGGCGGTGAAGAGTACAACAATGGGCGCTTTTGTCCGCAGGGCACCGCGTTAGCCATACACCCAGGCATCTGATCGCGTCCAGCGATTCGCGTTTTTTCACTCGAACGTGTGTTTGGCGCAACCTTTCGAAAGCAACTACCGTTGTGCTGCAGGGAGACCATCGAGAGGGGCCGACGTGACCACCACCGCAGACAGTGCCACCATCACTGCCCAGGACCGCTCCCAGGGCCGACTCGAGCCGGTGCATGCGATGAACGAAGCCACGAATCCCGAGGGGCCCAAGCGCTCCCTGCCGGGCCGACCTCCAGGCATCCGGGCGGACAGCTCAGGGCTCACCGACCGGCAGCGCCGGGTGATCGAGGTCATCAGGGACTCCGTGCAGCGGCGCGGCTACCCGCCGTCGATGCGGGAGATCGGTCAGGCGGTCGGCCTGTCCAGCACGTCCTCCGTCGCACACCAGCTGATGGCACTGGAGCGCAAGGGCTTCTTGCGCCGCGATCCGCACCGTCCGCGTGCGTACGAGGTCCGCGGCTCCGACCAGGCCGCCTCCGTGCAGCCCACCGACACCGCGGGCAAGCCCGCCGCGTCATACGTTCCGCTGGTCGGCCGCATCGCTGCCGGTGGCCCGATTCTCGCCGAGGAGTCGGTCGAGGATGTTTTTCCCCTTCCTCGGCAGCTGGTCGGCGACGGCGAGCTGTTCGTTCTGAAGGTTGTCGGTGACTCCATGATCGAGGCCGCGATCTGCGACGGCGACTGGGTCACGGTGCGCCGCCAGCCGGTCGCCGAAAACGGTGACATCGTGGCCGCGATGCTCGACGGCGAGGCCACAGTCAAGCGCTTCAAGCGCGAGGACGGCCACGTCTGGCTCCTCCCGCACAACTCCGCGTACGAGCCGATCCCCGGCGACGACGCGACCATTCTGGGCAAGGTGGTCGCGGTGCTGCGGCGGGTGTGACGCTGGCCAAGGGCGGCCATGTCACGACCGCCCTCCCCTGACCGGGCCCCGGGACCCCTGCGCCGGTTCCGGGGTCCTGTGCTGTGCGGGCCCAGTCGCCGGATGGACTTGGATGGCGGGCTAGTCGGCCTCGTCGCGCGAGGAGGCCGACCGACCTGCCATCACTCGTCACGTCACTTCCGCCTGCTTCGCCGCCGCGTCGATCGCGGCCAGCGACTTCCGGACCTGCTGACGGTCCGTCGTGTACCAGAAGTCGGGCAGTGACGCCTTCAGATAGCTCCCGTAGCGAGCCGTGGCCAGACGCTGGTCGAGCACGGCGACCACACCACGGTCTCCCGACGCTCGTACGAGGCGACCGGCGCCCTGGGCCATGAGCAGCGCCGCGTGCGTGGCCGCCACTGCCATGAAGCCGTTGCCGCCTGCGTCCTCCACCGCCTTCTGGCGGGCACTCATCAGCGGGTCGTCCGGCCGCGGGAACGGGATCTTGTCCATGACGACCAGCTGACAGCTGGGGCCGGGGACGTCCACGCCCTGCCAGAGCGACAGCGTGCCGAAGAGACACGTCTTCGGATCGGCCGCGAAGTTCTTGATCAGCTCGCCCAGGGTCTCCTCGCCCTGAAGGAGAATCGGGAACTCGGGGATGCGGGAACGCAGCTCCTCGGCGGCCAGCTGAGCGGCCCTCATCGACGAGAACAGACCGAGGGTGCGCCCGCCGGCCGCCTGGACGAGCTCCGTCAGCTCATCGAGCATGTCCGCCCGGTCACCGTCCCGCGCGGGGCGGGACAGGTGCTTGGCGACGTACAGGATGCCCTGCTTGGGATAGTCGAAGGGCGAACCGACGTCGACCCCCTTCCATTGCGGGAGGTCTTCGCCCTCGGTGCCCTCGGGGGCGAGTCCCAGGGAGGCGCCGACACCGTTGAAGTCGCCGCCCAGCTTCAGGGTCGCCGAGGCGAGGACGACGGAGCGGTCCGTGAAGAGCTTCTCGCGCAGCAGGCCGGAGACGGACATGGGGGCGACGCGCAGAGAGGCGCCGAAGCGGTCGTGGCGCTCGTACCAGACGACGTCCCACTCCGATCCGTGCGTGATGCGCTCCGCCACGTCGTGCACCGTCTCCACCGAAGCCAGCGCCTGCTTGCGGACGGCGTCCTCGTCCTGCACGGATTTGTCGCGGGTCGCGCCGATGGCGGAAATGACCGTACGACAGGCGTCGCGCAGCGCCGTCAAGGCGTATCCGAGGTCCTCCGGGATCTCTTCCAGGCGCCCGGGCAGGGCAAGCTCCATCAACCGCTCGAAGCCTTCGGCGGCGGTCTGCAACTGGTCGGCGGCCTTCTCGTTGACGAGCTTCGCGGCGCGCCGCACCGCGCGGTTGACCTGGCCCGGGGTGAGCTCACCCGTGGCGGCGCCGGTGACCCGCGAGACCAGCTCGTGCGCCTCGTCCACGATCAGCACCTCGTGCTGCGGAAGGACCGGGGCGCCCTCGATGGCGTCGATGGCGAGCAGAGCGTGGTTGGTGACGACGACATCGGAGAGCTTGGCGCGCTCGCGGGCCATCTCGGCGAAGCACTCGGCGCCGTACGCGCACTTCGAGGCGCCCAGACACTCCCGCGACGAGACAGACACCTGGGCCCAGGCGCGGTCGGAGACACCAGGTGTGAGGTCGTCACGGTCACCGGTCTCGGTCTCGTCAGACCAGTCGCGCAACCTCAGCAGATCCTGACCCAGCTTGCTGGTGGGCGCTGCCGCCTCGAACTGGTCGAAGAGGCCCTCCTCCTCGTCCTGCGGGACGCCCTCGTGAAGGCGGTGCAGGCAGAGGTAGTTCGACCTGCCCTTCAGCATCGCGAACTCCGGGCGGCGGCGCAGCAGCGGGTGCAGCGCCTCCACCGTGCGCGGCAGGTCCCGCTGCACCAGTTGGCGCTGCAGCGCGATGGTTGCGGTCGCCACCACCACCCGCTCCCCGTGCGCGAGCGCAGGCACGAGATAGCCCAGCGACTTGCCAGTACCGGTGCCGGCCTGGATCAGCAGATGCGAACCGTCGTCGATCGCCTCCGCGACGGCTTCGGCCATGGTCACCTGGCCGGGGCGCTCCGTCCCGCCGACGGCTGTGACGGCGGCATGCAGGAGTTCGGGGAGTGAGGGCTTCGTCATAGCTCGTCCACCCTACGGCCCGGGACTGACAAACGGGTGATCGCGGCGGGGGTGACGGGTGGGGCCAATGCGTTGGGTTTCCGGGCTGGGATCGGTTCGGAACGGTTGGGTTCGGTTGGGGTCCGGTTGGCTGCGACATCCGGGGCCGGCCGGTCGGACCCGAGGTCGCTTTGGGATCGGTGTGTGGCCTCGGTGGGGAGACACGGGGGCTTCCATCTGGGCTCGAACGAGTTCGGATCGAGTGGGAACCGAATCGCGGCGGGCGGTGTACCAAAAGTGATGACGCCATCGCACAGCGCTACAGCAGATCACGCAGGGACCGGTCTCGAACCATGAGAGCGGCCCGTTTGGCAGGCATGTCCACCTCGGCGGCGAACCGGAAACCGGCGCTGAGGAAGGCAGCCACGGAGGGGGTGTTGCGAATGTCGGGTTCCGCAACGACACGTGCGCAGGCGGGCCGTTTGACAAGAACGAGGTCGGCGACTGCTCTGAGCAGCATGCGGCCGATGCCCTGCCCACGGTCGGCGACATCACCGATCAGGAGGTGGATACCGGTGTCATGAGGCCGGGCAGGGTAGTAACGGGCGAGCGAGTCGAGGTCGGCCCGGTAGATCTCCCAGTAGCTCATCGGCGTGCCGTCCAGCACACCAAGGCATGGGACGCTGCGTCCGTCGTCGGCCAATTGGGAACGCATATGATCCTCAGTCACGTTCGGGGGCCCGGCCAGCTCCCAGAACGCGGCTACGGCGGGGTCGTTCATCCAGCGGCCGATGAGCGGCAGATCCCGTTCGACCCGCACGGGGACGAGCTGGAAAACACCCGCGGGTGTGTCGGTGGGTCCCCAATCGCCCACGTGGTCGAGCAGATCGTCGCGGAGAGCAGTGGTGACTGCTGTGTGCCGCGCCATCCCTCGGACATCGCCCCTGTCTGCGTCGGTCCTCTCCTTGGCGAGGAGCGAGATGAGTTCTGCAGGGAGGCTGAGGTCCAAAGTGTCCTCGCCATCCGCGTCCGCAGGCTTGCCGGTGCTCATGTCGGCGCCGGGGTCCCGGTCGGTGACGGGTGCGGCACCAGCGTCGGCGCTGGCGTCGGTCGGAGGCACGAGAGGCTCCTCTCAGGAGGCGGGGGCGTCTTCCTCGTGGATGAAGGCAGTGGCAGTGATCGGAGCTGACCGGGGTTCGGGCAGTGGTCGGGCACGGGCGCGTCGGTGGTCAGGCATGAATGGTCAGGAACGCAGGGGGTTGGCGATGGTGACGTAGATGGACTGGGTGTCCACCGGGCCAACGAGTTCGTCGAGGCCGTGCAGCCGGGTCAGTAGGTTGGCCTTGCAGCGCAGGACGGATGAGTCGAGAAGCCGGGCGGGAAGCGAGGAGCGCAGCCGGTCGGGGCCGGAAGCAGCGTTTTCGAGGAAGCGCCGGAAGGCGGCAAGAAGCAGGGTTTCGTCAGCGAGTCGCTGTGATCCGAACGCACCGATGAGGCCGAGCACGTTGTTGATCGCCAGGTAGTACGCGAAGCGCTCGTCGGTGGTCTCGTCCGACACGAAGGTGTCGCTGCGCACTCCGATGCCCGGCAGCCGGGCCTCCAGCTCGGCACGCCAGGACTCACGGAAGTAGTAGCCCTGGTTGTCGCGGTAACGGCCGCCCGCCGGCCACCCGTCGTCGTCCAGCACGAGCAGCGTGTTCTGCTGGTGGGCTTCGAGGGCGATCCCCGCCTCGCCGTCCATCCACAGCACGGGACGGGCGACCTGTTCGAGGTAACGCAGGAACCACTCGGCCGCTACCGCTCCACGCGACCGGCCGGTCCGGGCTGCGATCCGCATGACGAGGTCGGCCAGTCTGGACCGCATCGGCGGCGTGACGCACTGCGGATGGCCGGCGCAGTCTGGCTGGGCGTGTGGTCGAGGTGCGACGAGTCCAGCGACGCAGGAGACGTCGTCCGACGGGGTGACCGGGTTGTGCCGGATCATCACGTCGAGCCCGTGCACGGGACTGCCGTCCGGTGCGTCGACGGCGAGCCAGGCCGGGTCGCGGACGATGTCGAAGTACGGATGTGCGGCCCGCCACTGCTGGGAGAGGCCGCTGCGCAGCAGGCGGTGGACCTCGACACCCCGGTGGAGTTCCTTGCGGAGGTTCTCGCGGCGGGAGTTGGTGATGCGTAGTCCCACGGACAGCTTGAGCATGGCTGGGGCGTGTGACTGGTAGACGGTTCGGACAGAGGAGGTGGCATGCCAAGGGGAACCGTGCGTCCCCAGGTCCCGGAGCAGTCCCACGTCGAGCAGGGCCGCGATGTCGTGGCGGTGCCGGATCTCGCGCATCTGCCAGGGATGCAGCGGCAGGGCGGCATAGCCGTCGGGCAGTGGCAGGTCGGCTCCGGCAAGGCGGGTCGTGAGCTGGGGAGCGGAAACCGGACGGCCGCGCTCGGTCCAGGCCGAGTCACCGGCGAGTACGGACGGAGCGGCAGCGATCCAGTGGAGGGGGAAGGAGCCGCGCAACTCGGGTGAGTACAGCCGTGCTTCGACTTCGGTGAGGCCTTCGCGGCTCTTCGGGGTCGGGTGCAGGGGATGTCCGAGCAGGAGTGCCTGTTCGGCTGCCAGGAAGAGGTCGGGCCTGTCGGCGGGGTCCTGTCTGCGATCGCTGATGAAGGTGACGACGCGGCGGACGGAGTCGGCGACGCGTGCGACGAGATCGGTGCCCTCGGTGGGTGTGGAGGCGGAAACGGGGGTGGGAAGTGCGGAGATGGTTGTGGGGATGGAGGCGGGTGGTGCGGCGGGCGTGCCGGTCCCCGTTCCCGGGGATGTGCGCTTCGAGGGCTGGCCCCCGATCGACTCCCGGGCCAGCAGGGCTGCGATGGTGACCGCGTCGAGAGGCGGGGCCGGTTGGTGTGCGTCAGCGAGATACGGCAGGCCGAAGCGGTGCCAGCCCGTCGGTGACCAGTAGTGCACCGGGACGAGCAGAAAGGTACCGCTGGCAGGCAAGGGAATACGGAGGGTGTCGTGGTCGGGAGCTGCGAGGCCGGTTTCGCGCACCCAGCAGCGCAGCAGGTTCTCCACCGACGCCGCCTGGGCCGCGGTGTCAGCGTCGGGGTGGTCCAGAAGGTCGGTGGTGTGGTCGTGTTGCTGCTGGGTTTCCTGAGCACCGCCGTGCTGTCCAGGGAGACTTGGGCTCGTCGGCACAGCCGGGGTCTGCGTCCCGCGCCGCGCGGGGGTGCGGAGGCGGCCGTCAGGTGTGGGTGCGGTGGTCACGTCGGTTCCTCGCGAGGTCGTTCTGGTTCGTGTGGGAGGAGCAGGCGGTGCTGGGGCGCGGGCGTGCGTGGGTACGCAGGTGCATCGGCGTCGTGCACAGCTGCATCGGCGCTCCCGTTACCGAGCCTGCTCGGCGTGATCGGGGTGGCTGTGGAGCGGGTGGTGCGCGTGGGGCATGGGGTCACCCAGGCGTTGACGGGTGCTACCGCGGGACGCCGCCGTGAGGACGTCGGTGATCTCCCGCACCGCTCGCATCCAGGCGTCCGGCGCGGGGATCAACCCGCCCTCGTCCTGGACGGGTTCAAGGAGCATTCCGGCGGGGCTGGGCGCCCCCGACGAGGGGTCGTCGAGGAGGGCCCGGATCCATCGGGCGGGATGTTCGGTGCCGTGTGGGCCGCTGACGTCGAACGGAAGGCGGTGGTCCTGCGGAAAGGGCGGGCACGCACCTCGTATGGCTCGGGCGTCGCCGGGGTTCTCGGCGGCCTCGGCGGAGCAGAGGGTGCCGGGAGTCAGTGCTTGCTGGCCACTGGTGAGAGCGAGGATGTCGGTCCGCCCGGTCGCGGCCCGTACCAGTGCGCATGCGGCTTCCACCGCGTCCGTGGCAGCCGGTCCGCAGACCTGAACGCGCGCGCGTTCGGCGAACCCGGGCGGCAGGGTGCGTACCAGCTCCGTGACGAAGCCGTCCTCGACGGGGGTCTCGAGATCGGGGACGTTCAGCGGTGCACCCGAGTCGAGGACCTTGCGGATCGCCTCGAGGACGACAGGATGGTTGTGTCCCCGGGGAAGAGTTCCGGCGCCCGAGAGGCCGTCCAGGTAGCGGCGCCCGTCCGCGCCCTCGATGGTCAGCCCGCGCGCCCGCACCGGCACGATCGGCAGGGCACGGGGATAGGTCCGCGCTGCCGACTCGCACGCCGGCTGGCGGTGCAGGGTTCCCTCGGTCACGGCCATGACTCCCTGTCCTCCCGCGGTAGGGCGACGAGTTGATCTCGCGTTCTCCTCATCCGGCCCTCGAACGCCCCCTTCGCTTTCCTGAGCCCGCTCCCGCCTCGCCCAGCGGGAAACGGCCCCCGGCGCTCGTCGAACAGCGACCGGCCCGACCAGTCCCACGCCCGACAGCACACCGGCCCTGTCCGTCCCACCCCAGAACCGGGACGCACCCTCGGGGACCAGGCGGCATCGCCCCGAGGCCGACCTTGCATCCCAGGCGCACCGGACCAACCCCGCTCCCCTCCCCACCGCTACCAACCGCGGCCCCGCCACCGGGTTACGGCTTGCTTCAAGATCCTTCATCTGCGCAGCCACAGCTCAGGCGGCTCGGCCCCACGAGGACGAGGGCCTGGCCGCCGGATCAGGTCGCAGATGCGGGGTCTGGCACGCCATCTGCCACGTTGTCGTCGGTCGCCGACTCCCCCCCTCTTGACTTCGCTCGAGCGGGGACCCCTATCGCGTCGACGCCTCCTCCGCCTTGCGGCTGGACGTTGACATCAACGGCGGTCGACGCGCCCCGACACGAGCGGCCCAAAGGGAACGTCAAATCAGCAGCACTCAGGACGGCACCCGCGCCCGGTACAAGAACGCGGTGCCTGGCGCAGACGTGATCGTCGAGGCCACCCGTTCCGGCTTCGAGCAGTTCGTCGAGATCGGCGAACGGCCCTCCGGCGCCTACTCCTACACCCTTCCGGTCAAGGCGAAGGGGCTGAAGGCCAAGGCCAACAAGGACGGTTCGGTCACCTTCCGGGACGCGAAGACCGGTGCCGCGCGGGCCACCATGCCTGCCCCGGTGATGTGGGACGCCGCCGTGGACAAGGTCTCGGGCGAGCACACCCATCGGGCCCGCGTCGACATGAAGGTGGTCGACAAGGGCGCGGGCGAGGTCGATCTGGTGGTGGCACCCCGTCGGCGAAGTTCCTCGCGGACCGGCGACGAAGTTCCCGGTCACCGGGGACCCGTCCACCTCTGCCCTGTCCAACACCTTCGACACGTACGTGCAGCAGGGCGAGACCATCGACTGGTCCACCGACGTCGAACTCGACTTCGGCAACCTGGGCACCAAGAACGCCGACGGCACGCCGCGCACCGCGCGCTCCTTCATCACGTGGAACACCACACCGGTCCAGGACGCGCTGATCGTCGACACCAACCTGGCGCTGTGGAACTTCCACTCCGGCAACACCCCCGACTGCACCGCGCAGAAGTGGACCGTCTGGGACACCGGTGCGCCGTCGAGGTCTTCGCGCTGGACGTCGCAGCCCGCGTGGAACAAGGAGTACCACTCCTCCACGCAGACCAAGGGCAACCCGGACTGTGCCGCCACCCAGCCCGACGGCTGGATCAACGCCGACGTCGACCAGCTCGTGCAGACGTGGGCGTCGGCCAAGGCGACCCGGGGTCACATGGGTCTGCGCGCCGCGACCGACGACGTGCAGGGCGTGGAAGCGGGTCAACTCCACCAACGCGACGGCCGATCAGCCCAAGCTGAGCGTCACCTACAACTACCGGCCGTCCGACGGCACGAACCGGCAGGCCGGTGCGCCGTTCAAGTCGTACGCCGGTGTGTGGGCCGTCAACACCACCATCCCGACCTGCGGGACACCTTCACCGACCCGGACGGCGACAAGGTCAACGGCACCTTCCAGGCCTACGACACCGCCACCAACACGCCGATCACCACTCCGGCCGGCGAGGACCTGATCGTGTCCGACTTCGTCGACTCCGGCGAGCCCGCCTCCGCCACCGTCCCGGTCGGGCAGCTGCAGGACGGCAAGACCTACAAGTTCGGCAGCTTTCTGGGTAAATCGCCAGATCAGACAGCCCGTAGCGAAACCGTTGCCGTTCCGTCGGAAGTCCCCCACTGCGAGCGCATAGTGTGGGGTGCCATTCCCAGAGAGCCGTGAGATCGGCCTGAGCTCGGCGTGAGTTCGGTCCGGGATCGCGGCCGCAGCGCCGATTCCTTTCACCACCAGGGGGAGTAACACCATGCGATCCATACGGCCGTCGTTCACCGCTCGCCGGGAGGGGAGCACGCGCCGCGGAACCTCCCCCGCCCTGGCCGCCGTTGCGCTGGCCTCAGCGCTCGTGCTCACGGCCACCGCCTGCGAGTCGGGCGACCCCGCGGCGGATGGTGAGGCGTCGGCCTCGGCGACGGCCGAAGGCGACGGCGGGATCACGATCCCGGACGACATCAAGGACCAGCTCAGGGAACACGGGATCGACCTCGACAAGTGGCAGAACGGTGCCTGGAAGAACTGGGACAAGGACGACTGGCTGCGCGAGGCCGAGGACTTCATCAACCCGATCATCGAGGACCTGTGGAACCCGGACCGGATGCGCGAGGCCGAGGAGCCGGACCAGGGCGTCGACGAGGGCGACCTCTCCGGTGACCAGGGCGTGACCGACCCGACGCCGGCGCCGGTCGAGGCGGAGGCCGTGCCGGCCAAGTACCACGACAACGCGCCCGAGGCGGGGAAGCTGCTCTTCGACGCGCCCGAAGGCACGATGGTCTGCTCGGCGACGGTCGTCGAGGACCCGGCCAACCCGGGCAAGTCGAACCTGGTGTGGACGGCGGGTCACTGCGTGCACGCCGGCAAGAAGGGCGGCTGGTACCGCAACATCGCGTTCGTGCCGTCGTACAACGATGCGGCCATGTCGGCTGCGGAGCTGCAGAGCGCCACCAAGGAGGAGGTCGCTCCGTACGGTGTCTGGTGGGCCGACTGGGTGCAGACCTCGGACCAGTGGATCGAACAGGGCGGTGCGACGGGCGGGGACGGAGCCGCGTACGACTTCGCCGTCCTTCATGTGACGCCGGAGGAGGGCAGCGGCGGCAAGTCCCTGGAGGAGGCGGTGGGTTCGGCCCTCCCGGTGGACTTCACGGCCCCGGCCGCGCCGGATGTGGACAGCATGACCGCGACGGGCTACCCGGCGGCGGCGCCGTACGACGGCCAGACGCTGTACCAGTGCCAGGACAAGCCGGGACGCCTGTCGGTGAACGCGGCGGACCCGACGATGTACCGCATCGGCTGCACGATGACCGGCGGCTCGTCCGGCGGTGGCTGGGTCGCGACCGGATCGGACGGCAAGCCCGCTCTGGTGTCCAACACCTCGATCGGTCCGGTGAGTTCGGGCTGGCTGGCGGGACCGCGGCTGGGCGAGGAGGCCAAGGGCGTGTTCGACGCGGTCAGCGGGAAGTTCGCGGGCCGGTGACGGCCTCGTAGCGCGGACGGCGGTGGACGGCGTACGGGAAACCTTCACCGTCCCACCGCCGTTCACCCTCAACCCCACGGGCATAGTGGGGTGTTGCCGACGAGGAAGATCCCCGTCGGCATGACAAGCACATGACACACGCACGTTTCAACGGGGGTCATCGCACCATGCGTTCCACACGTACGCCCGCCTCTCCCCGACGCGGTCGGCGTCGCACGCTCCTCGCCGCCGGCGGCCTGGTCGCCGCCCTGGCGCTCACCGCGACCGCCTGCGGCGGTTCAGGGGAGGACACGGCGGGCGGTGAGCCCGGCGCCACCGCCTCCCAGGCGGGTGGCAACGCCGACGGCGGGGTCCGGATCCCGTCCGACATCGCCGACCGGCTCAAGGAGCACGGCATCGATGTCGACGACTGGAAGGACGGCGGCTGGCAGGACTGGGACAAGGACAAGTGGCTCAGTGAAGCCAAGGACTTCGTCAACCCAGTGATCGAGGGCCTCTGGAAGCCCGAGCGGATGCAGTCCGCCAAGGAGGCCGACAAGACGGTCTCCACGAAGGACGCGTCGGCCGGCCAGGGCGTCAGCGACCCCGAGCCCGCGCCCGTGGAGGCCACGGCCGAGAAGACGCCGTACCACCAGAACGCGGCGCCGGTCGGCAAGGTCTTCTTCGACTCGCCCGAAGGCCCCAGCGTCTGCTCCGGCACGGTCATCAAGGACGTGAACCATCCGGGCAAGTCCAACCTCGTCTGGACAGCTGGCCACTGCGTGCACGCCGGCAAGAAGGGCGGCTGGTACCGCAACATCGTGTTCGTCCCGGCCTACAACGACCTCGGCAAGTCCGAGGCCGAGCTGGGCAGCGCGAACGCCACGGAGATCGCCCCGTACGGCAACTGGTGGGCGGACTGGGCGTCCACATCGAACGGCTGGATCGAGGGTGGCTCGGAGACCGGCGGCGCGGGCGCGGCGTACGACTACTCCGTGCTGCACGTGCAGCCGGAGCAGGGCGCCAAGTCCCTGGAGGAGACGGTCGGCGCGGCACTGGACGTGGACTTCTCCGCCCCGTCCGCGGCCGAGGCCAGGGAGATGGGCGCCTGGGGCTACCCGGCGGCTCCGCCGTACAACGGTCTGAAGATGTTCAAGTGCATCGACGAGCCGGGCCGGTTCTCGCTCAGCCCGTCCCTGCCGACGATGTACCGCATCGGCTGCACCATGACCGGCGGCTCGTCCGGCGGCGGCTGGTTCCGGGTAGTGGACGGCGAGACCAAGCTGGTCTCCAACACGTCGATCGGCCCGGCCGACAACACCTGGCTCGCCGGCCCGCAGCTCGGGCGGGACGCCCAGTCGCTGTACGAGAACATGAGCGAGACATACGGCGGTCGGTGACGCGCCCATGACGAAGGCCCGCCCCTCACACCAGGGGCGGGCCCATCCGTTTCAGTCCGTCAGCGCTACACCGGCTCAGGCGGTCGGCGCCGGAACGTACGGCGCGAGCTCGGCCGCCAGTTCCTCATGCACCCGCACCTTGAGCAGGGTGCCCTCCGGGGTGTGCTCCTCGGAGAGCACCTCGCCCTCGTCGTGTGCACGGGCGACGAGCTTGCCGTGCGTGTACGGCACCAGCGCCTCGATCTCGACGGACGGCCGCGGCAGCTCGTTGTCGATCAGCGCGAGCAGCTCGGCGATGCCCAGACCGGTGCGGGCCGAGACGGCGATGGAACGCTTCTCGATCCGAAGCAGCCGCTGGAGCGTCAGCGGATCGGCCGCGTCGGCCTTGTTGATCACGACGATCTCGGGTACGTCGGTGGCGCCGACATCCCTGATCACCTCGCGCACGGCCGCCAGCTGCTCTTCCGGAGTCGGGTGCGAACCATCCACCACATGCAGGATCAGGTCGGACTCGCCGACCTCCTCCATCGTGGAACGGAACGCCTCGACCAGGTGGTGCGGCAGGTGCCGTACAAAACCGACCGTGTCGGCCAGCGTGTACAGCCGACCGCTCGGCGTCTCGGCGCGGCGGACGGTCGGGTCCAGGGTCGCGAACAGGGCGTTCTCGACCAGGACGCCGGCCCCGGTGAGGCGGTTGAGCAGCGAGGACTTGCCTGCGTTGGTGTAGCCCGCGATGGCGACCGAGGGCACCTTGTGGCGCTTGCGCTCCTGGCGCTTGATCTCGCGGCCGGTCTTCATCTCCGCGATCTCCCGGCGCATCTTCGCCATCTTCTCGCGGATCCGGCGCCGGTCCGTCTCGATCTTGGTCTCACCGGGGCCACGGGTGGCGAGACCGCCGCCCTTGCCGCCGCCCATCTGCCGGGACAGCGACTGACCCCAGCCGCGGAGCCTCGGCAGCATGTACTGCATCTGCGCGAGCGCGACCTGCGCCTTGCCCTCTCGGGACTTGGCGTGCTGGGCGAAGATGTCCAGGATCAGGGCCGTACGGTCGATGACCTTGACCTTGACGACGTCCTCGAGGTGGATGAGCTGGCCCGGGCTGAGCTCACCGTCGCAGATGACGGTGTCCGCGCCGGTTTCGAGCACGATGTCGCGCAGCTCCTCGGCCTTGCCGGAACCGATGTAGGTCGCCGCGTCGGGCTTGTCGCGGCGCTGGACCACGCCGTCGAGCACGAGCGCCCCCGCCGTCTCCGCGAGGGCGGCGAGCTCCGCGAGGGAGTTCTCCGCGTCCTGCACGGTCCCCGAGGTCCAGACGCCGACGAGCACGACGCGCTCCAGACGGAGCTGGCGGTACTCGACCTCGGTGACGTCCTCGAGCTCGGTGGAGAGGCCCGCGACGCGACGCAGAGCCGCGCGCTCGGAGCGGTCGAACTGGTCGCCGTCCCGCTCTCCGTCGATCTCGTGGCTCCAGGCGACGTCCTCTTCCATCAGGGCATCGGCCCGAAGACCTTCGGGGTAGTCGTGCGCGAGGCGCTTGGTGTCCTGGGAAAAGGAAGAAGAGGAGGTCATTGGGTCCTTACGTCGATGCGGAATCCTTGTGCGGCGACGGGGCGGAAGCAGAAGCTTCGGAGTCGGTCCGTCACTCTCCACAACGCATGAGTACCCCGGGAGATTCCCGTGACCCGTGCCCGTGGCGTGAGGTGGTGGACCGTGCCGCCGACCTGACGATGGTCGCACGGCACGCCCCGTCTCGTCACCGTCTTATTCCGGGGCCGTGCGGGCCGCCGTCGGGGCCGAGGGTGCCGCCTTCGGGGCCGCAGTCTGCTTCCAGTCCGGGTGACCCGGCATCGGCGGGGTTTTCTTGCCGTAGAGCCACTTCTGGAAGAAGCCGCTCAGGTCGCGTCCGGCGGTGTGGGAGGCGAGGGCCACGAAGTCGGCGGTGGTCGCCGTGGCGTCCTTGTGGCGGCTGACCCAGGCTCGTTCCAGGCGCTCGAAGGCGGGACGTCCGATCTCCTGGCGGAGGGCGTAGAGGACCAGGGCGGCTCCGTCGTAGACGATCGGCCGGAAGATGCCCAGCCGGCTGCCGGGTTCGGGCGCCTTCGGGGCGGCGGGCGGGCCGCCGGACGCGCGCCAGCGGTCGGAGGCGCCGTACGCCGCCCGCATCCGCGCTTCCAGGGACTTGCCCGACTTCTCCTCCGCGTAGAGCGCCTCGTACCAGGTCGCGTGCCCCTCGTTGAGCCACAGCTCGGACCAGGTGCGCGGACCGACGCTGTTGCCGAACCACTGGTGGGCCAGTTCATGGACCATGATCGAGTCGACGTACCACTTGGGGAAGGCCGGATCGGTGAAGAGCTCTCTCTCGAAGAGAGAGAGCGTCTGCGTCTCGAGTTCGAAGCCCGTGGAGGCGTCGGCCGCGAGGACGCCGTACGTCTCGAAGGGGTAGCGGCCGACCTTGCTCTCCATCCAGGCGATCTGGTCGGGGGTCTTCTTCAGCCACGGTTCGAGGGACGCCTTGTGCTCGGCGGGCACGACGTCCCGGACGGGCAGTCCGTGCGGGCCCTTGCGGTGCAGCACCGTGGAGCGGCCGATGGAGACCTGGGCGAGTTCGGTGGCCATGGGGTGCTGGGTCCGGTACGTCCATCTGGTCGCGGCGCCGGCCCGTTCCACGCTGGTGGGCAGGCCGTTGGCGACGGCCGTGAAGCCCTTGGGCGCGGTGACCCGGATGGTGAACAGTGCCTTGTCGGAGGGGTGGTCGTTGCTCGGGAACACCAGGTGGGCGGCGTCGGCCTGGTTGGCCATGACGAGTCCGTCGGCGGTGCGCACCCAGCCGCCCTCCCGGCCGCCGACGGGCACGGGGTCGCTGGTGTGCCGGACCGTGATCCGCATCCACTGCCCCCCGGGCAACGGCTTCTCCGGCGTGACCACGAGGTCCTCGCCGGCCGCCGCGTACGTGGCCGGCTCACCGTCGATCTCGACCGAGCGGACCGCACCGCGGGCGAAGTCGAGGTTGACGTGCTCCAGCGGGGCGGTGGTCCAGGCGTCGATCGTGGTGACCGCCTGGAGGGGCTTGTCATTGCTGCCGGAGTAGGTGAGGGAGAGGTCGTACGACGCCACGTCGTACCCCGGGTTCCCCAGGTGCGGGAAGAGACGGTCGCCGACGCCCAGCGGGGTCGGCGGGGTGCTCGCGGCGACGAGGCACACGGACACGGCGGAGGCGAGCAGCGCCGCCTTGACACCTCGGGTGGCCTTGGTGGGCCTGGTGCGAGGTCGGGGCGCGGCGGCGCCGGACAGGGAAGCCCTGTCAGGGGTGGTGAGCAGCATGGACCCCACGGCTACCAGCACGCCCGTACCGCACGGCAACGACGCGCGCCAGGGCCCACCCGAACGGGCCCTGTACGTGACTCAAGGGGCGTCGGGACGGCTCGGGCGCGGCAGCTCACGCCGTGCACGCCCCGCGAGCCTCACCACGTCGGCGCGTGATGCTGCGCCCGGCTCACGTCGTACACCCCCGGCACATTGCGCATCGCGCGCATGAGGGAGGGCAGCTGGGCCGCGTCCGCGAGCAGGAGCGTGTACGTGTGGCGGACACGCTGCTGGCTCGGGGGTTCGACGGTGGCCGAGACGATCTCGGCGCCCTCGAGAGCGATGGCCTCGGTGAGGTCGGCGAGGAGATGCGGTCGGCCGAACGATTCGGCGACGAGGGTGACGCGGCACTCCGCGGTGTCTCCCCAGCGCACGCCGACCTCGGCGCGCCCCGCACTCTTCATCCGGGCCACCGCGGCACACCCGACGCGGTGCACGGTCACCGCTCCCCCGCGCACGACGAACGCGGTGACCTCGTCGGGCGGTACGGGCGTACAGCAGCCGGCGAGTCGCACGCTCGCGCCGGGCCGGTCGACGACGACGGCGTCGGCTGCGGTGCGCGGTGCGGGACCGTCGACGGCACGCCGGGGGGCGGCTTCGGCGACGGGGGGTGTCCGGGTCGGCGTCTCGGCGTCCGCTGCGGCGGGCGCCGGATGGGTCGCGAGCCAGCGCTGGATGGCGATGCGGGCGGCGGGCGTGTGTGCGTGCTCCAGCCACTCCCGGGAGGGCTCGGAGGCGGGGTCCTGGCCCATGAGGAGTTGGACTGTGTCGCCATCCTTCAGGACCGTGCTCAGCGTCGCCAGGCGGCCGTTGACCCGCGCGCCGATGCATGCGTGCGCGTCCTCGCCGTACTGCGCGTACGCGGCGTCCACGCAGGTGGCGCCCTCGGGCAGGCCGAGCGTGCCGCCGTCGGGGCGGAAGACGGTGATCTCGCGGTCCTGGGCGAGGTCCTCGCGCAGGGTGGACCAGAAGGTGTCGGGGTCGGGTGCGGACTGCTGCCAGTCGAGGAGGCGGGAGAGCCAGCCGGGCCGGGTGGGGTCGACGCGCTCGCCGTCGGCCGGGGACTGCTCCTCCGAAGGAGGAGCGTAGGGATTGCCGAGCGCCACGACGCCGGCCTCGGCGACCTTGTGCATCTGGTGGGTGCGGATGAGGACCTCGACGACCTGACGGTCCATGGCGGTGCCCCCCGGCGAGTCCGGTCGGGCCCGGGGAAGGGCGACTGCGGTGTGCAGCGACTGGTACAGGTTGAACTTCGGTACGGCGATGAAGTCCTTGAACTCCGATACGACGGGCGTCATACAGGTGTGCAGTTCGCCCAGGACGCCGTAGCAGTCGGCGTCCTCGTTCACCAGGACCAGGATGCGGCCGAAGTCGGTGCCGCGCAGTCGGCCGCGCTTGCGGGAGACGCGGTGCAGGGAGACGAAGTGCCGGGGCCGGATGAGGACTTCGGCCTGGATGCCGGCCTCGCGCAGCACGCTGCGCATCTCGTCGGCGATCTCGGCGAGGGGGTCGTCGGGGCGCGCCGCGTTCTCGACGATCAACTCCCGGGTGTGTTCGTACTCCTCGGGGTGGAGGATGGCGAACACCAGGTCCTCGAGTTCGGTCTTGAGCGCCTGGACACCGAGCCGTTCGGCGAGCGGAATGAGAACGTCCCGGGTGACCTTCGCGATCCGGGCCTGTTTCTCGGGGCGCATCACGCCGAGCGTGCGCATGTTGTGCAGCCGGTCGGCGAGTTTGATCGACATCACGCGGACGTCGTTTCCGGTGGCGACGAGCATCTTGCGGAAGGTCTCGGGCTCGGCGGCCGCCCCGTAGTCGACCTTCTCCAACTTCGTGACGCCGTCGACGAGATAGCGGACCTCCTCGCCGAACTGCTCGCCGACCTGATCGAGGGTCACCTCAGTGTCCTCGACGGTGTCGTGGAGGAGAGAGGCGGTCAACGTGGTGGTTTCTGCCCCGAGTTCGGCGAGGATCAGGGTGACGGCGAGCGGGTGCGTGATGTACGGCTCGCCGCTCTTGCGCATCTGGCCGCGGTGCGAGGACTCCGCGAGTACGTAGGCGCGGCGCAGGGGTTCCAGGTCGGCGTCGGGGTGGTGGGCGCGGTGCGCGTCGACCACGTGGCCGATGGCGTCGGGCAGTCGATCGCGGGTGGCGGAGCCGAGCAGCGCGGCGCGCCCCAGTCGGCGCAGATCGATCCGGGGGAGCGACCTGCGGCGCGGCGCCGCGGGCGCCACCGGGCCTGTCGCGGGGCCCGTCACCGCGCCTGGGCTCGCAGGGTTCGTGGCCTCCGCACTCATGGGCACCTCCGGCTGCGTGGACCGGCGAACGGGGTGCCCCATGGCGGACACGGCTCAGGGGTCGGCGTCTTCTCCCCCGTCCGGGCCGGTGCTTGATGCTACCGAGCCCATCACGCGCGACGGACCGCCTCTCGCCGAGCGTGAAACGGATCACCCATTCGAGCGAGGGTTTGGAGGTTTACGGCTGCCAACAGCGTGAGTTGGAGCGGGCCTGGCGTCGAACACGCGCTCCAGGGCCGCCCTTTCAGCGGACGGCGCCCGCCAGCCACTCCCCGTCGATCTCGCCCTCGGCGACGATCACCGCGGGGCCGGTCATCTCGATCTCGCCGTCGGGCCGTTCGGTGATCACGAGGCGTCCGCCGAGGACATCGACGGTGTACGTCACCGGAGTCCCGGTGACGGCCGGGTCGGCGCCGTCCCGCCGGGCGGTCGCCACGGCGACGGCGCATGCGCCCGTGCCGCAGGAGCGGGTCTCGCCGGCGCCGCGCTCGTGCACGCGCATCGCGACGTGCCGGAGGCCGCGGTCGACGACGAACTCGACGTTCACCCCGTCCGGGTAGGCGGAGGCCGGGCTGAACGGCGGCGGCGCGAACAGGTCGCCGACCTGGGCGAGGTCCTCGACGAAGGCGACCGCGTGCGGGTTGCCCATGTTCACGTTCCGCGCGGGCCAGCTGCGCTCGCCCACGCTCACCGTGACGTCCCCGTCGGGGAGCAGCGCCTTGCCCATGCCGACAGTGATGTCACCGTCCTTGGCGAGGTGCACGGTCTTCACGCCCCCACGCGTGGCGATGGCGATGTCCCCTTCGGCCACATGCCCGGCATGCTGGAGGTAGCGCGCGAACACACGCACGCCGTTGCCGCACATCTCCGCGATGGATCCGTCGCCGTTGCGGTAGTCCATGAACCACTCGGCCTCGGCCGCCATCTCCCTGGCCTCGGGGTGTGCGGCGGACCGCACGACGTGCAGCAGCCCGTCACCGCCGATGCCCGCACGACGGTCGCACAGGGCGGCGACGGCGGCCGGGGGCAGGTCAAGGGTGTTCTCGGGGTCCGGGACGATCACGAAGTCGTTCTCGGTGCCGTGCCCCTTGAGGAAGGCGATCCGCGTGCTCATTCCTCGATCGTACGGGGTGGGTATGACAGCCGGGGATCACGGGCAGGCCAGATGGTCACGGCTCGTGGCCCAGGTCACGGCGCGCGGCCCACGTCATGGCGCGCGGCCATGTGGTCACGGTGCGACCCAGGCGGTCACGCGACGGCCCAGCTCGTCAGCGGGAGCGACCCACGCGGTTACGCGGCGACCGGCTGATCATGGAGCGCCCCGCCTGGTCACCATGCGGCCGGCTCGTCAGCGGAGCAACCCACCCGGTCACGCGCCAGCCAGCCGGTCAGCGGAGCCGGGCCACTCGCCAGACGGCCAGCACCACCACGGCGGCGACCACGATCATGTAGGCCAGCACCACCCGCCAGTCCGGGCGCCGGCCCGATCCCCGCTGCGGCAGCCCCGGCCAGGTGTAGCCCACCCTGCGCGCGGCCATCATGCCCCACCCGGCCGCACAGGAGCAGATCAGCAGCCCCAGCATGGCGATCACGGCCCCGCTGTCACCGAAGTCGAAGGCCAGCGGGAACGCGAACATCAGGGAGCCGAGCGCGGCCAGGCCCACGATGGGCGCGAGCTGCCACAGGCGCAGTCGGCGCTGGGGACGCAGTTCGACCTCGACCTCGGGCCCGCCGACGAACATCTCGTCGGGCTCGGGGCCGTCGTCGGTCATGCCGTCCGGTGTCTCGTCGAGCCCGTCGGGGCTCAGACGGCCGTCGGCGTCCCGCTCCGGTTCGCCACGCTCGGTGGTGGCGCGCTCGGGGCCTTGTGCGGTGTCGCGAGGGCCGGCCTCCATCGCCACGCGCCCTCCCAACTTGGACTCCACTTGGTCGATCGAAGCTCGATGATGGCATGGCGCCGGAGGCCCGGATGACGGCCGGAGCGTCCCGATGCCATCACGTGATCAGGCTGTAACCGGTCGTTCGACCAACGCCAGAGCGAGGTGCGGAAGTTCCGTGAGATCCGCCGCAGCCCCACTCAGCCAGTGCACCCGGGGATCCCGTCTGAACCACGAATCCTGACGGCGCGCGAAGCGCTTGGTGGCACGGACGGTCTCGACCCGCGCCTCGTCCAGCGTGCACTCGCCGGCGAGCGCCGCGAGAACCTGCTGGTAGCCGAGCGCACGCGACGCCGTACGCCCCTCGCGCAACCCCTGCGCCTCCAGTGCGCGCACTTCCTCGACCAGCCCCGCCTCCCACATCCGGTCGACCCGGCGGGCGATGCGCTCGTCCAGCTCGGGACGCGCCACGTCGACGCCGATCTGCACGGTGTCGTAGACGGAGTCATGGCCGGGGAGGTTGGCGGTGAAGGGCCTGCCGGTGATCTCGATCACCTCCAGCGCCCGGACGATACGACGGCCGTTGCTGGGCAGGATCGCGCGCGCCGCCTCGGGATCCGCGGCGGCGAGACGGGCGTGCAGCGCGCCGGAGCCGCGCAGTGCGAGTTCCTCCTCCAGCAGGGCCCTGACCTCGGGGTCGGTGCCGGGGAACTCCAGGTTGTCGACGGCCCCGCGGACGTACAGGCCGGACCCGCCGACCAGGATCGGCCAGCGGCCCTGGTCGAGCAGCGCGTCGATCCGCTCCCGGGCGAGCCGCTGGTACTCGGCGACGGAGGCCGTGACGGTGACGTCCCAGATGTCCAGGAGGTGGTGCGGGATGCCGGCCCGCTCCTCGGGCGTCAGCTTGGCGGTGCCGATGTCCATCCCTCGGTAGAGCTGCATGGAGTCGGCGTTGACGACCTCCCCACCGAGTTCCCGGGCTAGGTGGATACCCAGATCGGACTTTCCTGCCGCGGTCGGTCCGACGACGGCGATGACGCGGGGCGTGGGGGGTGCGCTACTCACTGCACCAGTCTCGCAAACCTTCCGCCCCGCCCTCGAACGAGTTACGTGACGGCGGGAGTCCGGGGTCGTTGCCCGTTGCGAGGTTCTCGCCGCCAGTGCACAGAGGCGGTGACCCGGGCGATGCAACCGGACGCACCGGGCTACGCGGGATTTCGCCCGCACGAGTAACGTATGGAGTTGATATGGGCGTTTTTGCGCGACTTCTCCGAAGGTCGAAGGCCAAGGAGGAGGCGGCGACCGCCGAGACCCAGGCCGACACGCCGTCGGCGGGGTCCGAGGCGGATGAGGCTGGGGAAGCGAAGGGGACGACGGAGGCGGAGGCCGAAGCCGGGGCCGGTACGGAGACGACCACGGCGACGGACGAGGGCGACGGCACCGGCCCGGAGGCGGTCGGGATCCCCCAGCAGCAGTCGGCCGGGAAGGCGGCCGACAGCGAGGCCGACGAGAGCGCCCACACGTAGAGTTCCCGCGAGGGAAGGTGAACCATGGGACTCTTGGACAATCTGAAGGCCAAGCTCACCCCGGCCAAGGACAAGGTCTCTGATCTCGCGCAGAAGCACGAGGACAAGATCCAGCACGGCATCGACAAGGCCGCGAAGGTCGTCGACGAGCGGACCAAGGGCAAGTACAGCGACAGGATCCACACGGGCACCGACAAGGCCAAGGGCGCCATGGACCGACTCGCGCACAAGGACCGCACCGACGCGGGAGAAGGCCCCGCCACACCGCCGGGCCCACCGCCACCGGTCTCCTGAAGGGCACACGGCACACGACGGGCGGCCGCGGAGCAGAAAGCTCCCGGCCGTTCGCCGTGGCCGGACGCCTCCGCCGCGTTTCCGAACGCCCCGCTGTTTCCGAACGCCCTCTACGACCAGGCCGCCACCACGTACCCCACCCCGTACGGCGCGTCCTCATACAGCAGCGCGCCCGCGAGCCCGGTGCCCTCGGCCGCGCCCGCGAGCACCTGCCAGGGCGCCCGGCCCGATGCCTTCAGCTGCCGCGCCAGTCCCACGTCCAGCGCCTCGAGGGCCGCGACGTCCGCCGCCCCCAGCGCACGCGCGACCGCCGCGTCGAAGGGCTCCGCCCGCTCGTCGAGATAGCCCGGCGCCTTCAGCGAACGGCACGCGCTGGCGTCGCCCATCACCAGCAGGGCCACCCGCTCGGCCCGCGCGGCTATGTCCCTTCCGATATCGATACACCGCTCGGGCCCGAGCGGTTCCCCCACGCCGAGTCCCTCGATCGGTGCGTCCGACCATCCGGTCCGCTCCAGCAGCCATGCCGCGACCGCGAGCGAAGGCGGAAGCTCACGCTGCACGTCCGCGTCGGCAGCCTTCTCCCGGCCCAGCCGTACATCGAGTCCCACGCCGAAGCCACGGAACGAGCCTCGGGTGCCCTCCGGATACGTCAGGTACGACTCGGCACCGCCCGCGAGCTCGGGCCCCACGACCACCAGCCGGTCGGGCCGGGCAGCGGCGAGCAGCCCTACGGCGTCAGTGCACGCGGCACGAGCAGCATCCAGCTCGGGTGCGGCACCCGAGGCGATGTCGGGCACGAGGAGCGGCGGGCAGGGGCATACTGCGGCGGCGACAAGCATGATCGGCAGAGTAGCTCCGAAGAGGGTGCCACGCGCGCGTGGGACCTGCTCCGCCGAGGTGCGAGGTCAGTCGCAGCCGCAGCCGCTGCCGGAGGCGACCGGCAGCGGCGCGGGCACGCCGACCTTCGGCAGCCCGAGCAGCACACCGGCCGGCTTGGCCGCCTGAGCTGCGTTCCGCTTCTCCCAGGCGTCACCCGCGCGCGTGCGGCGTACGTCGAGGACGGGGCCCTCGGCGAGGAGGTGGTGCGGGGCGGCGTAGGTGACCTCGACGGTGACCACGTCGCCGGGGCGTACCTCCTGCTCCGGCTTGGTGAAGTGGACCAGCCGGTTGTCGGGGGCGCGGCCGGAGAGTCGGTGGGTGGCGCCGTCCTTGCGGCCCTCTCCCTCGGCGACCATCAGCTCCAGGGTGCGGCCGACCTGCTTCTTGTTCTCGTCCCAGGAGATCTCCTCCTGGAGGACGACGAGACGCTCGTAGCGCGCCTGGACGGCCTCCTTGGGGATCTGGTTGTCCATCTCGGCGGCCGGAGTGCCGGGGCGCTTGGAGTACTGGAAGGTGAACGCCTGGGCGAAGCGGGCCTCGCGCACCACGTGCAGGGTCTGCTCGAAGTCCTCCTCCGTCTCGCCCGGGAAGCCCACGATGATGTCGGTGGTGATCGCGGCGTGCGGGATGGCGGCGCGGACCTTCTCGATGATCCCGAGGTAGCGCTCCTGACGGTAGGAGCGGCGCATCGCCTTCAGGACGGTGTCCGAGCCGGACTGGAGCGGCATGTGCAGCTGCGGCATCACGTTCGGCGTCTCGGCCATGGCGGCGATGACGTCGTCGGTGAAGTCGCGCGGGTGCGGAGAGGTGAAGCGGACGCGCTCCAGGCCCTCGATCTTCCCGCAGGCCCGCAGCAGCTTGCTGAAGGCCTCGCGGTCGCCGATGTCGGAGCCGTACGCGTTGACGTTCTGGCCGAGCAGCGTGATCTCCGAGACACCCTCGGCGACCAGCGCCTCGACCTCGGCCAGGATGTCGCCGGGGCGGCGGTCCTTCTCCTTGCCGCGCAGCGCCGGGACGATGCAGAAGGTGCAGGTGTTGTTGCAGCCGACGGAGATCGACACCCAGGCCGCGTAGGCGCTCTCGCGCCGCGTCGGCAGCGTCGACGGGAAGGCTTCGAGCGACTCGGCGATCTCGACCTGTGCCTCTTCCTGGACACGCGCGCGTTCCAGCAGGACCGGCAGCTTGCCGATGTTGTGCGTGCCGAAGACGACGTCCACCCAGGGCGCCCGCTTCACGATGGTGTCGCGGTCCTTCTGCGCGAGGCAGCCGCCGACCGCGATCTGCATGCCGGGCCGCTTGGCCTTCTTCGGCGCGAGGTGCCCGAGGTTGCCGTACAGCCGGTTGTCGGCGTTCTCGCGTACGGCGCAGGTGTTGAAGACGACGACGTCCGCGTCGCCGTCCGACCCCTCCGGCGCGCGCACATAGCCGGCGTCCTCCAGCAGACCGGCCAGTCGCTCGGAATCATGGACGTTCATCTGGCACCCGTAGGTGCGGATTTCGTAGCTCTTGGGTGCTTGAACGTCCACTGCGGGGCTCCGGTCGCTGCTGCTGGTCATGCCTCAAGAGTAGGCGGTCCTGGGAGAGCCTCTTCCGCCGCCGTGAACTGACCGTGGGGCGTCGGCTGTGAGACGCCGAACGCGGCGGTCCGCTTCCGTGCACCGACGGCACAACGCCGTGCGCGCACGGGCAATCCGCGCGAACCCTGCCGTCATAGCGTGCGGCCTGATCCCGCTCCACAGCCGTCCGGACGCGCGGTGGCCGGTCCGATCAAGACCGCCGGGCGCACTGTCACCTCAGCCTGAGCCCGTGTCGCCCTTCCCGAGTGAGGACCCCTCCATGTCGACAGTCAATGACCTCGAGCAGATCGCGCGCATCAACGCGGGCGACCGCACTCCCGTCGTGTTCGTCCACGGTCTGTGGCTGCTGCCCAGCAGTTGGGACCGCTGGGCGGCGGTCTTCGAAGAGGCCGGATACGCGCCCCTGACCCCCGGCTGGCCCGACGACCCCGACACCGTGGCCGAGGCCAACGCGCACCCCGAGGTCTTCGCGGGCAAGAGCGTCGGTCAGGTCGCCGACCACTTCGCGGACCTCATCGGAAAGTTGGAGCGCACGCCCGTCGTCATTGGCCATTCCTTCGGCGGCCTCATCACCCAGATGATCGCCGGCCGCGGGCTGTCGGCGGCGTCCGTCGCCATCGACCCTGCACCCTTCCGCGGTGTGCTGCCGCTGCCGATCTCGTCGCTGCGCGCCGCGAGCGCCATCCTGGGCAACCCGGCGAACTACCACCGCGCGGTGCCGCTCACCTACGACCAGTTCCGTTACTCCTTCGCCAACGCGGTGAGCGAGGAGGAGGCCAAGGAGCTGTACGAGCGGTTCGCCGTACCCGCGCCGGGCGAGCCGCTGTTCCAGGCGGCCGTCGCCAACATCAACCCGTGGACCGAGGTGAAGGTCGACACCCTCGCACCCGAACGCGGCCCTCTCCTGATCATTTCCGGCGAGAAGGACCACACCGTGCCATGGGCCATCGCGAACGCCTCGTACAAGAAGCAGGCCCGCAACGAGCACGCGGTGACCGAGATCACCGAAATGCCCGGGCGCGGCCATGCCCTCACCATCGACAACGGCTGGCATGAGGTCGCCGAGACCGCACTCGCCTTCGTCAAACGCTTCACCGACTGACCGGGCGGGGCGCCTAGCCTGGTGGTGTGGTGACCGTCCCCAGGGAGCCCGAGGACCTCGTGCGAGCCCTCAGAGCCGCCGGGATCAGGGACGAGCGGCTGCTGGAGGCCGTGCGAACGACGCCCCGGGCGGGATTCGTCCCGCCCGGTCAGGTGGCCGCCGCCTACCGGGACGTACCCGTTGCCATCGGGCAGGGACAGGTCACCACGCAGCCGTCGCTGTCCGCCATGATGATCGAGAGCCTTGCTCTGGGCGGGGGCGAACACGTCCTCGAGGTCGGTACCGGTCTGGGCTTCCAGACCGCGCTGCTCGCCCGGCTGGCCGCTGACGTGGTCAGCATCGAGATGCGGCCCGACATCGCCGCGCAGGCGCGCGCGGATCTCGCACGCCAGGGCGTGCGGAACGTGGAGCTGCGGGTCGGTGACGGTAGTGGCGGCGTGCCGGACCGTGCTCCGTACGACGCGGTCCTCGTGTCGGCCGCGTTCCCGGAGGTGCCCGCGCCGCTGGTCGCGCAGGTGCGGCCGGGCGGTCGGCTGGTGCAGCCGATCGGGCCGGGCGGACACGAGCAGGTGGTGTGCTTCGAGCGCACCGCGTCGGGGCTGGAGCAGTTGCGGGTGCTGAGCGCGGCCTGCTTCGTCCGGCTGCTGGGGCGATACGGCTTCCCGCCGGACGATGCGGCACTGCCATGAGTGCCGGTGCGGACGGCGTCCCCGGCGAGTTCAGGCGGTCACGGCTCGACGAGCCCGGAGCGGATCGCGTAGCGGGTGAGTTCCAGGCGGTCGCGCATGCCGAGTTTGTGCAGGAGGTTGGCGCGGTGGCGTTCGACCGTCTTCACGCTGATGAAGAGCAGCTCGCCGATCTCCTTGGATGAGTGGCCCTCGGCGACGAGCTTGAGGATCTCCTCCTCGCGCTCGGTGATGGCCCGCGCGGGCAGGCCGTCTCCGCGGTGCAGGCGGTCCAGGTAGGAGCGGACGAGGGCACGCTCGGCGCCGGGGTAGATGAACGGTTCGTCGCGCATCGCCGCCCGGCAGGCGTCGACGAGGTCGCGGTCGGCGACGGACTTCAGGACGTAGCCGCAGGCTCCGGCCCGCAGGGCCTCGAAGAAGTACTGCTCGTTGTCGTACATCGTGAGGATCAGGATGCGCAGGGCGGGCAGTCGCTGTGAGAGTTCCCGGGCCGCCTGCAGACCGGTCATGCGGGGCATCGCGACATCCAGGACGGCCAGGTCCACCTCGCCCGCGCGCGCGAGCGCGACTGCCTCGGCGCCGTCGCCCGCCTCGGCGACGACCGTCAGATCCGGTTCGCCGTCCAGGATGAGGCGCACCCCACGGCGTACGAGCGTGTGGTCGTCGGCGAGCAGGACCCGGATCGGGGACGACATCAGCTGCTCCCGGCCGTGAGCGGTATCCGCAGACGTACGTCGGTGCCCTGCTCGGGCGCCGGTTCGAGGGTGAGCACCGCGCCGACCAGCAGCGCACGCTCACGCATCCCGCCGATTCCGGCTCCTTCCGGCCTCGCACCGAGACCGTTGCCGTTGTCGCGTACGAGGAGCTCGACACCGTCGGCGACCGGCTCCAGCCGGAGTTCGGCGCGGTCGGCGCCCGAGTGCCGGGCGGTGTTGGTGAGGCCTTCCTGGGCGACCCGGTAGACCACCAGTTCGGTCTCCTGGGGGAGCGGAGGGAGATCGCCCCGGACGTCGTGGCGCACGGTCAGTCCGTGCGCGGTGAACTCGGTCGCGAGCGCGCGCAGGGCACTGGCCAGGCCGAGTTCCTCGAGGACACCGGGGCGCAGGCGGCGGGCGATACGCCGGATCTCGTCGAGACCGGCGCGGGTGGCTTCCTGGGCGTGGCCCACTTCGTCCCGCAACTCTTCGGGGGCCCGGTCCGCGAGCCGCTTGAGCTGGAGGAGCACGGCGGTCAGAGTCTGGCCGACCTCGTCGTGGAGTTCACGGGCGATGCGGTGGCGTTCGCTCTCCTGGGCGGACAGCGCGCGGGCGGCGCTGGTGGCGCGTTCGGTCTCGAGTCGGTCGAGCATCGTGTTGTACGTCGTGATGAGCGTCGCCGCCTCCACGGGGCCGGCGACCTCGGCCCGGGTACCCGGCCGTAGCAGGTCCGCCGTGGCCATGGCGCGGCCCAGGACGGCCAGCGGGGCCAGCCCGACCCGCAGCACGACCGCGTTGACCGCCAGCAGCGCGGCGAGCCCGCCGATGACGACCAACGCCTCGCCCGGCAGCACCGGCGTCGACACGGTGACCGGGCCAAGCAGCAGGGCGGCGGCCACGATCAGGCCGGCGGCGTTCAGGGAGAAGATCCGCCAGAACAGCGACACGCCTCTGGTGACTCCTCTCCCGGTCATGACGTTCGGCAACGCAACGCCGGCCGACCGCTCCCCCGCCTCAATCGACGGCACAGCCCTGACCAGCCTCTCCGCTCCTCGTCGGCCCCGTCCATCCGTGCTGACACCCATGTCACCACCGTACGGGCGGATGACAGCATGGCGGCTCGGCGCAGTGTTCCGGGGCCGGGAAGCCCTGGAGCGCAGGAACGATCAACAAGGGGAAGAAACGTGTCTGCTCCACGCCTGAGGGCGACGCCGCTGCCGGGGATCGGGGTCCAGTACGACCTGGTGACCCGGGAACACCGCCACCTGTCCGTGGTGGCCCACCGCGACGGCACCCGGTCGGTCAACGTGTACCGGGCCGACGACCCTGACTCCTGCGCCCAGTCGCTTCGGCTCACCGGCGCCGAGGCCAGCGCGCTGATCGATGCACTGCAGCCGTCCCACCACAGCACCAGCCTGCTCTACACGACGGACCTGGGCCTGGTGGCCGAGCGCATCGAGGTAGGCGCGACCTCCCACTGGAACGGGCGGGTTCTGGGCGACACCCGGATGCGGACCGAGACCGGCGCGTCCGTCGTGGCCGTGCTGCGCCGGGCCGACGCGATCCCGTCCCCCGCGCCGGACTTCCGGCTCGCGGGCGGAGACATCCTCATCGTCATCGGCACCCGCGAGGGCGTCGAGGCCGCCGCCGCGATTCTCGGGCGGGAGTGAACCGGTGCACTCAGCGATCCTGCTGATCGAGTTCGGTTCCCTGCTCCTGGGCCTCGGTCTGCTCGGGCGGCTGGCCGGCCGGCTGGGATTCTCCGCCATCCCGCTCTATCTACTGGCCGGGCTGGCCTTCGGCGAGGGCGGACTGCTGCCGCTCGGAGCGAGTGAGGAGTTCATCGCCACCGGCGCCGAGATCGGCGTCATCCTGCTGCTGTTGATGCTCGGCCTCGAGTACACGGCCAGCGATCTCGTCACCAACCTCAAGGCCCACTATCCGGCCGGGCTCGTCGACTGCGCGCTCAACGCCCTTCCGGGTGCCGCCGCTGCGTTGCTGCTGGGCTGGGGTCCGGTGGCCGCCGTGGTGCTGGCGGGCGTCACCTGGATCTCGTCGTCCGGAGTCATCGCCAAGGTGCTCGGCGAGCTGGGCCGGATCGGCAACCGGGAGACACCAGTGATCCTCAGTGTCCTCGTCCTGGAGGACCTGTCGATGGCCGTGTACCTGCCCATCGTCACCGCGGTGGTGGCCGGGGCCGGGCTGGCGGCCGGCAGCGTGACGCTGGCGATCGCGCTGGGTGTGGCCGGGCTCGTCCTGTTCGCGGCCGTGCGCTACGGCCGGGTCATTTCACGGTTCGTCTCCAGCGACGATCCGGAGAAGCTGCTGCTCGTCGTGCTGGGCCTGACGATCCTCGTCGCGGGTGTGGCCCAGCAGCTCCAGGTGTCCGCGGCGGTGGGCGCGTTCCTGGTGGGCATCGCGCTGTCCGGGGAGGTCGCGGAGGGCGCCCACACGTTGCTGAGTCCCTTGCGGGACCTGTTCGCCGCGGTCTTCTTCGTCTTCTTCGGGCTGCACACCGACCCGGCGAGCATCCCGCCCGTCCTGCTGCCCGCCCTGGCGCTGGCCGCCGTCACCGCCCTCACGAAGATCGCCACCGGCTACTGGGCGGCGCGGCGGGCCGGGATCTCCGTGCGGGGCCGCTGGCGCACGGGCGGAGCTCTGGTGGCCCGCGGTGAGTTCTCGATCGTGATCGCCGGGCTGGCGGTCACCGCCGGCATCGAACCGTCGCTGGGTCCCCTGGCCACGGCGTACGTCCTCATCCTGGTGGTCCTCGGCCCAATCACCGCGCGGTACACCGAGCCGCTCGCCATGCGCTGGAGCCGCCGATTCCGGGGCGGCAAGGAAGGCAAGGACACGCCGAGGCCGGTACGGCCGCCGGAGGATGCCAGAACGGAGGCACCGGTGGGGGACTGAGGGTGGGGCGACTGAGCCGCCCCGCCCGCTCACGCGCCGCCGGGCTCCCACCCCTGGCGGCGCAGAACCTCTGTCACGTCCGGCGCCTCGTAGTGCTCCCCCTTGAGGACCTTGCCGTCGGCGCGGCGGGCGACCTGGCCGTCGGGGCCCAGCTTGGTCATGTTGGAACGGTGGATCTCGGCTATGACCTCGTCCAGGTCGATGCCGTGCACGAGCGCCGTGCCGTACGCCACGTAGACGACGTCGGCCAGTTCGTGCGCGAGCCGGTCGAGCGGTCCGGTCACCGACACCTCGGCGACCTCCGCGGCCTCCTCCGCCAGCAGTTCACCGCGGTGCGCGGCCAGCGCCTGCGGGATCTGCGTCGGGGCGGTGCGGACGTCGAGGCCGAAGGCGAGGTGGAATTCACGGACCAGGTCGGCGGGCGAGGAGCTCATACGCCGACTCTAACGGCCGCCTCTGACAACCCCGTGTGATTCCGGCCCTGGTCAGCACGGCGTACGGGCTGGCAGGATCGCGCGCATGTCCAAGGTGTTGTCCCGTATCGGCAGACGCCGGGCCCTGCAGGGCGCGGCCGCCGGCTTCGTCGCCTTCGGGCTGCTGCTGTGGTGGCTGCTCCCGCTGGGCGAGGAGCCGCCGAGCGGGACGATCACCTTCAGCACCGGCACACCGCGCGGGGTCTACCAGCGGTACGGCACCCTGCTGCGCACCGAGCTCGCCAAGGACATGCCGAACCTCGAGGTGCAGCTGATGACCAGCGACGGTTCGCAGGAGAACGTCGCGCGCGTGGCGACCGGCGAGGTCGACTTCACGATCGCCGCGGCGGACGCGGTGGAGACGTACGAGCTCAACAACGGGCCCGGCGCCGAGCGGCTGCGCGGGGTCGCCCGCCTGTACGACGACTATGTGCATCTCGTCGTCCCGCGCGGCTCGGACATCCAGTCCGTCGCCGACCTGCGCGGCCGGCGGGTTGCCATAGGGCCTCCCCGCTCAGGTGTGCGGCTGATCGCGACCCGGGTGCTCAAGACGGCGGGCATCGACGCGCAGCAGGACATCACGCCGCTGTCCGACGGCATCGACACCGGGCCGAACCGGCTGAAGCGGGACGAGATCGACGCGTTCTTCTGGTCCGGTGGACTGCCGACGGACGGCCTGAAGCAGCTCGCGGACACGTTCGACTTCCGGTTCGTCCCGATCGATGCCGACTTCGTGTCCGAGCTGCACCGCCAGGGCCGGGCCACCCACTACTACCGCTCCACCAACATGCCGGAGTCGGCCTACGGCACCGCCCAGAACGGGGCCACCGTGCCGACGATGGCGGTGTCCAACGTGCTGATCACCCGCACGGACATGGATCCCGAGCTCACCGAGTGGCTGACCCGCACGGTGCTCAAGAGCCGTGATCGCATCGGCGCCCACGTCCACTCCGCCCAGCTGGTCGACCTGCGCACGGCGATCTACACCGACCCGCTGCCGCTGCACGAGGGTGCCCGGCGCTACTACCGCTCGGTCAAGCCGTAGGTCCGGTCCTCGGCAGGGTCACCGTCACCTTCAGCCCGTGCGGCTCATGATGGCCGTACGCGATGGAGCCGCCGGCCGCCGCGAGCAGGGCGCGCGTGATGGACAGGCCGAGGCCGGAGCCCTTGACGTTCTGGTGGCGGCTGCTGCGCCAGAAGCGGTCGCCGACGCGGGTGAGCTCCTCGTCGGTCAGGCCGGGTCCGCCGTCGGCGACCACGATCGTCGAGGTGTCGCCGTTGGAGGCGACGGTGACCTCGACGCGCTCGTCCTTCGGCGTGAACTTCACCGCGTTGTCGATCACCGCGTCCAGTGCGCTGGACAACGTCACCGGGTCCGCCCAGGCGGTCGTGGGCGGGCAGTCCCCGACCAGCCGGACGCCCCTGGCCTCGGCGGTCGGCGCCCAGGCGGCGACGCGCTCGGCGGTCAGCGCTCCGATGTCCGTGAGGCTCAGGTCGGCCTCGGCGTGCTCGGCCAGCGCCAGGTCGAGCAGGTCGTCCAGGACCTGTGCCAGGCGCTTGCCCTCGGCCTGGACCGAGGCGATCTCCTCGTTGCCCTCGGGGAGTTCGAGGGCGAGCAGTTCGATGCGCAGCAGCAGTGCGGACAGCGGGTTGCGCAGTTGGTGCGAGGCGTCGGCGACGAAGGCGCGCTGCTGCTCCAGCACGGCCTCGACGTTGTCCGCCATTTCGTTGAACGATCGGGCGAGCCTGCGGAGTTCCGGCGGTCCGCCGGCCGCCGCGACCCGGGACTTCAGGCGTCCCGTGGCGATGTCGTGCGTCGTGGCGTCCAGAACCCGGACGGGTCTGAGCACCCAGCCCGTCAGCCGCAGGGCGGCACCGACGGCCAGCAGCATCGCGGCCGTCTCGCCCGCGGCGATGACCAGCCAGCCGGACAGGATCCGTGAACGCATCTGGCCCGTGGGCGAGTCGGTGACCACGACCGCGACGACGTCGCCGTCCCGGATGACCGGCGACGCGACGACGAGCCGGTGCCGCTGCCACGGCCACACCTGCTCGGGGTCGTCACTGCGCCGACTGAGCAGCGCCTCGTCGAATGCGTTGCGCACCTCGCCCTCCCGGGGGAGGTACCAGTCCGTCGGTGCATGAGCCATGGGGGCGTCATTGGCGTAGAAGACACCGACACGAATGCCGTAGACCTTGTAGTAGCTTTCGAGTTCGCGACTCAGCGTCTCCAGCCGCTCGTCCGGGTCCGTGCGGCGGGATCCACTGGGCGGGGCGGTGACGAACTGGGCGAGGGCCGCAAAGAACGCCGTGTCGTCGATCCGGTCGACGACCACCTTCTGCTGCTGGGCCGCTGCCACGCTGACGGCGAGCGGAATGCCCAGCGCCAGCAGTACGGCCGCCATCAGGACGATGAGCAGCGGCAGGAGACGTGTGCGCACCCTGCCCCGCTACCCGGCCGGGGCGACGAGCCGGTAGCCGACGCCGCGTACGGTCTCGATCAGCGCCGGCATGCGCAGCTTGGCGCGCAGTGAGGCGACGTGCACCTCCAAGGTGCGTCCGGTCCCCTCCCAGCTGGTTCGCCACACCTCGCTGATGATCTGCTCCCGGCGGAAGACCACCCCGGGGCGCTGGGCGAGCAGGGCGAGCAGATCGAACTCCTTGCGGGTCAGTTGGACAACCGAACCGTTCACGCTGACCTGGCGGGTGGGCAGTTCGATGCGCACGGGGCCCAGCTGGAGCGCGCTCTCGCTGCTGCCCGTGGCCTCTTCGGGGACGCTGCGCCGGCTGACGGCGTGGATCCGGGCGAGCAGCTCCCCCGTGTCGTACGGCTTCACCACGTAGTCGTCGGCGCCCAGGTTGAGACCGTGGATGCGGGAGCGGACGTCGGAGCGCGCGGTGACCATGATCACCGGGGTGCTGGTGCGTTTGCGGATCTTGCTGCACACCTCGTATCCGTCCTGGTCGGGCAGGCCGAGGTCGAGCAGCACGACACCGAATCCGGGGCCTTCCGGGACGAGCGCCTGGAGGGCCTCCTCCCCACTGCGCGCGTGCGTGACGTCGAAACCGTGCCGCGCCAGGACCGCGGACAGAGCGGCGGCGACATGGTTGTCGTCCTCGACGAGGAGCAGTCTCATCCCGGCCTCCTTCGGTTCATCGGCAGTACGGTCTGTGTGTGTAGAAATCGCGGGCACGCGCGCGTGCACCAAGGCAGTCACGCTGATGGGTGAGGACGGCGTCAAGAGGCTTCCGGTTGCGAAGGGCTTCCGTTATCCGGCCGATACGAGCTCCGCTCACAAGTGCTACGACACGTGTCCGGCTGCTACCGGATCGTGATACTCAAATTCGCCTCAGATGTAATGACGCAGGTCGCGTAGGGTAGCTACTGTCCTCCGAAACCGCGAGGAGGACGGAGCCTGAGAGCGATGACCGAAGTATCGGTGGCCAAGGAAGATGTGGCCGCGACCGGCGAGCTCGTGGTCCTGAAGAATGTCAACAAGCACTTCGGCGCGTTGCACGTACTCCAGGACATCGATCTGACGATCGCCCGCGGCGAGGTCGTCGTGGTCATCGGGCCCTCCGGGTCCGGGAAGTCCACCCTGTGCCGCACCATCAACCGCCTGGAGACGATCGACTCGGGCGCGATCACCATCGACGGCAAGCCGCTGCCCGCGGAGGGCAAGGAGCTGGCCCGGCTGCGTGCCGACGTCGGGATGGTGTTCCAGTCGTTCAACCTCTTCGCGCACAAGACCGTGCTCGAGAACGTGATGCTCGGCCAGATCAAGGTCCGCAAGGCGGACAAGAAGAAGGCCGAGGAGAAGGCGCGCGCCCTGCTCGACCGGGTCGGCGTGGCCTCGCAGGCGGACAAGTACCCCGCCCAGCTCTCCGGAGGCCAGCAGCAGCGTGTCGCGATCGCGCGCGCCCTGGCCATGGACCCGAAGGTCATGCTCTTCGACGAGCCGACCTCGGCCCTCGACCCGGAGATGATCAACGAGGTCCTCGAGGTCATGCAGCAGCTCGCTCGCGACGGCATGACCATGATCGTCGTCACGCACGAGATGGGCTTCGCCCGGTCGGCTGCGAACCGTGTGGTGTTCATGGCAGACGGCCGCATCGTCGAAGAGGCTGTGCCGGACCAGTTCTTCAGCAATCCGCGCAGCGACCGCGCCAAGGACTTCCTGTCGAAGATCCTGCACCACTGACCGCGCCCGTCGTGTCCGCGACGAGCTGCGTCACCCGCACTGGACGGCCCGCGTCCCCTTCACCACGCAAAGGATGTTCACCATGAAGCTCCGCAAGGTCACCGCCGCGGCGGCCGCCGCGCTTGTCCTGTCCCTGACCGCGACCGCGTGTGGCGGCGACGACGGCGACGGCGACTCGGGTTCGGGCTCGGGCTCGGGTGGCGGCGACAAGATCAAGATCGGTATCAAGTACGACCAGCCGGGTCTCGGTCTGAAGGAGCCCGACGGTTCGTTCTCCGGCTTCGACGTGGATGTGGCCACCTACGTCGCCAAGGAGCTCGGCTACGAGGCCGACCAGATCGAGTGGGTCGAGACCAAGAGCGCCGACCGCGAGAACGCGCTGGCCCGCGGCGACGTGAAGTTCATCGCGGCCACGTACTCGATCACCGACGAGCGCAAGGCCAAGGTCGACTTCGCCGGCCCGTACCTGCTGGCCCACCAGGACCTGCTCGTCAAGGCGGACTCGGACATCACCGAGGGCACCGACCTCAACGGCAAGAAGCTGTGCTCGGTGACCGGCTCGACCTCGGCGCAGAACGTCCAGGACGAGATCGCCCCCAAGGCCCAGCTGAGGGAGTACGGCACGTACTCGGAGTGCATCGCGGGTCTGCAGAGCGGCGCCGTGGACGCGGTGACCACCGACGACTCGATCCTCGCGGGCTTCGCGTCGCAGGAGCAGTACAAGGGCCAGTTCAAGCTCGCGGGCCTGAAGCTCAGCAACGAGAACTACGGCGTCGGCGTCAAGAAGGGCGACACCGAGACCGTCAACAAGATCAACGACGCGCTGGAGAAGATGGTCAGCGACGGCTCCTGGGAGACCGCGGTCAAGGAGAACTTCGGCCCGGCGAACTACAAGAACGAGGAGGCCCCGAAGATCGGGCAGATCGTTCAGTAGCTCCCAGGTTGTCCAGTAAGCGGGCATCCGTGACGCACGCGGATGCCCGCAGGTAACGCGGAGTTTCACCGGCGCGCCGCCGTCGCCGTGCTCACAGCGGCGGCGCGCCGCGTCCGCCATGTACGTCACACACCCGGAAGTGCGGGAGATCGTGTTCGACTTTCTTTCAGACTATGACGACCCGAGCCTGCTGGGCGCCTTCTGGGTGACGGTGCAGCTCACCGTCTTCTCGGCCATCGGCTCCCTGGTCTGGGGCACCCTGCTGGCGGCCATGCGGGTCAGCCCGGTCCCGCTCATGCGCGGGTTCGGCACCGCCTATGTGAACATCGTCCGGAACATCCCCCTGACGGTCATCATCGTCTTCACCTCGCTCGGCCTCGCCGACATCTTCAGGGTGACGATGGGCGCGCCCGACGACTTCGAACTCCAGGGCTTCCGCCTCGCGGTGCTCGGCCTCGTCGCCTACACAGCCGCCTTTGTCTGTGAGGCGCTGCGTTCCGGTATTAACACCGTGCCCGTCGGGCAGGCCGAGGCGGCCCGCGCCCTCGGGCTGAGCTTCAGCCAGGTCCTCTCGCTCATCGTGCTGCCGCAGGCGTTCCGCTCGGTCATCGGTCCGCTGGCCAACGTACTGATCGCACTGACGAAGAACACGACCGTGGCGGCCGCGATCGGTGTGGCGGAGGCGGCCCTCCTGATGAAGGAAATGATCGAGAACGAGGCTCAGACGGTCCTCATCGGCGCGATCTTCGCCTTCGGTTTCGTGGTACTGACCCTGCCCACCGGCCTGTTCCTCGGTTGGCTGAGCAAGCGACTGGCGGTGAAGCGGTGACCTCCGTTCTCTACGACGCCCCCGGCCCCCGGGCCAAGCGGCGCAACCTGATCCTCTCGGTGGTCTTCTTCGCCCTGCTCGCCCTGCTGCTGTGGTGGGTCTGGCAGACCATGGACGACAAGGGCCAGCTCAAGTGGGCGCTGTGGAAGCCGTTCACCGAGTCAGAGGCCTGGACGACGTACCTGCTGCCCGGCCTCAGCAACACACTGAAGGCCGCGGCGCTCGCCATGGTCATCGCCCTCCCGCTGGGCGCGTTCTTCGGCATTGCCCGCATGTCCGACCACCGGTGGGTGCGGATCCCGGCCGGTGCGGTGGTCGAGTTCTTCCGGGCGATCCCGGTGCTGCTGCTGATGCTGTTCGCCAACGAGTTCTACGCCCGTTCCACGGACATCAGCACCGAAGACCGTCCGCTGTACGCGGTCGTCACGGGCCTGGTGCTCTACAACGCCTCGGTCCTTGCCGAGATCGTCCGCGCCGGCATCCTCGCCCTGCCCAGGGGCCAGACGGAGGCCGCCAAGGCGATCGGTCTGCGCAAGGGCCAGACGATGACCAGCATCCTGCTGCCGCAGGCCGTCACCGCGATGCTGCCGGCCATCGTCAGCCAGCTGGTCGTCATCGTGAAGGACACCGCGCTCGGCGGCGTGCTGCTCAACTTCACCGAGCTGCTGAACTCGCGCGGCACGCTCGCCGCCAACTACGCCAACGTCATCCCGAGCTTCATCGTGGTGGCCGTCATCTACATCATCCTCAACTTCATCCTGACCAGCTTCGCAAGCTGGCTCGAGGGCAGGCTGCGGCGCAGCAAGCGGAGCACGGGTGCCGTGCTCGGCGTAGAGGACGTGGACGACCTCAATGCTGCCGAGGTCGGTGGTGCGCCCGGGGCCGGTGCGGTCGGCAAGGCCTGATGGTCGGTCAATAACCGTCGGTGACACGAGGGGCAGTGGCATGATCGCCACTGCCCCTCGTCGCTTGACGCAAGCACTGGCAATGGGTTGCATACGTTCTGTGATCGTGCACCCTGCTCCAACCTCCTGTTCACACACGTACGTCGAGGCACCACTGGGAACGGGGAGCGGCGCGCCGTGGACCCGGTGATCATCGTCGGAGCGGGGCCTGTCGGGCTCACGCTCGCCCTGGCGCTCGCGCGTCAGGAAGTGCCGTCCGTCGTCCTGGACGAGGGGCCGGGCAAGGACGAACCGCGGCTCGCGCGGACGGTCGTGCTGCGCGAGGACACCGCCGCCCTCATGGAACGGCTGACCGGGGTGCCGCTCGACGAGGTCGGGATGCGCTGGGCCGGATGGCGGTCGATGCGGCGCAAGCAGGTGATGCGCGAGGTCACGTTCGGCGACGCGGGAAAAGAGGGCCCGGACGGTGCGGAGGCCGCAGAGGCCGCGCCTCCCGTCGAGTTCGCCCCCCTGCACATCGCCCAGCACGTCCTGACCAACGCCCTGCGCGCGGCCCTCGCGCACGAACGGCTCGTCAAGGTCGCCGTGGACAGCCGCCTCGACACCATCGAGCAGGAGCCCTCCGGCGTCAGCGCGCACACCCGAGGTCCCAAGGGCACGTGGTGGCGCGGCAGTTATCTGGTCGGCTGCGACGGTCCCCGCTCGACCGTACGCAAGCTCCAGGACATCCGCTTCCCCGGCCGCACCGCGGTGGAGCGGTACGCCGTCGCCGCGCTGCGGGCGGAACTTCCGTGGCCCGGTCGGGCGTTGCTCCATCGGATGCCGCCGTGGCGGACGTCGGGACCTTCGGGCGGGGAGATCACCGGACGACCGCTGCCCGACGGCGTCTGGCGGCTGGACTGGCTGCTGCCGCCCGGCAAGGACCTGGTCACGCCCGAGCTGCTGGTGGCCCGCATCCGGGAGACCCTCGCGGGCTGGACCGACGGCCCCACACCGTCGTACGAGCTCCTGGACACCGGAGTCCACACGGTCCACCACCGGCTGGCCCGCCGCTGGCGGGTCGGCCGGGTGTTCATCGCCGGGGACGCCGCCCACCTGCTGGGCGCGCTGGGCACGCACGGTCTGGACGAGGGGCTCCGGGACGCCGACAACCTCGCCTGGAAGCTGGCGCTGGCCTGGCACCACGGGCCGCACGAGGCGCTGCTGGACAGCTATCAGACCGAGCGCCGCGCGGTGGTCGCCGCCCGGCTGCGCAACGCCGACCAGGTGCTCCCGCTCCTCCGCGGCAGCGGGAGCCTGCGTTCGTACGTCCCCGGCACCGCCCGCGGCCATGACGCACTGCTCACCGACGGACACCTGGGGCGCGGTCCGCTGGGCGCCCCGGGCACCTACGCCGACTCCCCGCTCACCCCCCACTACCTCGAGGACCAGGCACCCGTCCACACGGCCCTCGGAGCACCCGTCACGGACGTACGGGTCACCGCCGAGGACGGTTCCTTCGTACGGCTCCGCGACCGGCTCGGCCGCGGCGCGCTACTCGTCGTCCTGATCGCCCCAGGCACCGGGGTGTGGGAGCGCAAGCACTGGGTGACCGCGGGGATCATGCCCCGGCTCGCGGCCGCGGTCACCGCGCTGCCGCACCCCGCCGAGCTGCTCGTCGCCGAGAGCTATCCGGGCGCCGCCGCCCACACCGTGCTCCTGGTCCGGCCCGACGGGCACCTCGTCACGGCCCTGAACGGCGTACGCCCGGCCGACCTGTACGAGGCGGCCGAGGCCACGCTCGGCGGCCCGGCGAAGGCCCCGGAAGAGGCCACGGCCGGTACTCGCTGACTACCGTCACCGGGGTGTGGCCTCGTCTTCACCGTCGCTGCGTCCGCATGGTGACGGTGAGTTGACCGGCCCACGCCGGCATGGTGTACTCCGGATCGTGACCGACACCTGTGTACGCCTGTGGCGGAGGGTCCATATGGACCTCGTCCGCTATGCGGGCTGTGTGTGTCGCCCCTCCTGCTGATCTCGCCTCTCTGTCTTCCCGCGCGCCGCTGACGCCTCGCTGCGCGCGCTCACGCGAACGCTCATCAGGACGGTGTACGTGTCTGTCTCCCCTTCTTCTTCCCTTCCCAGCCCCGGCTCCCGGTCCGCCAAGACCCCGACACAGGCGGACCTTCTCGACTTCGTCCGGCGTACGGCCGCCGATGCCGCGCTGATCGACTCGCTTCCGCTCGACCCGCAGGGCCGCACCTGGGTGCGCCTGGAGGGGCCCGGCGGCAGCGAGGCCTGGCTGATCGGCTGGCCGCCGGGCACGGGCACCGGCTGGCACGACCACGCCGACTCGGTGGGCGCCTTCCTCACCGCCCGCGGAGTGCTGCGGGAGAACTCGCTCGCCGCCCGGCTGCCCACCGACGGCTGGAAGACTCTCGAACTCACGGACGACGTCGACCGGGAGCGCCTGCTGCCAGCCGGCCGAGGGCGCTCCTTCGGACGCCACCATGTTCACGAGGTGCTCAACGAGTCCCTCGACCGGCACGCGGTCTCCGTGCACGCCTACTACCCGCCCCTGCCACACATCCGCCGCTACAGCCGTACGGGGCATGTGCTGCGACTGGAGCAGGTCGAGCGCCCGGAGGACTGGCAGTGAGCGGGGTGGGCGAACAAGGAGGGCTTCGTCATCAACGGGTCGGAGCGCCGGCGATGAGCGGTGAGCACGAACCGGCGGTCGGCATCGACGGGTTGCTGGAGCGGGTGCGGGAGGGATACGAACGGGTCGAACCGCAGGACGCCTACGACGCCGCCCGCGCAGGCGAGGCGCTCCTCGTGGACATCCGGTACGCAGCCCTGCGGGAGCGGGACGGGCTGATCCCCGGCGCCCTCGTCGTCGAACGCAACGAACTGGAGTGGCGGCTCGACCCTCATGGCAGCCACCGCCTCCCCGAGGCCACGAGCCACGACCTGCGCGTCGTCGTGATCTGCAACGAGGGCTACGCCTCGAGCCTGGCGGCCGATTCCCTGCACCGGCTGGGGCTGCACCGGGCGACCGACCTGGTGGGCGGGTTCCAGGCGTGGCGGGCGGCGGGGCTTCCGGTGACGTCGTAGACAGAGCGGGGCGTGGGCACCACGGCTCGGCGAGAGTGGGTGGGGCAGGGCCCTGGACGCGATCGGCGCCCCCGCGCGTCCACCGTGCCACAGGGCCCCGCCCCGCCCCCTTGCACAGCTGCTCCCGCACCGAGGCTGTGGGCTGTGCAACCGTGGTTCGCAGTTCCGGGGATTCTGGATGTCACCGGCGCGCGGCACATGCGTCAGACCCCCTCGTCGCCGAGGAACTCCGTGTCCTCGCCCTCCTCCTCCAGCTCCTGTCGGACCACCCGCAGGGCCATGCCCTCGGGGTAGCCCTTGCGGGCGAGCATGCTCGCCAGGCGGCGGAGTCGTTTGTCGCGGTCGAGGCCGCGGGTGGAGCGCAGCTTGCGGGCAACCAGCTCACGCGCGGTCGACTCTTCCTGCTCGGAGTCGAGTTGGGCGACGGCCTCGTCGATCAGCGTGGGGTCGACCCCCTTGGTCCGCAGCTCCTGGGCGAGCGCCCGGCGGGCCAGCCCCCGGCCGTGATGCCGGGACTCCACCCAGGCGCCCGCGAACGCGCTGTCGTTGATCAGCCCGACCTCCTCGAACCGTGACAGCACCTCCTCGGCAACCTCGTCCGGGATCTCCCGCTTACGCAGGGCGTCCGCAAGTTGCTTCCGCGTCCGCGGGGTCCCGGTGAGCAGGCGCAGACAGATCGCCCGCGCCCGCTCAGCCGGGTCCCCTGAGGACTCCCCCTTCTCGGCCCTCGACGAGGAGAAGGCGTCCCCGTCCTCGGCGGACGGCTCTCCGAAGCCGCGCCGACGGCGTCCACGCCCACGTCGTGAACCGCCCTCGCCGTGCCCTGTGCGGTCGCCGCGAAGCCGACCGCTGCCGCTCACGCCCTCAGCGGGGTGCGAGCCTCCGTCCGACTCATCGTCACTGTGCCCGGCAAAGCCTCCGTCGCCCGCGCTCGCCGGCGCCGGTCTGTGTGGGGGGCCGGAGTAGGCGTGCTCCGACCAGTCGGTTCGCCGTGTCACGGGGTCAGCTCTTGGCGGCCGCGGCCTTGGTCTTGGCCGTCTTCGCCGCCGTCGGTGCCGGTGCCGCCTTGGCCGCGTCGTCCGCGGGGGTGGCAACCGCGGCGTCCGCGCCCGGTTCGGCGGCGGGCTCCTCGGGCCGTACGCCGACGCCCAGCTTCTCCTTGATCTTCTTCTCGATTTCGTTGGCCAGGTCGGGGTTGTCCTTCAGGAAGTTGCGGGCGTTTTCCTTGCCCTGGCCGAGCTGGTCGCCCTCGTACGTGTACCAGGCGCCGGCCTTGCGGACGAAGCCGTGCTCCACGCCCATGTCGATCAGGCCGCCCTCGCGGCTGATGCCCTGGCCGTAGAGGATGTCGAACTCGGCCTGCTTGAAGGGGGGCGCGACCTTGTTCTTGACGACCTTGCAGCGGGTGCGGTTGCCGACCGCCTCCGTGCCGTCCTTCAGGGTCTCGATGCGCCGGATGTCGATGCGCACCGAGGCGTAGAACTTCAGCGCCCGGCCACCGGTCGTGGTCTCCGGGGAACCGAACATCACACCGATCTTCTCGCGGAGCTGGTTGATGAAGATCGCGGTGGTCTTGGACTGGTTGAGCGCGCTGGTGATCTTCCGCAGGGCCTGGCTCATCAGACGGGCCTGCAGACCCACGTGGCTGTCGCCCATCTCGCCCTCGATCTCGGCGCGCGGGACGAGCGCGGCGACGGAGTCGATGACGATGAGGTCGAGCGCGCCGGAGCGGACCAGCATGTCCACGATCTCCAGGGCCTGCTCGCCGTTGTCCGGCTGGGACAGGATCAGGTTGTCGATGTCGACGCCGAGCTTCTTCGCGTACTCGGGGTCGAGGGCGTGCTCCGCGTCCACGAAGGCGACCTGGCCGCCGGCCTTCTGGGCGTTCGCCACCGCGTGCAGGGTCAGGGTCGTCTTACCGGAGGACTCCGGTCCGTAGATCTCCACGACACGGCCGCGGGGCAGGCCGCCCACGCCGAGGGCCACGTCGAGGGCGGTCGAGCCGGTCGGGATGACCTCGATGGGCTCCTTCGACCGCTCGCCCATGCGCATGACCGCGCCCTTGCCGAATTGTCGTTCAATCTGTGCGAGCGCGGCGTCGAGTGCCTTCTCGCGGTCGGTACCTGCCATGGGTTCCACCCGGTTTGCTTGAGTCGATCGCTTCACGTCAAAGACGCTAACGCCTGCCACTGACAATGCGCCCCGACGTGGGTCCGGCCTGTGGATAACTCGGGCACTTCCCCCTCAAATCCTGCGGAAAATCCCCGTCCAGAGCCTCGCCGGAGCCTCCATGAGAATGGATGTTCGATTTTTGTGTCAAGCGCGCCACACGGCACTTCCGAGACTACGTCGGCACACCGACAGCGGCCCCTGGCTCCCTACTGACGCTCCGCCGTCGAGCTCCGCTCCGTCTCCCGCAGCCGCTCCCACAGGCGTCGCGCGCGCATGAGCGCCCCGGGCCGCCCCGGCTCCCGTCTGTGGTTCCCGTCCACGCGCGGATCGTCCGTGACGTCGTACCGCCTCACATACGCCCCGAGGAACGCCTGGAGCGTGGCGACCGCCGGGATGGCGATCAGCGCGCCGACCGCGCCGAGGAGAGCGGTGCCCGCGATGACCGAGCCGAAGGCGACCGCGGGGTGGATGTCGACGGTCTTGGCGGTCAGCTTGGGCTGCAGCATGTAGTTCTCGAACTGCTGGTAGATCAGGACGAAGACCAGCACCCACAGCGCGTACCAGGGGTCGACCGTGAAGGCGATCAGCATGGGCAGCGCACCCGCGAGATACGTGCCGATGGTGGGGATGAACTGCGACACGAGCCCCACCCAGACGGCCAGCACGGGCGCGTAGGGCACGCTCAGGGTCTCCAGCAGGATGTAGTGCGCAATCCCCGAGATGAGTGCCATCAGGCCGCGCGAGTACAGGTAGCCGCCGGTCTTGTTGACGGCGATCTCCCAGGCCCGCAGGACCTCGGCCTGCCGGGCGGGCGGCAGTACGGAGCAGAGCGCGCGGCGCAGTCTGGGTCCGTCGGCGGCGAAGTAGAACGCGAACAGGGTGATCGTCAGCAGCTGGAAGAGCCCCCCGAGGACCTGCGTGGACACGTCCAGGACGCCGGTGGCGCTGTTCTGCACGTAGTTGCGCAGCCAGTCGGAGCGGAGCAGGCCCTCCTGGACGTCCACCCGCTTCAGGTCGGTGTCGAAGTGCGCGTTGATCCAGTTGATGACGGAGTCGAGATAGCCCGGGAATCCCTCGACCATCGTGATGATCTGGCCGGCGAGCATGGAGCCGAGCAGCGTGACGAAGCCCGCGGACGCGATGATCACGGCGAGGAAGACGATGCCGGTGGCGGCCCCTCGGCGCATGCCGCGCGAGGCCATCCAGCTCACCGCGGGTTCTATCGCGAGGGCCATGAAGAACGCGATCAGGATGTTGATCAGCAGGCCGGTGAGCTGGTGAAAGGCCCAGCTGCCCAGCTGGAACACGGCGATGAGCGCGAGCGCGAGCACCATGGCGCGTGGCAGCCAACGCGGCATGCGTGCGCCCGACGCGCGGCCGCGGGGCCGGGCGGGCGGCGCGGTGCCGGAGGGAGATGCTTGCTGGGCTGCCTGCCCGGTCTCGTCTATGGGTGCCACGGTGCAAGTCTCGCCCACACCGGTGACAATCGGATGCGGTCCTGCGATCTTCGTGACCGGTCAGCGCTTTTCCTGTGGCACGTTCATGACCGAGCAGACCACCCGCCACACGTCCTTGGCCTCCCAGCCGGCGTCGAGCGCCTGGTGCACGGTGCGCCCGCCGAGCTCCGACATCACGTGATCGCGCGCGAAGGTCTCGGCGTAGCCCGTACCGAAGTGCTCCGCCATCCGCTCCCAGAAGACCGTCAACCTCATGACACCAGTATCCCGCCCCTGAGGGTGGGCCCGAGCCGGGACCGCTTGCCGAGAACGCTTTCCGCCCTACGGTCTGACCCATGGCCGAAACCGGAGCTTCCCCACTCCCCCCTACGCCCCCGGCGCACTCCCCGCTCTTCCGCGCCGAGCACTTCGTCTGGCTCACCGCGCGCGTGCTGGAACAGCGCCTGTTCGCCTACCACTTCCTGCACGGCGGCGCCGACCCGGTGGAGACCGCACTGGACGCCTACCGCAACCAGGACGGCGGATACGGCCACGCCCTGGAACCCGATCTGCGCGGCCCGGTCAGCCAGCCGCTGCACACCTCCCACGCCCTGCGCGTCCTGGACTCCCTCGGGCGCTGCGGCGGGCAGCGGGTGGAGCGTGTGTGCCGGTACCTGACCTCCGTGTCCACGGCGGACGGCGCGCTGCCGGCGATCCATCCCAGCCAGCGGGGCTATCCGACCGCCCCCTTCGTGCCGGTCGTCGACGACCCTCCGAGCGAACTGCTCGCCACCGGCCCGGTGGTGGGCCTACTGCACCGCAACGAGGTCTGGCACGCCTGGCTGTTCCGGGCCACGGACTTCTGCTGGCACACGGTCGAGTCCCTGGAGCGGTCCCACCCCTACGAGATCGAGGCCGCCGTGGCCTTCCTGGACTCGGCACCCGACCGCCCGCGCGCGGAGGCGGCCGCCGACCGCCTGGGCCGCCTGGTGCGCGAGCAACACCTCGTGGTCCTGGACCCGGAGAAGCCGGACGCCTACCCCCTGGCCCCCGGCTACGCCCCCGGGGAGCACCACTTCCCTCACGACTACGCGAAGACTCCGCAGTCCCTCGCGCGCGCGTGGTTCACCGACGACGAGATGAACCGCTCCCTGGACTTCCTCGCGAGCGAACAGCAGGAAGACGGCGGCTGGCCGATCCGATGGCGTCAGTGGGCACCCGCCCCGGCGCTGGAGGCGCGCCCCATGGTGACGATCGAGGCACTGCGCACGCTCAGGGCATACGGCCGGCCCATTGGCTGACCGCGGATGTCTCGCCGCCCCTTCGGCTCGTCTCACCCACCCATTGCCCGTACCCCCGCCGTCACCACGACCGCCGCCGCGACGACAAGCAGGAACGGGGCGCGCAGGAACAGCGCCAGCGCCGCCGCTGCAAGCCCCGCCACGCGCGCGTCCAGCACGAGCGCCTGCCCGTCGGCGAAGGTCTGCTGGGCCGTGAGGGCGGCGAGGAGGGCGACGGGGAGGAGTGCTGCGAGCCGTTTGACGAGGGGCCGCTCGAGCACACCGGCCGGGACGAGGAGTCCGGCGAGCTTGACGGCGTAGCAGCCGACGGCGGTGACACCGATCGCGATCCAGACGTTCAACGCATTCCCTTTCGTGCCTCTCGGCGTCCTTCCACGAACAGCACGGCCGGCGCCGCGAGAGCGGCCGCCAGCACCGGCACACCCGCGGGCAGCACCGGCAGCAGCCCCAGCCCCAGGACCACGGCGAGTCCGGCGACGGCTCGCTCGGTCCCGGTCCTCAGCATCGGCGCCAGCAACGCCAGAAAGACCGCGGGCCCGGCCGCGTCCAGCCCCCAGGTGGCCGTGTCGCCGAGGGCCTCGGCCCCCAGCGCACCCAGCAGCGTGGTCAGGTTCCACAGCACGTACAGGCTGAGCCCGGTCACGACGAACCCGATCCGGATGCTGCGCCGCGTGGGCTGGGCCAAGGCGACCGCCGTCGTCTCGTCGATCACCCACTGAGCGGCGAACGGGCGCACCGCGCGCGGGAGGGCCAGCAACTGCGACAGCCGCAGCCCGTAGAAGGCGTTGCGCACGCCCAGGAAGAAGGCGCCCGCAGCCGCCGTGAGCGGGTTCCCGCCCGCGGCGAGTGCCCCCACCAGCGCGAACTGGGAGGCGCCGGTGAACACCAGCAGGCTGAGCGCACATGTCTGCAACAAGCTGAGCCCACTGCCCGCCGAGGTCACCCCGAAGGCGAACCCCGACAGTCCTACGGCGACTCCGACCCCGAGGGCGTCCCGTACGACGGCGGCGTCCGGCCTTCCTCCGCGGTCGGCCCGTATGTCTGCGTGCGTGTCTGCGTGAGCTGTCCGTTCTGCCATACGTCGGACGGTAGGTGCAGCCGTCGCGCAGCGTCTTGTACGTTCTTGCGCTCCCGTTGGTAAGCCCCCGGAGGCACGCCCACGATCCTGCTGAAGTGCCGGTTCAGGTGCGGCTGGTCGGTGAACCCGACCGCGACGGCGGCTTCGGCGGGCGCTGTCCCCGCGTCCAGCAACCGGCGCGCCCGGCGCACGCGGGCATCGGTCAGCCAGGCGTGCGGCGGCATGCCGTACACCTCCCGGAACGCCCGCAGCAACGCGAACGGGCTGGTGCCGAGGTTCCCGGCGAGCGTCTCCAGGGTCGGCGGCTCGGCCATCCGCTCCTCCAGCACCTCACGCGCGCGTGCCGCGATCCGCGTTCCCGCCGTGCGTACCTGGCGTTGTGGCAGTGCTCCGCCGTTCAACCGCAGCAGCCGCGTCACGGCGACCCGCAGCAGCGTGTCGGCCGCCAGCGCGTTGCCCTCGTCGGCGGCACGCAGTACCTGATGCACAAGGCTCACGGCGTACGGATCGTCGAGCACGGGCCGGACGAACCCCGGAGTACCGCGTATCGCGGTCGTCTCCGCGGCGATGTCCGCCACCACCTCCGGCGACGGATACACGGCCCCGTACCGCCATCCCTCCGGTACCCCGGCTCGCCCCGTGTGCGGGGTGTCCGGATTGACCAGGGCCAGCGCCCCGGCACCCGCGTACTGATCGCCCCCGCCGTGGTGAAAGACCTCCACCCCGTCGGCGATGGCGGCGATCACGAAGTTTTCGTGCGTGTGCCGCACGAACGTCTTCCGGATGTAGCGGGCCCGCAACAGATCAACACCGGGCAGTTCCGCGTACTGCCAGTGCCGCGCCCGCTCGCCGGTACCCGCCATGACTCCATTCTCCGGCATCGCCTGGCCCGAAGCAGCAAACGCGCAGGTCAGCCGTATTGTCAGTGGCCGGGTGCAGGATGGACCCATGGCGAGCTCCAGGCACCGAGCCCTCGACGGCTTCTCCCCCGCGACCCGCGGCTGGTTCACGGGGGCCTTTTCCGCGCCCACCGCGGCCCAGGCGGGTGCGTGGCAGGCCATCCGTGCGGGATCGGACGTACTGGTGGTCGCCCCCACGGGTTCCGGCAAGACACTGGCCGCCTTCCTCGCGGCCCTGGACCAGCTCACCTCGACCCCCCACCCGGCCGACCCCAGGAAGCGCTGCCGCGTCCTCTACGTCTCCCCGCTCAAGGCCCTCGCCGTGGACGTGGAGCGCAACCTGCGCAGCCCCCTGACCGGCATCCGCCAGGAGTCCGTGCGCCTCGGCCTGCCGGAGCCGGACGTGAAGGTCGGCATCCGCTCCGGCGACACCCCGGCCGCCGAGCGCCGCGCCCTGTCCACCCGCCCGCCGGACATCCTGATCACCACCCCCGAGTCCCTGTTCCTGATGCTGACGTCGGCCACGCGCGACGCGCTGTCCGGCGTCGAAACGGTGATCCTCGACGAGGTGCACGCGGTCGCCGGCACCAAGCGCGGCGCGCACCTCGCTCTCTCCCTGGAGCGCCTGGACGAGCTCCTTCCGAAGCCGGCCCGCCGTATCGGCCTCTCCGCGACGGTCCGCCCGGTCGACGAGGTCGCCCGCTTCCTCTCCCCCCGCCGCAGGGTGGAGATCGTTCAGCCGGAGTCCGGCAAGGAGTTCGACCTCTCGGTCGTGGTCCCCGTCGAGGACCTGGGCGAACTGGGTGGCTCCCCGGTGGCCGACGGCTCCGAGGGCGCCGAGCGCCCGTCCATCTGGCCGCATGTCGAGGAGCGCATCACCGATCTCGTCCAGGCCCACCGCTCCACCATCGTCTTCGCCAACTCCCGCCGCCTCGCGGAGCGCCTGTGCAACCGGCTCAACGAGATCGCGTACGAGCGGGCCACCGGCGAGCCCCTGGACGAGCACCACGCCCCCGCCGCACTCATGGGCGGCTCGGGTGCCGCCCAGGGCGCCCCGCCCGTCATCGCCCGCGCCCACCACGGCTCGGTGTCGAAGGAGCAGCGGGCCCTTGTCGAGGAGGACCTCAAGGCGGGCCGGCTCCCCGCCGTGGTCGCCACCTCCAGCCTCGAACTCGGCATCGACATGGGCGCGGTGGACCTCGTGGTCCAGGTCGAGTCTCCGCCGTCCGTGGCCTCCGGCCTCCAGCGCGTCGGTCGTGCGGGCCACCAGGTCGGCGCGGTCTCCACCGGCGTGGTCTTCCCCAAGTACCGCGGCGACCTGGTGCAGGCGGCCGTGGTCACCGAGCGGATGCGCACCGGCGCGATCGAGTCCCTGAAGGTTCCGGCCAACCCCCTGGACGTCCTGGCCCAGCAGCTCGTCGCCATGACGGCGATGGACACCTGGCAGGTCGACGACCTGCTCGCCATGGTCCGTCGGGCCGCCCCCTTCGCATCGCTCCCGGAGTCGGCGTTCACCGGGGTCCTCGACATGCTCGCCGGGCGCTACCCGTCGGACGCGTTCGCGGAACTGCGCCCGCGCGTGGTGTGGGACCGCATCGCCGGCACGATCACCGGCCGCCCCGGAGCGCAGCGCCTCGCCGTCACCTCGGGGGGCACGATTCCCGACCGTGGCCTGTTCGGCGTCTTCCTCGCCGGTGCCGATCCCAAGAAGGGCGGCGGCCGGGTCGGCGAGCTCGACGAGGAGATGGTCTACGAGTCCCGGGTCGGGGACGTCTTCACGCTCGGCACCAGCTCCTGGCGCATCGAGGACATCACCCGCGACCGGGTCCTGGTCTCCCCCGCTCCCGGCGTCCCGGGGCGGCTCCCGTTCTGGAAGGGCGACCAGTTGGGCCGCCCACTGGAACTGGGCCGTGCGGTGGGCGCGTTCCTGCGCGAGGTCGGCTCACTGACCAAGGAGGACGCCCGGCTGCGCCTGCTCGCCGCCGGCCTGGACGTCTGGGCGGCGGACAACGTCCTGTCCTACCTGGACGAACAGCGCGAGGCCTGCGGCCACGTCCCCGATGACCGCACCATCGTCGTCGAACGCTTCCGCGACGAGCTCGGGGACTGGCGGGTCGTCGTGCACTCCCCCTTCGGCGCCCAGGTGCACGCCCCCTGGGCGCTCGCCCTCGGCGCCAAGCTCTCCGAGCGGTACGGCATGGACGCGCAGGTCATGCACGCCGACGACGGCATCGTGCTGCGCCTGCCGGACGCCGACCTCATGGGCCTGGACCTGCTCGACCGGGAACCGATGAAGGTGGGCACGGAATACGACGCCGAACAGGCGCCCGTCGGGGCGGCGGACGTGGTCTTCGACAAGGGCGAGGTCGACCAGATCGTCACCGACCAGGTGGGCGGCTCGGCCCTGTTCGCGTCGCGTTTCCGCGAGTGCGCCGCCCGCGCGCTGCTGCTGCCGCGCCGCAACCCGGGCAAGCGCACGCCCCTGTGGCAGCAGCGCCAGCGCGCCTCCCAACTGCTTCAGGTGGCCGGTGAGTTCGGCTCGTTCCCGATCATCCTGGAGGCGGTGCGCGAATGCCTCCAGGACGTCTTCGACGTCCCCGGGCTCGTCGAGCTGATGGGCGATCTCGAGTCCCGCAAGGTCCGCCTGGTCGAGGTCACCACTCCGGAGCCGTCCCCCTTCGCGCGCTCCCTCCTCTTCGGGTACGTCGCCCAGTTCCTGTACGAGGGGGACTCGCCGCTCGCCGAGCGCCGGGCCGCCGCCCTGTCGCTGGACTCGCGTCTGCTCGCCGAGCTGCTCGGCCAGGCGGAGCTGCGCGAGCTGCTGGACGCGGAGGTGCTGACCGAGCTGGAGCGGGAGCTGCAGTGGCTCACCGAGGACAGGCGCGTCAAGGACGCCGAGGGCGTCGCCGATGTGCTGCGGCTTCTCGGCCCGCTCACGGACGCCGAGCTGGCCGAGCGGGGTGCCGAACCGCAGTGGGCCAAGGAGTTGGCGGGCGCCCGCCGGGCGATCCGGGTCCGTATCGCCGGGGCGGACCACTGGGCGGCGATCGAGGACGCGGGCCGCCTGCGCGACGCACTGGGCACGGCACTGCCGGTCGGGGTCCCGGAAGCCTTCACCGAACCGGTGAAGGACCCCCTCGGCGATCTCCTCGCGCGCTACGCCCGCACCCATGGCCCGTTCACGTCCACGACGGCCGCGGCCCGCTTCGGCCTGGGCGTGGCCGTCACCGAGGGCGCCCTGCAGCGGATGGCGGCGTCGGGGCGGGTCGTACAGGGAGAGTTCCACCCGGCCGGCATCGGCCAGGAGTGGTGCGACGCAGCCGTACTGCGCCGACTGCGTCGCCGTTCCCTGGCCGCGCTGCGGCACGAGCTGGAGCCGGTCCCGCCGGCCGCGCTCGCGCAGTTCCTGCCGCAGTGGCAGCACATCGGCAGGGGCCATGCGCTGCGCGGCATCGACGGACTGGTGCGCGCCATCGAGCAGTTGCAGGGCGCATCGGTGCCCGCCTCCGCCCTGGAGAAGCTCGTCCTGCCGTCCCGCGTCGCGAACTACACCCCCGCGATGCTCGACGAACTCACGGCCGCCGGCGAGGTGGTGTGGGCCGGAGCCGGCGCGCTCCCCGGCAAGGACGGCTGGGTGTCCCTGTACCTGGCGGACGCGGCCCCGCTCCTCCTGCCGCCCCCGCATCCGCTGGAGCTGACGGCCCTGCACCAGTCCGTCCTGGACGCCCTCTCCGGCGGCTACGGTCTGTTCTTCCGCCAGATCGCCGACCAGGTCCGTGCCACCACCCACCCCGAGGCCACGGACCCCCAACTGGCCGACGCCGTCTGGGACCTGGCCTGGTCCGGCCGACTGACCAACGACACCCTCGCGCCCCTGCGCTCCCTGCTCGGCTCCGGCCGCACCGCGGGTTCCACGGCACACCGCGCCAAACGCACGGTCCCGCGGGGCCGCTACGGCTCCCTGACCGCTGCCGCCCGCCCCGCCTCCCGCAGCGGCCCGCCGACCGTCGCCGGCCGCTGGTCCCTGCTCCCGGCCCACGAACCCGACCTCACCGTGCGTGCCCACGCCCTGGCCCGCACACTCCTCGACCGGCATGGCGTCGTGACCCGGGGAGCCGTCGCCTCGGAGGGCGTCGAGGGCGGGTTCTCGGCGACGTACCGCATTCTGTCCGTCTTCGAGGAGAGCGGTCAGGCACGGCGCGGCTATGTCGTCGAGGGGCTCGGGGCCGCACAGTTCGCGATGGACGGCGCCGTGGACCGCCTGCGGGCCGTGGCCAATGCCCGCGACCGGGGCGACGGGCTGCCCGACCCCCAGTTCGGGACCGGCGCCTCCGAGGGCTACTTCACCGCCGCCGACGCCCTCGGCCCGTTCGACGACCATGCCTACCAGGCCGACCTGGCGTACGACCCCCTGGACGCCGACTCCCCGCTCCCCCACCCCTCACCGGGCGACTATGTCTCACCCCGGGACTTCCCCACATCCGGCACTCCGCAGGGCGCCCCCTCCTGGCAGAACGGCGGCCGCACGATCCCCGGCTCCCCCGCCCGCGGCAACCGCCCCTCCGCCGCCTCCCGTGCCGTCGTCCTCGCCGCCGCCGACCCGGCGAACGCCTACGGCGCCGCTCTCCCCTGGCCGGAGCCCCCGACGGGCGCCGGGCACAAGCCGGGCCGCAAGGCGGGCTCTCTCGTCGTTCTCGTCGACGGCGAGCCGGCCCTCTACATGGAACGCGGCGGCAAGACCCTGCTGGCCTGGCCCACCGCCCCGGACCTCACACCCACCGACGACCCACGCCTCGGCGCGGCCGCCGAGGCCCTCGCCGCAGCCGCCCGCGCCGGCTCCCTCGGCACGGTCACGGTGGAACGCATCAACGGCACCCCCGCCCTGACGTCCCCGATAGGCACCCTGCTGGAAACAGCAGGCTTCGTCGCAACACCGAGAGGCCTACGCCTACGAGCGTGAACCACGTCCCACAACGCGACCCGGCACACGCCCCTCTCCCCGTGCCACCCTGAACCCATGCCCGAAGGAGACACGGTCTGGCAGGCCGCGAGGCGGTTGCACGGCGCCCTCGCGGGCAAGGTGCTGACCCGCTCCGACCTGCGCGTGCCGAAATACGCGACGGCCGACCTCACCGGCCGTACCGTGCTGGACGTCACCCCGCGCGGCAAGCACATCCTGGCCCGTATCGAAGGCGGCCTGACCCTGCACTCGCACCTGCGGATGGACGGCTCCTGGAAGGTGTACGCGAGCGGCCGGCGCTGGACCGGCGGCCCGGCACACCAGATCCGCGCGATCCTGGGCACGGCCGACCGCACGGCCGTCGGCTACCGCCTCCCCGTCCTCGAACTCCTCCGTACCGCCGACGAGGATCGCGCTGTCGGCCATCTCGGCCCCGACCTGCTGGGCCCGGACTGGGACCCGGACCGTGCGCTGGCCAACCTTCTCGCAGACCCCGCCCGCCCCCTGGGCGAAGCCCTCCTGGACCAGCGCAACCTCGCCGGCATCGGGAACGTGTACAAGAGCGAGCTCTGCTTCCTGCTCAACGCCACCCCGTGGCTCCCGGTCGGCGACCTCCCCGCCGACCGCGCGGCCAAGCTCCCGGCCCTCGCCAGGAAACTCCTGGAGGCCAACCGCGACCGCCCGGTCCGCACCACGACGGGCCGCCGCGGCCAGGACCTGTTCGTCTACGGCCGTGCGCCCCGCCCCTGCCTGCGCTGCCACACGCCCGTCCGCGTCGCCGACCAGGGCGACGGCTCCCGCGAGCGCCCCACCTACTGGTGCCCGACCTGCCAGCCAGGCCCGGCCCCGACGTCCGGCACCTCGCGTACGAGACGGAACCCGTCACCGTACTAATTGACGACCCGTCAGGAATGCTCGTACCGTCCCAGCATGGCCGTGAAGGCGTACGACCTCACCGGACGCACCGCATTCGTCACCGGCGCCGCCGGCGGCATCGGCCGCGCCTCGGCGGTCCTGCTCGCCCGGGCCGGCGCCACCGTGCACTGCGCCGACCGCGACGCGCAGGGCCTGCACGAGACGGCGACCCGGATCAAGGACCACGGCGGCACCGCCCGCACCCACCACCTCGACGTCACCGACCGCACCCAGGTCAGAGAGGCCGTCGAGTCCTGCGAGCGGCTGGACGTGCTGGCCGCGATCGCCGGAATCATGCACAGCAGCCCGGTCCTGGAGACCCGGGACGAGGACCTCGACCGGGTGCTGAACGTCAACTTCAAGGGCGTGCTGTACGCCTGCCAGGAGTCGGCCCGTCTGATGCTCGACCGGAACATCAGGGGCAGCATCATCACGATGGCGTCCGGCGCCGTCGACACCGGCGGCCCCGGCCTGCTGTGCTACGGCGCAGCCAAGGCGGCCGTCGTACAGCTGACGAAGACGCTGGCGACGGAGCTGGGCCGGTCCGGCATCCGTGTGAACGCGGTCGCGCCGGGCTGGATCCGCACTCCCATGACCGACCGCCACGACGACGCGGCCCAGGCGCACACCGAGGCGGTGATGGCGCGGATGTCGCCGCTGGGCCGGGTCGGCGAACCGGAGGACGTCGCCCACGCGGTCCTCCACCTGGCCTCCGACGCATCGGCCTTCACCACGGGCCAGATCCTGCGTCCGAACGGGGGTGTGGCGATGCCCTGGTAGCGCTGGTCCGCAAGGCGTTCCGCCACCGCGCCACCCCGAGCGCCCCGGCCGCCCGCGCCCTGGGCGCGCAGTGCACCGGCAACAGGCTCAATCCCCACCCCCCGGCCGCGACCACCCCCTCCAGCGCCCCTGCGTCCGGCGCCACCGCAAGCCGCAGCACGGCCCACCACCACACCGCCTCGAGTCCCAGAACGGCCCCCCAGCGCACTGTCCGCGCCACCATGGCCGTCACCTCGCTCGGACTGGACGGGCTGAGCTGCGGGCAGTCGTGCCTCCTCAGTGCCTCAAGGGCCTGGGGGGACGGACCCCCATGGGCACGGGTGGGCGATGGGGGTGCCCCCGCGCGAGCTCGTTCGAGCGTGGGGGAGGCACCCCGCACCGCCGGGCTCCGCCGCCGGGGCAGGCGCAACCCCGGTCAACCGTTCTCGGCCTGGAACATCCAGTAGTGCTTCTCGAGATCCGCCGTGATCCCGATGAAGATGTCCTGCGACACCGGATCCGCCTCCGCGGTCGCGGCCACCCGCTCCCGCATCCGCCCGATCAGCGCCCCGAGGGCCTCGACGAGCACCGCCACGGCGTCCCCGTCCTGGATCCAGCCGCCGTTCACCGCCCCGATGCCGCTGCCGACGGCCACCGTCGAAGCGCGCCCGTCGGGCGAGACGCCCAGGGCCGAGGCCCGTTCGGCCACGGTGTCGGAGTGGGTTCGCGCGGTGGCGACCACTTCGTCGAGCTGAAGGTGCACCGACCGGAAGCGCGGCCCCACGACGTTCCAGTGGATCTGCTTGGCCACCAGGGCGAGGTCCACCAGATCGACGAGTGCGCCCTGCAGCGCCTCGGAGACGGTCATCAGATGCGCATCGGACAGTGGGCTCTTGACGACGTACATCGCACCTCCGTTGGCTCGCCCGGCATGTCCCTCCACGATGAACGCGGCACCCGGGACCGGCAAACGCACCCGAACGGGAATCAAAGCGAATCCGAGGCAAGACCCCACACATGCGAAAACCCCGACGGCACTCCCCAGGGGATCTCCCGGGAAGCCCCGGCCGGGGCATCACACGACTCCTGTGGCGTGAGCGTCAGCCCACGCGTCCAACGCGCGCGTACGTCACGCCGCGACCACGTCGACCGTCTCGGAGGGCGCCTTGATGGTCACCCGTTCCGGCGGCACACCGGTCACCGACACGGAACCCAGCATCGGACGAACCGCCGTGGGTACGGGCTCGCTGGGTGTGGCCGCAGCAGACTGGGCCAGCTCGGCGAGGGCGAGCTCGTCGCTCACTTCCCGCATGAGCTCGGACATCCGTACGTCCAGCGCGTCGCAGATGGCGGAGAGCAGTTCGGAGGAAGCCTCCTTCTGCCCCCGCTCCACCTCGGAGAGATAGCCGAGTGAGACTCGGGCGGACGAGGAGACTTCGCGCAGAGTACGGCCCTGGCGCTGGCGCTGCCGACGCAGCACGTCACCCAGCAGGCGACGGAGCAGAATCATCGGTGGCTCCCTCCTCGGACCGCGTAGCCGCATCCTTCACGCCCCACCGTACCGCCTTGCGCTGCGGCCGTGCGGGGAGCGATGTCGTGTTCACTCAGGGCTGCAAACATCAAAACCCCCCGTTCCGTTCCGTATCCTGTGCCCGCTCATTCCCGGTCTGTTCGCCCGCAAGCTCCCTCAGAAGCAGTGCGAGTACGCTCCGTACACTCTCCATACGAATTTCCGCGCGGTGGCCGTTCAACCTCAGGGGCTCCACTTTTCCGCCACCGGCGGAACCGGAACCCGGTCCGAAGGGCCCGTCCAGGGCCACGAAAACCGTCCCGACGGGCTGCCCGTCCTGTGGTTCCGGACCGGCGACACCAGTGGTCGCGATGCCCCAGTCGGCACCCAGCGCCTTCCGGACGCCGGTCGCCATCTGGAGTGCGACCTGCGGATCCACCGCTCCACGCTGAGCCAGCAGAGTGGCGTCGACGCCCAGCAGCTCGTGCTTGAGCGCAGTCGCGTACGCCGTCACCGAGCCCCGGAACGCCTTGGACGCCCCCGGAACCGCCGTCAGCTCCGCCGACACCAGGCCGCCCGTCAGCGACTCGGCGACGGCGACCGTCTCGCCCCTCACCGTGAGTAGTCGCACCACTTCCGCGGCCGGGGAACTCACGTTTCCGTCTCCTCCAACGCAGCCTTGCGCTCTGCCATTCCCTGCCTGCGCAGCACAATGGCCTGTCTCACATAGTCGAGCCCGGTCACCACGGTCAGGACGACCGCCGCAGCCATCACCCAGAACCTCAGGGTGGCCAGCCACCCCGTCAGCGCCAGCACGTACATCCCCACGGCCACGCCCTGCGTGAGCGTCTTCAGCTTGCCGCCGCGGCTGGCCGGGATGACGCCGTACCGAATGACCCAGAAACGCAGCAGTGTGATCCCGAGTTCCCGCCCGAGGATCACGATCGTCACCCACCACGGCAGATCGCCGAGCGCCGACAGACAGATCAGTGCCGCGCCCATGATCGCCTTGTCGGCGATGGGGTCGGCGATCTTCCCGAAGTCGGTGACGAGGTTGTAGGTGCGCGCCAGATGGCCGTCGAACAGATCGGTGATCATGGCGATGGCGAAGGCTGCCCAGGCGAGCGAACGCCACGCCGGGTCGTAGCCGCCGTCGGCCAGCATCAGCGCGACGAAACCCGGCACCAGGACCAGCCGGAGCATGGTCAGGAGGTTGGCGATGTTCCAGACGCTGGCCTGGTCGACGGCCGCGGCGGCGATCTTCCCGCCGCGCGCCGGCTTCCCCCCGTCCTGCGCGCCGGAAGCGCCCGACCCGGTGGAACCCGCGGCCGCCCCCTTCCCCTTCGAGGCCCCGCGCGCGGCGATCCCTCTCGAGGAGGCCGCGGCACCGTTCGCCTTGGCGGAGCCACCTGCGGCGGACGCTGGTACTCCGGTCATCTGCCCGCCTCCTCACTGCCCGGGAGACCGCCTGCGCGACCGCCGACGAACGCGCCCGGCAACGGCTCGGCCACCAGGTCGACACCTTCCGTACCGACCACCTTCGCCTCGACCATACGACCGATACGCAGGCCCTCGCCGCTCGTCAGCAGCACCTGGCCGTCCGTCTCGGGCGCCTGGTGCGCCGCACGGCCGTATGTGCCGTCCTCGGTGTCCACCGACTCCACGAGCACGCGCACGGTCTGACCGAGGCGCTCCTCGGCCCGCTGCGAGACGAGTTCCTCGGCCAGTCGCGAGATGCGGGCGAGGCGCTCGGCGACGACGTCCTCGTCGAGCTTGTTGTCGTACGTGGCCGCCTCCGTGCCCTCCTCGTCGGAGTAGCCGAAGACGCCGATGGCGTCCAGCCGTGCGCCGTTCAGGAACCGCTCCAGCTCGGCCAGGTCGGCCTCGCTCTCGCCGGGAAAGCCCACGATGAAGTTGGAGCGCACGCCGGCCTCGGGCGCCTTGCTGCGGATGGTGTCGAGCAGCTCGAGGAACCGGTCGGTGTCACCGAAGCGGCGCATCGCGCGCAGCACGTCGGGCGCGGAGTGCTGGAAGGACAGGTCGAAGTACGGCGCGACCTTCGGCGTCGAGGTCAGGACGTCGATCAGCCCGGGGCGCATCTCGGCCGGCTGGAGGTAGCTCACGCGCACCCGCTCGATGCCGTCGACCTCAGCCAGCTCCGGCAGCAGCGACTCCAGCAGGCGGATGTCGCCCAGGTCCTTGCCGTACGAGGTGTTGTTCTCGGAGACAAGCATGATCTCCTTGACGCCCTGCTCGGCCAGCCACCGCGTCTCGTTCAGCACGTCGCTCGGGCGGCGCGAGATGAAGGAGCCGCGGAAGGAGGGGATGGCGCAGAAGGAGCAGCGCCGGTCGCAGCCCGAGGCCAGCTTCACGGAGGCGACGGGGGCGCCGTCCAGCCGGCGCCGCAGTGGCGCGCGCGGCCCGGAGGCCGGGGCGAGACCCTCGGGAAGGTCCGCGGGAGCGTGCCCCGGCAGCGCGACGGATGCCGCCGACTCCTGCCGCTCCGCCGGGCTGATCGGCAGCAGCTTGCGCCGGTCACGCGGGGTGTGCGCGGCGTGAATGCCGCCGTTCAGGATCGTCTGCAGCCGGTCGGAGATGTCCGCGTAGTCGTCGAAGCCCAGCACGCCGTCGGCCTCGGGGAGTGCCTCGGCGAGCTCCTTGCCGTACCGCTCGGCCATGCAGCCCACCGCCACGACGGCCTGGGTTCTTCCGTGCCCCTTGAGATCGTTGGCCTCCAGCAGGGCGTCGACGGAGTCCTTCTTGGCGGCGTCGACGAAGCCGCAGGTGTTGACGACGGCGACGTCGGCGTCCCCGGCTTCCTCGACGAGCTCCCAGCCGTCCGCCTCCAAACGGCCTGCGAGCTCCTCCGAGTCCACCTCGTTACGGGCGCAGCCAAGGGTGACGAGTGCGACGGTACGGCGTTCAGGCATGGGCTCAAGACTACTTCGTCCCGCTGACACCCCATGTCGACCACCCCACGACGACGGGGTTGGCCGATCATGGCCAACCCCGTAGCGACGACAAGCCCCTCAGACGCCTATCCGGCCTGCGGGTCGCCCTTCGTGTAGGTGAGCCGCTCCACGGAGCCCGGCTGGAAGTCGCTCTCGATCTTCTTGCCGTTCACATAGAGCTGGATCGCGCCGGCGTCGCCGAGCACGAGGTTGATCTTGGAGCTGTCCTGGAAGGTCTTGGACTCGCCCTGCTTGAGGAGTCCGTCGAAGAGCAGCCGGCCGTTGTGGTCCTTGGCGGAGATCCAGCTGCGGCCGTTGACGGCGCTCACCTGGACGGTGACCTTGTCCTGGGGCGCGGCCGCGATGGCGCTCTCCGTCGGGTCGGGCTTCGGTTCGGCCGGCTTGCTGTTGCCGCCCGAGGGCGAGGCCGTCTTGGCCGACGAGGGCTTGGAACCCTCGGCGACCGGTGTCTCGGAGCCGGTGCCGGTGTCGCCACCCTTGACCACGGTGAACCCGACGAAGCCGATCACGACCACGATCGCGGCGACCATGGCCGCGGTCCAGTTGGGCCCCCGCCGCTCCGGGCGGATGCGCTCGGCCTCGAAGAGGGGTGCCGCCGGTGTCGGCGCCGGCCGCCCACCGTGCTGGGCGTCGAACTGCGCGAGGAGTGGAGCCGGGTCCAGGTGGACGAACCTGGCCAGGGTCCTGATGTGCCCGCGGGCGTAGACGTCGCCGCCGCAGGGCGCGAAGTCGTCCGACTCGATGGCGTGCACGATGGCGATGCGGACTCGGGTGGCGGTACTGACGTCGTCGACGGTCAGCCCGGCGGCCATGCGCGCCTGCTGCAGGGCGCGGCCGATGGAGGGGCGGGCTTCCTCGGATACGTCTTCGAACGGACGCTCGTCTTCAGGGGAGTTGCCGATGGACACGGGGGCGCCTTTCGAGCGTGTAGCCACCTGTGCTGGAGGTTCAGTCTAGGGGGGGTACGAAAGGGTGGGGCAACCGGGCGACGGGACTTTGTACGCCATCCGAATGGCCGGACATCCTGATGGCGGGTCGAGTGTTGACTGATGATGGGGCAGGTGCTTTGCGGTTCCCTCAACTTGACGTACGCCGGAGGGAAACGGTTGCTCAATGATCGCTTACGGGTGAGTCACGATCGAACAACACACCGCACGACGACCGTAGGACACCCGTCTCCCTACGCTTCAGACTCCCCACGGATCAATGCGAGCACGCCATCCAGGTCATCGGGTTTCACAAGAACATCACGCGCCTTGGAGCCCTCGCTCGGCCCGACGATGTTCCGCGACTCCATGAGGTCCATCAGCCGCCCGGCCTTGGCGAAGCCCACGCGCAGCTTGCGCTGGAGCATGGAGGTCGAGCCGAACTGCGTGGAGACCACCAGCTCGGCCGCCTGGCACAGCAGGTCCAGGTCGTCGCCGATGTCCTCGTCGATCTCCTTCTTCTGCTTGCTGCCGACGGTGACATCGTCCCGGAAGACCGGCGCCATCTGGTCCTTGCAGTGCTGGACGACGGCCGCGACCTCCTCCTCGGTCACGAACGCGCCCTGCATACGCACCGGCTTGTTCGCGCCCATCGGCAGGAACAGTCCGTCGCCCTTGCCGATCAGCTTCTCGGCGCCCGGCTGGTCGAGGATGACCCGCGAGTCCGCCAGTGAGGAGGTGGCGAACGCCAGCCGTGACGGCACGTTCGCCTTGATCAGACCGGTGACCACGTCCACTGACGGCCGCTGCGTGGCGAGCACCAGGTGGATGCCGGCCGCGCGCGCGAGTTGCGTGATGCGCACGATGGCGTCCTCCACGTCGCGCGGAGCCACCATCATCAGGTCGGCGAGCTCGTCGACGATCACCAGGAGGTACGGGTACGGCTGGAGTTCCCGCTCACTGCTCTCCGGCGCCGTCACCTTGCCGTTCCGCACGGCCTCGTTGAAGTCGTCGATGTGCCGGTAGCCGTACGCAGCCAGGTCGTCGTACCGCAGGTCCATTTCCCGTACGACCCACTGGAGCGCCTCGGCGGCCCGCTTCGGGTTGGTGATGATCGGCGTGATCAGGTGCGGGATGCCCTCGTACGCGGTGAGCTCGACGCGCTTGGGGTCGACGAGGACCATGCGGACGTCCTCGGGGGTCGCGCGGACCATGACTGACGTAATCAGGCAGTTAATGCACGAGGATTTACCGGAACCGGTGGCTCCGGCGACGAGGACGTGCGGCATCTTCGCAAGGTTGGCCATTACGTAGCCGCCCTCGACGTCCTTGCCCAGCGCCACCAGCATCGGATGGTCGTCCTCGGCGGCCGCCGCCAGCCGCAGCACGTCGCCGAGGTTGACCATCTCGCGGTCGGTGTTCGGGATCTCGATGCCGACCGCGGACTTGCCGGGGATCGGGCTGATGATCCGCACGTCGGGACTGGCGACGGCGTACGCGATGTTCTTGGTGAGCGCGGTGATCCGCTCGACCTTCACGGCGGGGCCGAGTTCGACCTCGTACCGCGTGACCGTCGGCCCGCGCGTGAAGCCGGTGACGGCGGCGTCGACCTTGAACTCGGTGAAGACGTTGGTGAGGGAGGCCACCACGGCGTCGTTGGCGGCGCTGCGCGCCTTTCCGGGGCCCCCGCGCGTGAGGAGGTCGAGGGACGGCAGGGAGTACGTGATGTCGCCGGACAGCTGGAGTTGCTCGGCGCGCGGCGGGAGGTCGCGGGTCTCGTGGGGCGGCGCCTTGGTGAGGTCGGGGACCTCGCCCTTCAGCTTCTCCTGCTGGGGGCGCGCGGCCGGGACCGGCGTCGGAGTCGGTGTGGTCTCCGCGCGGTCGCCGACGCTCACACCCTGGGTGAGGTCGGCGACGACCGGCGAGGGCGGCATGCCGTGCAGCACGGCACCGTCGAGCGCGGCAGCGGCGGCCGCAGCGACGTCCACGGCGTCCATCTGCCGGTCCATCTCGGGCTGCGGCACAGCGGAGCGCCTCGGACGGCCGCGACGCCGGGAGAGCGCCTCCTGCTCGGCGCCGTCGGGGTCGTACGACTGCGGGGCCGGCCCGCGCCTGCGGGGACGGGCCGGCAGCGCCTCGCGCCACTGGTCGTCGTACCGCTCGTCGTCGTCGGTGAACTCCTCGTCCGCCGGGTCGCGGACGAGGCCGAGCTTCGTGCCGAGCAGCCGCAGCCGCTGCGGGATGGCGTTGACCGGGGTGGCCGTGACGACCAGCAGACCGAAGAGCGTCAGGAGTACGAGCAGCGGTACCGCGAGCATCTCGCTCATGGTGTACGTCAGCGGGGTCGCCGCGCCCCAGCCGATGAGGCCGCCGGCGTCCCGTATGGCCTGCATGCCGTCGCTGCGGGCGGGCGAGCCGCAGGCGATGTGGACCTGGCCGAGCACGCCGATGACGAGCGCGGACAGGCCGATGACGATGCGGCCGTTGGCCTCGGGCTGCTCGGGGTGCCGGATGAAGCGCACCGCGATGACCGCGAGGAGGATCGGCACGAGCAGGTCCAGCCGGCCGAAGGCGCCGGTGACGAGTATCTCGACGAGGTCGCCGACCGGGCCGCGCAGGTTGGACCAGGTACCCGCGGCGACGATCAGCGCCAGGCCGAGGAGCAGCAGGGCGATGCCGTCCTTGCGGTGGGCCGGGTCGAGGTTCTTGGCGCCCTGTCCGATGCCGCGGAAGACGGCGCCGACGGCATGCGCGACGCCGAGCCAGATCGCGCGGACGAGCCGGTAGACGCCTCCGGTCGGATTGGGTGCCGGCTTGGGCGCGGGCTTCTTCGCCGCGGCCTTCTTGGCGGGAGCCTTCTTCGCCGGGGTCTTCTTCGCAGCGGCCTTCTTCGCCGGAGCCTTCGCGGAACCGGCAGCCTTCTTCGCGGGCTGCTTCTTGGCTGCGGAGGGACGTGAGGCCATAGGTGTGAGATTACCGGTGGAGACGACAGCGGACACGCGTGCCCACTGCTTCACCCGTTCGTGTCGCCCTTGCAGAGGCGTGAAACTGACGCGAGTTCACGTAGGAGTGACGCACTGGTGAACGCCGCGCCGTCGGCCGCGGCGCGGGCACCGGGCAACTGGCCCCGCACAGACGTCAGTTCTGCGACGGCACCGACGCCGCGCCGCCCGCACCCGGCTCCAGCGCGTCCAACGCCCGCCGCAACCCCGTGAGCTTGCGCTCCAGATGGGCCGCCGTCGCCACCGCTGCCGCGTCCGCCGAATCGTCGTCGAGTTGCTTGGACAGCGCCTCGGCCTGCTCCTCCACGGCTGCGAGCCGCGCCGACAGTTCCGCGAGCAGACCGGCCGGCTCCTTGCCGCTGCCGACCGCGCTCTTGCCGCCGCCCTCCAACTGGAGCCGCAGCAGCGCCGCCTGCTCCCGCAGCTGGCAGTTCTTCATGTACAGCTCGACGAACACCGAGACCTTCGCCCGCAGCACCCACGGGTCGAAGGGCTTGGAGATGTAGTCGACCGCGCCCGCCGCGTAGCCACGGAACGTGTGGTGCGGACCGTGGTTGATCGCGGTGAGGAAGATGATCGGGATGTCCCGCGTCCGCTCACGCCGCTTGATGTGGGCGGCGGTTTCGAAACCGTCCATTCCCGGCATCTGGACGTCCAGCAGAATGACCGCGAAGTCGTCCGTGAGCAGTGCTTTGAGCGCTTCCTCCCCGGACGATGCCCGCACCAGCGTCTGATCGAGCGCAGAGAGGATCGCCTCCAGCGCCAGCAGATTCTCCGGCCGGTCATCGACCAGGAGGATCTTGGCCTTCTGCACCATGGCCCGCCCTCCTCGCCCCGGCAGTGCACCGGGCGCCGCCCCGTGGGACGACTCCGTTACGCCGCCCATCCTCGTGCCGGTCATCGTAGCCGTACCCCGCCTGTCGCCACACCCTGTCACCGCGATGTCACTGTGCACGTAGCAGAAACGTAGGGGGAGACCAGAAGGTTCCCCGAATCCCGTACTTGTACACGACTACCAACACCCTGAGTCAGCAACTCCAGGTGAACATCCACCGTTCATTCCCCCTGCATCCACTGCTCCATCACCGTGAGCAGATGATCGGGATCGACCGGCTTCGTGACGTAGTCGGAGGCGCCCGACTCGATCGCCTTCTCCCGGTCGCCCTTCATCGCCTTGGCTGTCAGCGCGATGATCGGCAGTCCTGCGAACTGCGGCATCCGACGGATCGCCGTGGTCGTCGCGTACCCGTCCATCTCCGGCATCATGATGTCCATCAGGACGACCGCCACGTCGTCGTGCTGCTCCAGGACCTCGATGCCCTCCCGGCCGTTCTCGGCGTACAGCACCGACAGCCCGTGCTGCTCCAGGACGCTGGTGAGGGCGAAGACGTTACGGATGTCGTCGTCGACGATCAGCACCTTCTCGCCGCCGAACCGGATCCCGCCGCGCGACTGCGCGTCCGCGTCCTCCGCGCCGGCCGGCCACTGCGCCTGCGGCAGGGCCCGCTGTTCGGCGACGGGCGTAGTCCTGCGGCGCCGCCGGAACAGGGCGGCCGCACCGTTCTGCGTCTCCCGGTACGACTTCACCTCGGCCGGCGTCTCCACGACCGCCTCGGACAACTCCGGCCAGCCCTCGCCGAGCTCGCCGGCCCCCGCGGGGAGCGTGGGCTGCTGGTAGCCGTGCGGCGGCAGCTCGCTCGGGTGCAGGGGCAGATACAGCGTGAACGTCGAACCGCGGCCCGGCTCGCTCTGCGCGTGGATCTCACCGCCGAGCAGCTGAGCGATCTCCCGCGAGATCGACAGCCCGAGCCCGGTACCGCCGTACTTGCGGCTGGTCGTGCCGTCCGCCTGCTTGAACGCCTCGAAGATCACCCGCATCTTGCTCGCCGCGATGCCGATGCCGGTGTCGGTCACCGAGAACGCGATCAGCTCCGCGTCCGGATCGGTCAGTGAACCGGCCTCCAGCAACTGCTCCCGGATTCTCTGCGGCACGTCGTCGCGCGCCGGACGGATCACGAGCTCCACCGAGCCGGAGTCGGTGAACTTCACCGCGTTGGACAGCAGGTTGCGCAGCACCTGCAGCAGCCGCTGCTCGTCGGTGTGCAGCGTGGCGGGCAGCTCCGGCGACACCCGTACGGACAGATCCAGGCCCTTCTCCGCGGTCAGCGGCCGGAACGTGGCCTCCACGTAGTCGACGAGCTGGACGAGCGCGATCCGCGTCGGGGAGACGTCCATCTTGCCCGCCTCGACCTTCGACAGGTCGAGGATGTCGTTGATCAACTGGAGCAGGTCGGAGCCCGCCCCGTGGATCGTCTCGGCGAACTCGACCTGCTTCGGGGTGAGGTTGCCGTCCGCGTTGTCGGCGAGCAGCTTGGCCAGGATCAGCAGCGAGTTCAGGGGCGTACGCAGCTCGTGCGACATGTTGGCGAGGAACTCGCTCTTGTAGCGCATGGAGACCGCGAGCTGCTCGGCGCGCTCCTCCAGGACCTGCCGCGCCTCCTCGATCTCGGTGTTCTTCACCTCGATGTCGCGGTTCTGCCGGGCGAGCAGCTCGGCCTTCTCCTCCAGCTCGGCATTGGACGCCTGGAGGGCCTTCTGCCGGTTCTCCAACTCGGCGGACCGCTCACGCAGTTGCTCGGTCAGCTCCTGCGACTGCTTCAGCAGCACCTCCGTCTTGGTGTTGACGGAGATCGTGTTGACGCTGGTCGCGATCATCTCGGCGATCTGGTTGAGGAAGTCCTTCTGGATCTGCGTGAACGGTGTGAACGACGCCAGTTCGATGACGCCGAGCACCTTGCCCTCGAACAGCACCGGCAGCACGATCACCTGCGCGGGCGGCGCCTCGCCGAGCCCGGAGGAGATCTTCAGATAGCCGCTGGGGGCGTTCTCGACGAGGATCGTGCGCTTCTCCTGCGCGGCCGTGCCGACCAGCGCCTCCCCCGGCCGGAACGACGTCGGCATGGATCCCATCGAGTAGCCGTACGAGCCCAGCATGCGCAGTTCGAACTGGTCGCCGGCACCGTCGCCGAGCGGCATCGCGACGAAGAACGCGCCGTGCTGCGCGGAGACCACCGGCGTCAGCTCGCTCATGATCAGTGAGGCCACGTCCTCCAGATCACGGCGGCCCTGCATCAGCGCGGAGATACGGGCGAGGTTGCCCTTGAGCCAGTCCTGCTCCTTGTTGGCGATCGTGGTGTCGCGCAGGTTGGCGATCATCTTGTTGATGTAGTCCTGAAGTTCCTGGATCTCGCCGGAGGCGTCCACGTCGATCTTCAGGTTCAGGTCGCCACGGGTCACCGCGGTCGCCACGCGCGCGATGGCACGTACCTGCCGGGTCAGGTTCCCGGCCATCTCGTTCACGGACTCGGTGAGGTCACGCCAGGTGCCGTCGACATCACGCACGCGTGCCTGGCCGCCCAGCTGGCCCTCCGTACCCACCTCACGGGCGACGCGGGTGACCTCCTCGGCGAACGAGGACAGCTGGTCGACCATCGTGTTGATGGTCGTCTTCAGCTCGAGGATCTCACCGCGCGCGTCGATGTCGATCTTCTTCGTGAGGTCACCCTTGGCGATGGCCGTGGTAACCATGGCGATGTTGCGCACCTGCCCGGTCAGGTTGGACGCCATCTGGTTCACGGACTCGGTGAGGTCCTTCCAGGTGCCCGCCACGCCCGGCACGTGCGCCTGCCCGCCCAGGATGCCGTCCGTACCCACCTCGCGGGCCACCTTGGTGACCTGGTCGGCGAACGAGCTCAGGGTCTTCACCATGGTGTTGAAGGTGTCGGCGAGCTGAGCGACCTCACCGCGCGCCTCGATCGTCACCGTCCGCGTCAGGTCACCGTTGGCGACGGCCGCCGCGACCTGGGAGATGTTCCTCACCTGAACGGTGAGGTTCTTGGCCATCAGGTTGACGTTGTCGCTGAGGTCCTTCCAGATGCCCGTGACACCCGGCACATGAGCCTGGCCGCCCAGGATGCCCTCGGTGCCCACCTCGCGGGCCACCCGGGTCACCTGGTCGGCGAAGGACGACAGCTGGTCGACCATCGTGTTCACGGTGGTGACGAGCTCGAGGATCTCGCCCTTGGCGTCGACGGTGATCTTCTTCGACAGGTCACCCTTGGCGACCGCGGTCGTGACGTCGGCGATGCTGCGCACCTGCACGGTGAGGTTGTTCGCCATGAAGTTCACGGACTGGGTGAGGTCCTTCCAGGTGCCGGACACGCCCTGCACCTCGGCCTGACCGCCCAGCTTCCCCTCGGTGCCCACCTCGCGGGCGACGCGGGTGACCTCCTCGGCGAAGGACGACAGCTGGTCCACCATCGTGTTGAGGGTGTTCTTCAGCTCCAGAATCTCGCCACGCGCGTCCACGGTGATCTTCTGCGACAGATCACCCCGCGCCACCGCCGTCGCGACCTGCGCGATCTGCCGCATCTGAGCGGTCAGGTTGCCGGCCATGCCGTTCACGGAGTCCGTCAGGTCCCGCCACACACCGGCCACGCCGGGCACCTGCGCCTGACCGCCGAGCCGGCCCTCCGTACCCACCTCGCGGGCCACCCGCGTCACCTGGTCGGCGAAGGACGACAGCTGGTCCACCATCGTGTTGACGGTGTTCTTCAGCTCCAGGATCTCCCCGCGCACATCCATGGTGATCTTCTGCGACAGGTCGCCACGCGCCACAGCAGTCGTCACCTGGGCGATCTGTCGCACCTGGGCGGTCAGGTTGCCGGTGATGGAGTTGACGGCGTCCGTGAGCTCCTTCCACGTACCGGAGACGCCCTCCACGCGCGCCTGCCCGCCGAGCCGCCCCTCGGTGCCCACCTCCCGGGCCATGGTCGTGACCTGGTCGGCGAAGGACGACAGCTGGTCCACCATCGTGTTGACGGTGTTCTTCAGCTGCAGCATCTCGCCGGAGACGTCCACGGTGACCTTCTGCGACAGATCACCGTTGGCCACCGCCGTCGTCACCTGGGCGATGTTCCTCACCTGTCCGGTGAGATTCCGGAACGCCGTGTTGACGGAGTCCGTCAGGTCCTTCCACGTCCCTGCCGCACCCGGCACCTGTGCCTGACCGCCCAGCTCACCCTCGTCACCGATCTCGCGCGCCACCCGCGTGACCTCGGAACCGAAGGCCGACAGCTGGTCCACCATCCCGTTGACGGTGTTCTTCAGCTCCAGCATCTCGCCGGCCACGTCCACGGTGACCTTCTGCGACAGATCACCGTTGGCCACCGCCGTCGTCACCGCGGCGATGTCCCGCACCTGGGTCGTCAGGTTCCGGAACACCGTGTTGACGGAGTCCGTCAGGTCCTTCCACGTTCCCGCCGCACCCGGCACGTTCGCCTGCCCGCCGAGCCGTCCCTCTGCACCGACCTCGTTGGCCACGCGCGTGACCTCGTCGGCGAAGATCCGCAGCGTCTCGGTCATCTGGTTGATCGTCTCGGCGAGCTGCGCGACCTCACCCCGCGCCTGCACCGTCACCTTGCGCGACAGATCACCGCTGGCGACCGCGGTCGTCACCTCCGCGATACCGCGCACCTGGGCGGTGAGGTTCCCGGCCATCGTGTTGACGGAATCGGTGAGCTCCTTCCACACGCCAGCCACGCCGGGCACCTGCGCCTGACCGCCCAGCTCGCCCTCGGTCCCCACCTCTCGGGCGACCCGGGTCACCTCGGAGGAGAACGCGGAGAGCTGGTCCACCATCGTGTTGACGGTTTCCTTCAGCTCCAGCATCTCGCCGGCCACGTGAACCGTGACCTTCCGGGACAGATCACCCTTGGCGACCGCCGTCGTCACCAGCGCGATATCCCGCACCTGAGCGGTCAGCCGGTACGCCATCGTGTTGACGGACTCCGTCAGGTCCTTCCACGAACCCGACATCCCGCGCACCTGGGCCTGCCCGCCCAGCTTTCCCTCGGTGCCCACCTCACTGGCCACCCGCGTGACCTCGTCGGTGAACGTCGACAACTGGTCGACCAGGTTGTTGACCGTCCGCCCGACCTTGAGGAACTCCCCGCGCAGCGGGTGCCCGCTCCCGTCGGGCGCCTGCGTCCGCAACTCCATCCGGGGCAGCAGATCACCGTCCGCCACCGCGGACAGCACCCGGCTGACCTCGGACACCGGCCATACGAGATCGTCGACCAGGGCGTTCGAGGCGTCGATGGCGGCCGCCCAGGACCCCTCGCAGGCGCCCGTCTCCAGCCGCTCCGTGAGCTTGCCCTCACGTCCCACCACGCGGCGCACGCGCGACAGCTCACCCGTCAGGTGCAGATTGCGGTCGGCCACCTCGTTGAACACGGCCGCGATCTCCGCCATCACGCCGTCCCCGGACACCGTGAGCCGCTTGCGGAAGTTTCCGTCCCGCATCGACACAAGAGCCGCGAGCAGCCGGTTCAGGGCAGCCGTGTCCACCTCGGTGGTCCCGTTCCGGTTGCTCGGGGACTGTCCGCCCTTTGCACGCGGCTTAGTGCCCCGCGTCGCTGCGCCAGACTCCACTGTGTCCCTCCCGCAGGGATCGACCGTTACTGCTGTGCTCGGGTACTGCTGCTCGGCGTACCGGTTACTACTGCGTATACCGGCCCGGCGGTACCGGGCCGCCATCACCACCAGGGGTACCGGCCGCACCCAGGGCTGCTGCCCGCCATACGCGGAACACACTCTCGGCCTGCCAGAACCTCCACCAGAAGCCTGCCCAGTGTTTCACCCCTGCCGAACCAGGCCATAACAGTTCGGCAGCTTCGCACATCGTCCGCACACCCTCCGGACGGAAACACTGCAGACCGGCACACGCATGGATGGCGAAGGTAAGTAACCTTGCATGCGGCTGTCCAGCCGCGCCGGTCCGTCCGGCCTGGGCGGTGGCACGAGAACGAGCGGGCATCGGAGGGGCGGCCGCACACATGACCACCGGACTGATTCCCGGGGGACAGCCCCCGGACCCCCGGCCGACGAGCGGCCTGCCGTCGCAAACGCGACGGGAGCCGGTCGACCACGGGGCCCAGCACGTAGAAAGCAGGTCGAGGAGTTCCGTGATCACCGCGCGCGCGGCCGCCAGCTTCGAGCCCGTCGGGCGCTCGGTCGCCTCCGCCCGCTCCTTCGTCCGCGACACACTCCAGGGCTGGGGCTACGCCGACATCGTGGACGACGCGGTGGTCCTCACCAGCGAGCTGGTCACCAACGCCGTCGTGCACGCCGGTACGACCGCGGACGTCCTGTGTCTGCGCACCGACGGCGGCGTACGCATCGAGGTCGCCGACCACTACCCCGAACGCGAAGTCCCACTCCAGGGCTCGGCCGTCAACATGGGCAGCCCCGACCGCGAGGGCGGCCGCGGCCTCCAGCTGTGCGCGGCCCTGGCCAGCCGCTGGGGCGTCGAGTACACCCCGACGCACAAGCAGGTCTGGTTCCAACTCGACCTCCCCGAGCGCGCGGTGGGCACCCGCACCGCCGGCCCGTCCCTCCCGGCCGACCTGCTCCCGCTGGCCGACGGCCGCGTCCGTGTGGCGGTCATCCAGATCGACCGGAACGGCTCCATCTCGGCCTGGAACGACGACGCCGAGGAGCTGTTCGGCTACCAGGCGGAACAGGTCACCGGAAAACCCCTCACCGACCTCGCGGCCTGGCCGCACACGCCCGGCACCAGCACGGGCATCGCGGAGGCCCTTCAACTCTCCCGCTGGGAAGGCAGTTACGGCATCCGCAACGCGAACGGGCGGGTGATTCCCGTCTACGCCTCCCACCTCCGCGTCCGCGACACGGCCGGCGAGCCCTCCACGGTCTGCCTCCTCGTACGGGACCACGAACGCGCCGTCCTGCAGACGCCGATGCGCCTGCCGGCATCCGACACGAGCACCTCCTCGGAGGGCCAGAACACCGATCCCTTCGAGGTGTTCATCGGCTCCCCCGCCCCGGACGACCTCGACGGCCTCCTCCAGCGCACGGTGGAACGCGCCCGCGACATGCTCGACGGCGACTCCGCCTTCCTGCTCCTCGCCACCGACGACGAAACGGAGTTGGAGGTCCGTGCCTCCACGGGCCTGCCCTCGGCCCGCCAGCGCTTCGCCCGCGTCCCCGTCGAGGCGGGCCCCGGCCGCTACGGCTCCGCCCGCATGCCGGCCGTCCATGACGACCTCACGGCGGTCTCCGGCGCGGTGCCGCTGCTGAACGGCACCGGCATGCGCTCGGTGGTCACGGTCCCGTTGAAGGTCGAGGGCCGCCTCACCGGCTCCCTCGGCGTCGCCGCGGAGGCGCCCGGCAGATACTCCAACGAGGAGGCCCTGCGCCTCCAGTTCGCCGCCGACCGTATCGCCCTGGCCGTCGAATCCGCCCGCCTGGGTGAACTCGAACGTCTGCGCCGCGGCTCCCTCAGCTTCCTCGTCGAGGCCTCCGACCTCCTGGCCGGCACCCTGGACCGCGACCAGACACTGGCCCTCATGGCCCAGATGACGGTCCCGACGCTGGCCACCTGGTGCGCCGTCTACACGATCGCCGACCAGGCCTCGGAGCCATATCTGTCGTACGTCCTGCACGAGGACGAGGAACTCATCGACGGCATCAAGTCCCTCCTGTCGAAGATCGCCCCGCCCGACCCGGTCCCCACCCCGGGCGCCCGCGTCTGGTCGGCCCCGGCGGAAGCCGCCCACCAGGCGGCGCTGCGCACGTCCATGCGCAGCCTGGGCCTCGGTGAACCAGCCACGGTCAGCGGGGGAATCGGCCCGACCCTGGCAACGGCCTCGGCCGTGGGCGGCGAGACGGTCGTCCTCCCTCTGGTGGCCCGCAACCGCGTCATCGGCATGTTGACGCTGGGCAAGCCGACCGACGAACACTTCCGCCAGGAGATCCTGGAACTGGCCGAGGACCTGTCCCGCAGAGCCGCCCTGGCCCTGGACAACGCCCGTCTCTACTCGGAGCGCGTGGCCATCAGCCAGTCCCTCCAGCGCAGCCTCCTGCCGCCCGAGCTCCCCGAGATCGGTGGCGTGGAGGTCGAGGTCATCTACCGCGCGGCCGGCGAGGGCAACGAGGTCGGCGGCGACTTCTACGACCTGTTCCCCATCCGCGACGGTGCCTACGGCTTCGCCATCGGCGACGTCTGCGGTACGGGCCCCAACGCGGCGGCGGTCACGGGCCTGGCCCGCCATGCGCTGAGGTTGCTGGCCCGCGAGGGCCTCAGCGGCCCGGCGGTCCTGCAACGCCTCAACTCCGCGATCCTCGACGAGGGCGCCCGCAGCCGCTTCCTGACGCTCCTGTACGGCGAGATGCGCCCGCAGGAGGACGGCAGCGCGGAACTGAAAGTGGTGTGCGCCGGACACCCGCTGCCGCTCCGCCTGCGCCAGGACGGCACGGTCGAGACCGCGGCCGAGCCCCAGCCGCTCCTCGGTGTCCTGGAGGACCTGGACCTCTACGAGCAGACCGTCATCCTCGACCCCGGCGACGTCCTGCTCTGCGTCACGGACGGCGTCACCGAACGACGCGAGGGCGCCCGCATGCTGGGCGACGACGGCCTCGCCGACGTCCTCACCACCTGCACCGGCCTCACGGCGGGCGCGGTGGCGGCCCGCGTCATGCGCGCCGTGGAACGCTTCGCCACGGACGCCCCCTCCGACGACATGGCGATCCTGGCCATGCGCGTGCCGGGTCTCCACAACGGCCTGAACGGCGCCTGACCCAACAGCGCCTGAAACAACGCCCGAACAACCAAAAGGCCCCCGCCCGAAAGGGCGGAGGCCTTTTGTAGTGGAGCTTGTAGTGGAGCCCCCAAACGGAATCGAACCGTTGACCTTCTCCTTACCATGGAGACGCTCTGCCGACTGAGCTATAGGGGCCGGTCGCCTGCCGAGGTTTCCCTCGCGGCAACGGAATAGATCATACCCCGAACAGACCCGTGCTCCCAACCAGGACCGCCCGAGACAAGACCGGTCAGAAGGCCGGCTGCAACAGGCCACCCAGGGCATTGCACGCGGACACGATCCGCTGCATGTCCCGCTTCGTCAAAGCCCCTTCCACAGGCAGCGCAAGCGTTTCTGCCGCCGCCTGCTCAGTCTCCGGCAAGGACACGCACTGCCGGAACCCGGGCAGCCGATGCACCGGGGTTTTCACCGGAACGCGGCACTCAACTCCCCTGGCCCGCACGGCCCGCGCGAAGGCGTCCCGGTCCGGCCGCCCGTTCCCCGGCACCCGCACGACGTATTGCTGATAGGTGTGCCCGACACCGCCATCAGGGGTGTACACACCTTTCAACTTGGCATCGAGGTAAGCGGCCCGCTGCCGTCGCTGAGCCACCTCGTCGTACGGCGACTCGGACTCCCCCTGCTCCAGCACCAGAATCCCGTGCCGCTGCCCAACACGGTGCAGCCGCGCCACATCCGCCGGCCGACCGAAGCGGTGTACGACAACGACCGCCGCGGTACGCGGAGTTACGACCGCTTCGACAGCCGACGGATCCAGGCAGTACGACACCGGGTCGATGTCCGCGAACACCGGGAGCGCACCGGCCAGAGCCACGGCTTCCGAGACCTCGACGTTCCCGAAGGCCGGCACGATGACCTCGTCACCGACTCCGATGCCGGCGGCCCTGAGCATTGCAGCAGTACCCATGCTGCGGATCGTGGTTGCGCAACGTGAACTTCAAGTGACACAGAACAAAAAAGGGTTGGACCCGGAACGGAAGTTCCGGGTCCAACCCACTCAATGATTGTTCGGCGGTGTCCTACTCTCCCACAGGGTCCCCCCTGCAGTACCATCGGCGCTGTGAGGCTTAGCTTCCGGGTTCGGAATGTGA
>NZ_JBHXVG010000032.1:0-79643 GCF_042672405.1 Streptomyces sp. NPDC127197 | reverse complement strand
CTTGGTGGGGTCCGCCGCGCCTTGGGCGAGGGGACTGACCGTGCCGGCGCCGCCGACCGTACAGCCCGCGGAGGAGACGTTCATGATGCGGAAGGTGCCGTAGACCGTGCCGCCGGAGTCGGGGACGTCGGCGGTCGCGGTGGCCGAGCCGAGCTGCTCGGCCGTACACACAGGGGCGCTGACCGCGCTGGTCGTCGAGGGGTAGGAGACGTCGGGGCCGGCTTCGCCGCCGGTCTCGGCGCTGCCGCCCGGGCCTGTCTCCTTGTGCGTGGGGCTGCCCTTGCCGGGGTCCTCGGCCTTGTCCGTGGAGGCCGCGCCGCCGCTGCCCGCGCCCTCGGTGCTCTTGTCCTCGCCCGCGCCGCCCTGCGCCTGCGCGCCGTGACCGGCGATGGACGGGTTGGCGTCGGGGCCGGTGGAGTTGGAGACGTGCACCAGGGCCGGGACGGCGGTGCAGACGAACAGCGCCGCGGCCGCCATGCCGACGGCGGCCTGCCGCTTGCGCGCCCGCCGGGCGGGCACGGCCCGCCGCAGGTGGTCCAGCGTGCCGTCGCGCGGCTCGATGTCCTGCACCGCCTGGTGCAGCATCCTGCGCAGTGCCAGCTCGTCCGAGTCGAACCCCTCGGGGCCCTGGTCGTCGGGGCCGTGGTTCACAGTTCCGTTCCCAGCGTGCGATTGCTTCGGCTCTTGCTCGCGCGAGGCGTCCCCCGGCCCCTCCTCGGGTGTCGGCTCACGCCACTCGTACGGCTCGTGCGGCTCGTGCGGATGCCGCCGCCCGTTCTCGTCGGTCATGCCGGCGCCTCCATGGCGATCCGGAGGGCCGCGATGCCGCGCGAGCCGTACGCCTTGACCGAGCCCAGCGAAATCCCGAGCGTCTCGGCGACCTGGGCCTCCGTCATGTCCGCGAAGTAGCGCAGCACCAGGACCTCGCGCTGGCGGCGCTGCAGACCCTTCATCGCCTTGATCAGGGAGTCGCGCTCCAACTGGTCGTACGCCCCCTCCTCGGCGCTCGCCATGTCGGGCATGGGCTTCGACAGCAGCTTGAGGCCGAGGATGCGGCGGCGCAATGCCGAGCGCGAGAGATTGACGACCGTCTGACGCAGATACGCCAGCGTCTTCTCCGGGTCGCGGACCCGTTTGCGGGCCGAGTGGACGCGGATGAAGGCCTCCTGCACGACGTCCTCGCAGGAAGCGGTGTCGTCGAGGAGGAGGGCGGCGAGACCGAGCAGCGAGCGGTAGTGCGTGCGGTAGGTCTCGGTGAGGTGGTCGACGGTGGTGCCGGCCGCCGCCGCATCGACGTCGTCGGCGCCGTCACGCTGATTCGGGATGCGGGCGGGCCGCGCTGCGGGCATGGGGGCGATCACCGGCATGCCGCCGGGCACGCCCATACGGGTGCGGACGGGCCGGGACGGCCGAAGGGCCGTGCCGCGGGTTGCCGCAGGAAACTCGAGTACCTCTGCCACGCCAGTTGGACACGCTTCCCCCCGCCAGGGTTGTACGTGCCGGGCGTCACTCTCGTTCTCGCGTCAGGCAGCACGACTGACGGTGCCCCATATGCCCTCATGCGTCCGCTCTTCCCCTATGTCCCATATGAACGGGCGTCCCCACGCACCGTTCACGGCGTCCCCACGCCTGGATCAACGCGTCTCCACACCCCGGAAGGGCGACCGCATAGACGCTCCCCGCCCTCCGCACGGTTGCGGAGGGCGGGGAGGAAATCTTCGAACGCCGAGGGGCCCGAAACAAGTGGTCCGGACCACTTGTCCGGCTCACCTGGCGTGCACAGCTTCCATGGATCCTACAAACAGATCAGGCCATCGCCGAGACCTTTTACCTTCACAACATCTCCGCAGCCACGAGCTCGGCGATCTGCGCGGTGTTGAGCGCGGCCCCCTTGCGCAGATTGTCGCCGCACACGAAGAGCTCGAGCGCCGTCGGATCGTCCAGGGCCCGGCGCACCCGCCCGACCCACGTCGGATCGGTCCCCACCACATCGGCGGGCGTCGGGAACTCCCCGGCCGCCGGATTGTCGAACAGGACGACCCCGGGCGTGGTGGCGAGAATCTCACGGGCCCGGTCCACCGTCACCTCGTCCTGGAAGCGGGCGTGCACGGTCAGCGAGTGCACGGTCACCACCGGCACCCGGACACACGTCACCGCGACGGGCAGCCGCGGCAGTCCGAGGATCTTGCGGGACTCGTCCCGCACCTTCATCTCCTCCGACGACCAGCCGTCCTCGCGCACCGACCCGGCCCACGGCACGACGTTCAGCGCCACCGGCTCCGGGAACGGTCCGGTGCTGTCCCCCACGACCCGCCGTATGTCACCGGGGTGGGTCCCCAGCTCCGTACCGGCCACCAGGGACAGCTGCTGCCGCAGCGTCTCCACGCCGGCCCGCCCGGCCCCGCTCACCGCCTGATACGCGGAGACGACCAGCTCCCGCAGCCCGAATCCGGCGTGCAGCGCGCCCAGGGCGACGATCATGGACAGCGTCGTGCAGTTGGGGTTGGCGATGATGCCGCGCGGACGCACCCGGGCCGCATGCGGATTGACCTCGGGCACGACCAGCGGCACGTCCGGGTCCATCCGGAACGCGCCCGAATTGTCCACGACGACGGCGCCCTTGGCGGCGGCGATCGGCGCCCACTGTGCGGCGAGCTCGTCCGGCAGGTCGAACATGGCGACGTCGACCCCGTCGAACGCCTCCTCGGTGAGGGCGACCACCTCGACCTCCTCGCCGCGCACGGCCAGCTTGCGGCCGGCCGAGCGCGGCGAGGCGATCAGACGGATCTCGCCCCAGATGTCCGCGTGCTGGGACAGGATCTGGAGCATGACCGTGCCGACGACCCCGGTCGCTCCCACGACCGCGAGCGTCGGTCGGATGGTCATCGCCCGGTGCCTCCGTAGACCACGGCCTCGTCACTGTCGGAGTCCAGTCCGAAGGCGGTGTGCACGGCACGGACGGCCTCGGACACGTCGTCGGCGCGGGTGACGACCGAGATACGGATCTCGGAGGTCGAGATCAGCTCGATGTTCACACCCGCGTCGCTCAGCGCCTCGAAGAACGCGGCCGTGACGCCCGGGTTGGTCTTCATACCGGCGCCGACCAGGGAGATCTTGCCGATCTGGTCGTCGTAGCGCAGCGAGTCGAAGCCGATACCGGCCCTGTTCTTCTCCAGGGCGTCGATGGCCTTGCGGCCCTCGGTCTTCGGCAGCGTGAAGGAGATGTCCGTGAGCCCGGTGGAGGCGGCGGACACGTTCTGCACGACCATGTCGATGTTGATCTCGGCGTCGGCGATCGTGCGGAAGATGGCGGCGGCCTCGCCGGGCTTGTCCGGCACGCCGACGACCGTGATCTTGGCCTCGGAGGTGTCGTGCGCGACACCGGAGATGATGGCCTGCTCCACCTGCTTGTCCCCTTGCTTGATCGGCTCGCTGCTGACCCATGTGCCCTGCAGTCCGCTGAAGCTGGACCGGACATGGATCGGGATGTTGTAGCGGCGGGCGTACTCCACACAGCGGTGGAGCAGCACCTTCGACCCGGACGCGGCCAGCTCGAGCATGTCCTCGAACGAGATCCAGTCGATCTTCCGGGCCTTCTTCACCACGCGCGGGTCGGCGGTGAACACGCCGTCGACGTCGGTGTAGATCTCGCACACCTCGGCGTCGAGGGCGGCGGCCAGTGCCACGGCCGTGGTGTCGGACCCGCCGCGGCCCAGAGTCGTGATGTCCTTGGTGTCCTGGCTGACGCCCTGGAATCCGGCGACGATGGCGATGTTGCCCTCGTCCAGCGAGTCCCGGATCCGGCCCGGCGTGACATCGATGATCCGGGCTTTGTTGTGGACCGAGTCGGTGATGACACCTGCCTGGCTGCCCGTGAACGACTGGGCCGAGTGGCCCAGGTTTTTGATCGCCATGGCCAGCAGTGCCATGGAGATCCGCTCTCCGGCGGTCAGCAGCATGTCGAGCTCGCGCCCGGCAGGAATCGGGGAAACCTGCTCGGCGAGATCGATCAGCTCGTCCGTCGTGTCGCCCATCGCGGAAACCACCGCCACCACCTGGTGGCCGTTCTTCTTGGCTTCCACGATTCGCTTGGCGACGCGCTTGATGCCCTCGGCATCGGCTACGGAGGAGCCTCCGTACTTCTGCACGACAAGGCCCACGTGCGCTCCTCGCTCAGTCCGTGTGTGTCGGCTCATTTTAACGAGCGTCCGAAATTCCCTTCCCAGGTATCGCATGGTGAGATGTCCGGCCGCTCGTTCTCGGACTGCATATGCCCGGCATGCGCTGATGACACTCGGAAAAGTGCCGCGGGTCACAAGTTGCCTCTGATGATTAACTTTCAAGGACTAAGGTGCCGCCGTGCGAGTACTTCTGGTGGAAGACGACGAGCCGGTCGCCGAGTCGCTCCGGCGCGGGCTGAAGCGGTACGGCTTCGAGGTGGAGTGGGTGACGACGGGCGGCGCCGCCCTCGCGTACCAGGGGCCGTACGACGTCGTCCTCCTCGATCTCGGCCTGCCCGACACCGACGGTCTCGACGTGTGCAAGGCGCTGCGGCAGCGCGGTGACGTGCCGATCATCGTGATCAGCGCCCGCAGCGACGAGACGGACCGGGTGGTCGGCCTGGAGCTGGGGGCCGACGACTATGTGTCCAAGCCGTTCGGCGTACGGGAGGTCATCGCGCGGATACGCGCCGTGATGCGCCGTATGCAACCCCGTACGCCCGCGGAGGCCGGCCCCGACCGCTACGGTCCGCGCCTGACGATCGACCGCAAGGCGGCCCGCGTCCACCTGGACGGCGCAGAGGTCTCCCTCGCGCCCAAGGAGTACGACCTGCTGGCCTTCCTCACCGAGGAGCCGGGCGCGCTGATGTCGCGCGAGCAGATCATGGAGGCCGTCTGGGACGCGAACTGGTTCGGCCCGACGAAGACCCTGGACGTCCATGTGGCGGCGCTGCGGCGCAAGCTCGCCGGGGCGATCACGATCGAGGCGGTCAGGGGGGTCGGTTTCCGGCTGGAGATCGTGGACGCCACGTCATGATCCGCCAGCTCGTCCGCAGCTACGTCATGCTCGTCGCCGTCGCCATCGCGCTGTTCACCGTGCCGGTGGCTTTCACCCTCACCGACCAGTTGCGGGACGACACCCGGCTGGCCGTGATGCGTGAGGCCAACGCGATGGCGCTGCTGCTCGGCGACGACAGACCCGTCTCCTGCGAGGCCCTGGAGGAGATGGCGAGGGCGTACGAGGACGAGATCCAGGTGACGGCCACCCGGAACTGCGCGGCGACGCTGCCGCGCCCGGAGCGGGACGCGGCGCTGGAGGAGGCCCTGCGACAGGGCAAGCCGACGGTCGACTGGGGTTCCGACTTCATCTGGGGCGACCACCTGGTGGTCACGGTCCCCGCGCGCCAGCAGGCCGGGGGTCCGGTCGTCGGCGCTGTACGCATCCAGTACGCGACCGAGGAGATGACCTCCCGCCTGTGGTCGATCTGGGGCTTCAGAGCGATCCTCGCACTGCTGGTCCTGGTCGTCGCCGCCCTGATCGGTGTCGCGGTCGCCCGCCGCATCACCCGCCCGTTGCGCCAGCTCAACGACATGGCGAGCAGGTTCAGCGACGGCGACCTGACCGCCCGCTCCCCCGTGACGGGCCCGCCTGAGACCCGGACACTTGCCCGCACCCTCAACCAGGGCGCGGAACGCCTCGACACACTGATCGCGTCGCAGCGCATCTTCGTGGCGGACGCCTCGCACCAACTCCGCACCCCGCTCACGGCGTTGCGGCTGTCGCTGGACAACATCGCGGACGGCGTGGACGACGAGTTCGTCCGGGAGGACGTGGAGCAGGCGACGGCCGAGGTCGTCCGGATGAGCCGCCTGGTCAACGGCCTGCTGGTGCTGGCGCGGGCCGAGGCGAAGGTGACGGACGCCGAGTCGCTCTCCCTGATGGACATCGTGGAGGAGCGCCTCGCGGTGTGGAGACCGGCCGCCGGCGAACGCGGAGTCACCATCGCGCTCAGGGGGAGCGCCGACGACCGGCCGCTTGCGCTGGCCAGCCCCGGCCATCTGGAGCAGGTGCTGGACAACGTGCTCTCCAACGCCCTGGAGGTGTCACCCGACGGCGGCACGATCACCATCCAGGTGGCATCCCGGTCCGGCCAGGTGGTGCTCACCGTCCTGGACGAGGGGCCGGGCATGTCCGACGCGGAGAAGACCCGCGCCTTCGACCGCTTCTGGCGCGGCCAGGGCCTGACCGGACGCACCGGCTCCGGCCTCGGCCTCGCCGTCGTCAGGCAACTGGTCACCGACGACGGCGGAACCGTGACACTCGGGGACGCCCCCGGCGGGGGGCTCGAGGTGACGATCAGCCTTCGGGCATCGCAGAGGAGTGGTGGTTGACGATCCGCCACTCGCCGCCGCGCTTCTCGTACTCGTAGGTGTAGCGGGCGGTGACCGTGCGCTTCTCGCCGGTCTCGTGGTCGGTGAGCGCGAACTCGTACACGCCGGTGTCGATGGCGGAGTTGCCGTCGAGGACGTTGATGTGCGTCTCGACCTTCGTGCCGACCGGCTTGTCGGCGAGGAAGTGCTCGAAGTAGTCGACGATGCCGGCCCGGTCGGTACGGACCTTGTTGGACACGGTGGGCAGCAGCACCGCGTCCTTCGCGTACCGGTCCGCGACGGTCTCGGCGTCACCGGTCTGCAGGGCGTTGTTCCAGCCGTCGAACAGGGCGGCGATCTCCGCCTCGGTGGTCTTCTTCTCACCCCACCACGACGGGCCGGCGACACCCACGCCGGCGGTGACGGTGGCGGTGGCGACGAGCGCGGTGGCGGTGACGACGGCGGCGCGTATCCGGGTCTTACGGGTCATCGCATCTCCAGTGCAAGTGAGGTGAGTTGCTCCCCGGGTGCGCTGTGTGCTCTGCGCTGCGGGAGTGACTCAAGCCTCGCTTTCCACCGGTTAGCGCCCGTGCAGCCGACGTACAGGAGACGTGCAGCGACCCTCCAATTCCCGGGCGGGGCCGTACTGTCCGGCGCTCAGCGCGACGGGAAGCGGAGTCCCAGCGGGCCCGCGATCTCCTGCTGCATCACCTTGCCGGCCTCGAACTCGAGGGTGTCGTCGCCCATGCCCTGGTCGGTGTCGAGGCCGTCCAACTCCTCGAGGGGCTGGTTGAGGCGGACGTGGGCGACGACGGACTGCAGCGCCCTGAGCGTCGCGGACGCTGTTGCGCCCCAGTTGGAGAAGTAGGAGAACTGCCACCACCACAGCGCCTCCGTCGTGCGGCCGGCACGGTAGTGGGCCATGCCGTGGCGGAGGTCGGTGATGACGTCCGCGAGGTCGTCGGAGATACGGGCCGGCACCGGGGCCTTGCGGGGCTCGTACGGGTCGAAGACCTCGGAGTACACGTCGATCGGCTCCAGGAGCCGGGCCAGGTTCTCCCGCAACCCGTCGACGTCCGGCTCGGGGCCCGGGTCGGGCTCGTAGCGCTCGTCGGGGACGATGTCCTCGTGCGCGCCCAGCCGGCCGCCGGCCAGCAGGAGTTGGGAGACCTCCAGCAGAAGGAAGGGCACGGCCGAGTCCGGCTCGTCGCCTCTGGCCACCTCGGAGACGGCCACCAGGAAGCTCTCTACCTGGTCCGCGATCTGGACCGCGAAGTCGTCCGGGTCCTGCGTCGTGGAGTGCAGCGTGGCGTCAGACATCTAGGAGTCGTCTCCCCTCGAAGGCGCGGCCGAGGGTGACCTCGTCCGCGTATTCCAGGTCGCCACCCACCGGGAGGCCGCTGGCCAGGCGGGTGACCTTGAGGCCCATGGGCTTGATCATGCGGGCGAGGTACGTCGCCGTCGCCTCGCCCTCCAGATTCGGGTCCGTGGCCAGGATGAGTTCCGTGACCGTCCCGTCGGCCAACCTCGCGAGAAGTTCTCGTATCCGCAGATCGTCCGGGCCGACACCCTCGATCGGGCTGATCGCGCCCCCCAGGACGTGGTAGCGGCCGCGGAACTCGCGCGTCCGCTCGATGGCCACGACGTCCTTCGGCTCCTCCACCACACAGATCACCGCCGGGTCGCGGCGGCTGTCACGGCAGATGTTGCACAGCTCCTCCTGCGCGACATTGCCGCAGGTCGCGCAGAAGCGGACCTTCGCCTTCACCTCGAGGAGGGCCTGGGCGAGACGCCGTACGTCCGCCGGTTCCGCCTGCAGGACATGGAAGGCGATCCGCTGCGCGCTCTTGGGACCGACGCCGGGCAGCCGCCCCAGCTCGTCGATGAGGTCCTGGACCACGCCTTCGTACAACGGACTGCCGCCCTTCCTGAGTGTCGTGCAGTACGTACGGTAGTTTCCCGCGGCCCGTCTTAGAAGGGCAGGCCGGGGATACCGCCGCCCAGACCCTGGGCCAGCGGGCCCAGCTTCTCCTGCTGCAGATTCTGCGCGTTCTCGTTGGCCGCGTGGACGGCCGCGACGACCAGGTCGGCGAGGGTCTCGGTGTCCTCCGGGTCCACCGCCTTCGGGTCGATCTGCAGGGCGCGCAGCTCACCGGCTCCGGTCACGGTGGCCGTCACCAGACCGCCGCCCGCCTGGCCTTCGACCTCGGTCTGCGCCAGTTCCTCCTGCGCCCTCGCCAGGTCCTGCTGCATCTTCTGGGCCTGCTGCAGCAGCTGCTGCATATTGGGCTGGCCACCACCGGGGATCACGATCAGCTCCTCTTCCGGGGCTCGTGCGGCACGGGCTTTTCCCGCTCAGCACGAGCCTACGTGGTCCATGCGGCCGTCGCTCCAGCACTCTTTCGAGTGAGTCGACCAGATCTCCTATAACTGATCAAGGCCCCCTTCCGGGCGGAAAAGAGGGGAAACCCGGGTCTTCGCCACCCATTGGGCGGTAGGAAGGGTCAGGCGCATCAGCATCAGGCGTCGCGTACGACTGACAGGCCGTACGTCGTACGACATGTCACGCACCGTGATCAGTTGTGATCGGTAGGGAGTGCCGGGTGGGTCAGCCGGAGATGCAGCCCGAGGGGTCGCCTCAGGACGGGCGGGGCGAGGGTGCGGCCGGACTGCGGCCGGGCGATCTGGCCGGGCGGGCCTTTCCGCTCGGGGACTGGGCCGAGCCCGCGGAGCGGCTGGACGAGCTGTACCGGTGGGTGGAGCGGGGTGCGCTGGACACGGCGGCCTGGTATCTCGCCGACCGGGTGTGGAAGCGGCGGGCCGCGCGGTCGCTGCGGGGCGGGGCGGCGCTGGGGGCGGTGGCCGGGGCCGCGCTGCCGTTGCTGGATCTGAGCCGGGTGGTCGGCGGGGCGGCGCCCTGGGGGTATCTGGCGCTGCTGCTCGCGGTGGCGTGCGTGGCCGTGGACCGGTTCTTCGGGTTGACGTCCGGGTGGATAAGGGACGTTGCCACCGCGCAGGCCGTGCAGCGCAGGCTGCTCGCGTTGCAGTTCGACTGGGCGTCGGAGAGTGTGCGGGAGGTGCTGGGGCCGACGGAGGGGACGGCGAGTGAGGCGGCCGAGCGGTGTCTGTCCGTGTTGCGGCGGTTCACCGAGGACGTGACGGAGCTGGTGCGGACGGAGACGGCGGACTGGATGGTGGAGTTCCGGACCGGGGCCGGGCCGTTGGGGATTCAGTCGGCGGTGGGGTTCGGCGGGCGGGCGGATTGTGGTGCGGGCCAGGGGAGGCCGGCGGTGCCGCCGGGGGCTGCGCGGCCGAACATGCCTCGGCAGCGGCCGCCGGAGCCGAGGTGATCGGCGTGCCGGTTTCCTGGTGGCCGGCGTTGCGGCTGACCGGGGGTGGGTCGCGCAGCCCGGCGCTTTCGGGGTGCCGTCCGCGCCCACCCGTGCCGCCCTGGGGGTCCCCCCTCTGAGGGAGGCACGACTGCCCGCGGACTGACGGGGGCGTCACTCGCACAGTTCCGGGTCCCGCAGGCACGGTAGATGGCCCTTTTCCCGGATCACCTTCTGGCTGGTGGACTCGTCGAAGTAGGCGAGGAAGCTTGCGGCGAGGGAGCCGGGGCGTGGGGTGCCGTGGGTGTAGGCGTACTCGATGTCCTTGTACGGATAGTGGGTGACGCCCTGCTCGATCTGCCGGTCGTCGGGCTGGTCGCCGTCCAGGGGCACCCTGCGCACGTCGTCACCCCGTTCCTCGGCGGAGGTGAGTTCGCTGTAGCCGATGGCGCCGGGCTGTTCGGCGACCTTGTCCAGCACAGCTTTCGTGCCGGCCAGTTCGCAGCGGGTGACCGTGTCGCCGGCGGGCTCGGGCGGCGTGCAGTCCAGTGACGTGCTCGGCGCCCTCTCCCAGCCCTTCAGCACCCGCTCCTGGAATATCTGCCGCGTTCCCGACTCGTCCCCGCGGCTGACCAGGACGATGGGCAGGTCGGCGATCTCCTTCACCCCGGGGACGATCTCTCCCCAGCGCCGGTACTTGCCCGCGTAGATGTCCCGCACCTCCTGCAGGGACAGGCCGTGCGAGCCGAGTTCGACGTCCTTGTGGACGACGAGGGTGAAGACGGACAGCGCGACCTTCTCTCCCTTCAGGTTCCAGCGCTTGCCCATCGGGCCGTCCGAGAAGGCGATCACGTTCCGGGCGGATTCCTCCGACTGCTCGGCCAGGCGGGCGAGTTCGGCCACACCGTCCTCGCTGCCGCGCGTCTCGACCGAGATGTCCGCGCCCTCGCACTTCTTCTCGTACTGCTTCGCGAGCTTCTCGATGACCGGCTCGAAGGCGGTCGAGCCGGTCACGGTCAGCTCGCCCTGCTCGCACTCGATCGGGTTGCCGTCTCGCAGGAGGATGATGCCGGCGAGGCCAAGCACGGCAAGCGCGAGCGCGCCGCTGACCAGTTGGGCCGGGAGGCTGAACGTGCGCTGCTTCTCGTCCGGCTTGGGAGCCCTGTTGCGATGGACCCGACCGTCCTGGATGTCACCGATCAGCTTGACCTCCCCGTCCACCCGACCACCGGAGAGCAGCACGAGCAGCTTGAAGTGGTCACCGGGATTGAGCGGGACACGCGGGATGTACACCTTGTTGCCGTCGTGCTCGAACCCGTTGCCGCGCCTGAAGTGGCTGCTCAGATGCTCGATACCGGACGGCTGGGTGACCGCGACGGCCTGTACCGTGCGTCCCGTGAACTCGGCGGTCAGGCCGTAGGCTTCGAATGCGGTGTAGTCGTCGCGGGCGACGCTCTGCGATCCGTCGTTCTCGATGCGCAGCAGGACGAGCGACGCGTCGGCCATGTTCGGGACGTCGAAGTCTCCGAGGCGGGGGTTGGGAGACGCCCCGTCACCTATGGGACTGTCCATCTGTACGCGGTAGCCGATCCGCTTCTGGCGCGGCACCCGGCGGTCGTACAGGAACATCGCGAGGGGCACGAGGACACCGACGACGGACGTGCCCACAGCGATGACGTTCTCATTGGTCAGCCACTCCACCGGTGGTCCCCCGCCACTCCCAGAGCCGAATGGTGGGATCACCGTACGTCTGCCCGAAGGGCCCGTCGGGTCCTTCGCCCCGATGTTCGCTGTACGTTCAACTTACTCACAGAAAACGGGACTTCAGTCGTGGCCCGGCAGACGTCACTGGCGCCGATACGTCAGTTTCTCCCCGGTGGTCGCGTTCACCCGCTGCAGACTGCCGTCCGGCTGCAGGGTGATCTCCGTCGCCGCGCCGGGGGTGCAGGCGGTGGCCGGTTCGCCGACGGTCACCGTGGACGGTCCGATCCGCACGGGGCCGTCGGCACTCGGCTGCTCGGCCAACCCGGCCTCGAAGACACAGTGGTAGCTGCCGCCGTCCTCGGCGGGTCCGTCGGCGGTGAGGGACAGGACCGTGTCGCCCACCTCGCCCTGCTGGAGGGTGAGCCGACGGGTGTGCTGCCCGCTCGCGTTGTCGATCGTTGTCGTCCACGTGCCCAGGTATGCGGCCGGGATCACCCCGTCGGAGGGCGCGGCCGAGGGCGTCGGGGACGAGGGTTCGGCAGTGGGCGGTTCGGAGGTCGTGGGTGCGCCGGTGGTCCCTACGGCTGTCGGACCGGGATCGGGGCTGCCCCCGCCGTCCAGGAGCGCGTACACCGACCCTCCGGCGGCGAGCGCGACGACCAACGCGACCACGACCAACACGACGGTGGCACGTCCACTTCGGCGCGGGCGGTCCTCGGGCGGGCCGTAGGGCGAGGTGACAGTGGGGTCGGCGGGGGGCGGGCCGTACGGCGGGGTGGGGCCGAGCCCGGCATAGGGGTTGCCGGGGGCGGCTCCGCTGTACGGAGCACCGCTCGGCGGGACTCCGTGGGCACTGCCGCCTGGCGGGGTGCCGTAGGGACTCCCGCTCGCCAGGGCGCCGTACGGTCCACCACCCCGTGCGCCGCCCTGCGGGATGCCGTCCCCCGGTGCGCCGTACGGTCCACCCCGCGGGCCGCCGCCCGCAGGGCCCCCGTACGGGTTGGGCGGTGGCGGCTGTGGGTGGGCGTGTCCCTGTTGTTGTGGGTAGCCGTACGCGGGATGGGGCGAGCCGGCGGCGATGGTCGGGAGGCGGTCGAGGGGTGGAGGCGGGGCGGGGGGTGCCGGCGGGGCGGACTCGTCCGCGGCGGGGGCGTGTTCGGGTGTGGCGTCCGGGCCGCGTCCCGTTCCCTCGGCGCCGGGTCCCTCGGGGTTCTCCGTCTCCAGCAACCGCACCGCGTGCCGCCCGAGTTGGGCCACCAGGCCGCTGGGCAGCCACGGGTCCCGGGAACGCCCGCCGGTGACGGTGTCCTCCGCTCCCGTGCGTTCCAGGATGCCGTCCAGCGTGGGCCGGGCGGCGGGGTCCTTCTTCAGGCAGTGGCGCACGAGGTCGGCGATCCCCTCGGGCACGCCCTCCAGGTCGGGTTCCTCCTGGGCGATGCGGAACATCAGGGCGTGCACCCCGCTGTCGGCGCCGCCGAAGGGCAGGTTGCCGGTGGCGGCGTAGGCCAGCACCGAGCCCAGGCAGAACACGTCGCATGCGGGCGTGATGCGGTCGCCGCGCACCTGCTCGGGCGCCATGAACCCGGGCGAGCCGATGAGCGCGCCGGTCCGGGTCAGACCCCCGTCGGTCACCGTCTCCAGAGCCCGCGCGATCCCGAAGTCGATGACCCGTGGGCCGTCGATGGTCACGAGCACGTTGGAGGGCTTCAGGTCCCGGTGGACGATCCCGGCGGCGTGGATGTCCTTCAGCGCGTGCGCGAGCCCGGCCGCGAGGATCCGTACCGACCGCTCGGGCAGCGCCCCGTGGTCGCGCCCCACGACCTGCTGGAGGCTCGGCCCGGCGACGTATCCGGTGGCCACCCAGGGCACGGCCGCCTCGGTGTCGGCGTCGAGCACGGGCGCGGTCCAGTGCCCGCCGACCTGCCGGGCGGACTGCACCTCCTGCCGGAACCGGGCGCGGAACTCCTCCTGCGCGGCCAGTTCCGCCCGGACCAGCTTGACGGCGACGGTCCGGCCGCGGTCCGACCGGGCGAGGTACACGTGCCCCATTCCGCCGGCGCCGAGCCGCGCCAGCAGCCGGTACGCGCCGATCCGCGGCGGGTCCCCAGGCCCCAGTTTCTCCATGGCCGCGCCCACCCCTCCCCCCAAGTGCACGCAAGTACACGCCCAGTGCGACGGACCGAGAATAGTGCGGGTCAGGAGGTTGCGGACGGCGCGGTCTGCACGGTTCCTCTACGGTTCCGTAACGGGCGGGCCCACCTGTTCCAGCGCCTCGGACAGCCGTTCCAGCACCCGTACCGCCTCGGCGAGCCCATCGTCCCCGAGGGCTTCGGCGAGCCGGTCGGCGTAGGCGGCGTGCCCCGGGCCGATCCGGGCGACGGCGGCCAGCCCGTCGGCCGTCGGCGCGAGGAGCTTGGCGCGGCGGTGGGCGGGATTGGGCCGGTACTCGGCCAGGCCGCGCTCGACCAGCAGATCGGCGATGCGCTGCACGCTCTGCCGCGTGATGCCCATGGCGCGGGCGATCCCGGCCACCGGCAGCGGTTCCCGCAGCACCGCGCCCAGCACCTGCCACCAGGCCGCCGTCAGACCGGCGGGCCGCGCCAACTCCTCGGCCACGGCAAGGAATTGACCGTTCAGCCGGAACGCCCCGAGCGCGCTGCGGCTGAACAGATCCTGTCGCTCCCGGCTCACTGTCCGCCCGCCTGCTCGAGCACGGCGTACGCCTCCGGGTCGGAGTCGTGGAACAGCCGGTACCAGGCGTCCAGCACCTCGCCCTCGTACACCCCCAGCAGCCGGAAGATCTCCCGGGCGAAGGCGACGGGCTCGGTCGGACCGGCGGTGATCAGGCCGCCGTCGGTGACCGCGTCGGCGTCGACGTACCGCTTGCCGCCCTGGTAGCCGGTGGCGGCGAGGTAGAAGGAGACCGCACTGGTGTGCTCACGGTCGTCGAGCAGTCCCTCGCGGGCGAGCCCGGCGGTGGCCCCGCAGATCGCGGCGACGGGCACACCGGCGTCGAGGAACTCCCGCGCCTTGCGGGCGAAGGGCGCGAGGTCGTCACCGGTGTCCCAGAGGTCGCCGCCCGGCAGGATCAGCAGGGAGCTGTCCTCGGGACGTACGTCGTCCAGGGCGAGGTCGGGCAGGATGCGCAGTCCGCCGATGCTGGTGACCGGGTCGGTGGACGGGCCGACGGTGCGGATCTCGTACCCGGCGCGGGCGAGGTACGCCGTCGCGTGGCCGGTCTCCCAGTCGGCGAGGGTGTCGTACACGGCGTGGTGGACGGGCTTGCGGCCGGCGTTCATGACTCCTCCAAGGGTCGCTCCGTCAATGACAGAATCCTGCCAGTTCGACAGCATGCTGTCAACACACTTCACCTCCCACCCCGTCGACAACCTGTCGCGGAAACCCCCGTCCCACAGACAGGACGCCGATATCGCGTCCCGGTCGCGGACATTTACCCTCGGCCGCATGACCCCTCAGCCAAACCCCGAGGCCGGCGCCGCCGTGAAGGCCGTGGACCGTGCGCATGTCTTCCACTCCTGGTCCGCGCAGGAGCTCATCGACCCGCTCGCCGTCGCCGGCGCGGAGGGGTCGTACTTCTGGGACTACGACGGCAGGCGCTACCTCGACTTCGCCAGCGGGCTCGTCTACACGAACATCGGCTACCAGCACCCGAAGGTTGTCGCCGCGATCCAGGAACAGGCCGCCGCCCTGTCCACGTTCGCGCCCGCCTTCGCCCTCGAGGCCCGCTCCGAGGCGGCCCGGCTGATCGCCGAGCGCACCCCGGGCGACCTGGACAAGATCTTCTTCACCAACGGCGGCGCCGACGCCGTCGAGCACGCGGTGCGCATGGCCCGGCTGCACACGGGCCGCCCGAAGGTGCTCTCCGCCTACCGCTCGTACCACGGCGGCACCCAGCAGGCCGTGAACATCACCGGCGACCCGCGCCGCTGGGCCTCCGACAGCGCCACGGCCGGCGTCGTCCACTTCTGGGCACCCTTCCTCTACCGCTCCCGCTTCTACGCCGAGACCGAGGAGCAGGAGTGCGAGCGGGCGCTGGAGCACCTGGAGACGACGATCGCCTTCGAAGGGCCGTCGACCATCGCCGCGATCATCCTGGAGACGATCCCGGGGACGGCGGGGATCATGGTTCCGCCGCCGGGATATCTCGCCGGGGTGCGTGAGATATGCGACAAGTACGGCATCGTCTTCGTCCTGGACGAGGTCATGGCCGGGTTCGGGCGGACCGGCGAATGGTTCGCGGCGGACCTGTTCGACGTCGTACCGGACCTGATGACCTTCGCGAAGGGCGTGAACTCCGGATACGTGCCGCTGGGCGGGGTCGCCATCTCCGGGAAGATCGCGGAGACGTTCGGGAAGCGGCCGTACCCCGGCGGGCTGACGTACTCCGGCCACCCGCTGGCCTGCGCCGCCGCCGTCGCCACGATCAACGTGATGGCCGAGGAGGGCGTGGTGGAGAACGCCTCCCGGCTGGGCGCCGAGGTCCTTCAGCCGGCGCTGCGGGAGCTGGCCGAGCGGCACGCCTGCGTGGGCGAGGTGCGCGGCGTGGGCATGTTCTGGGCCCTCGACCTGGTGAAGAACAAGGAGACGCGCGAACCGCTGGTGCCGTACAACGCGGCCGGTGAGGCGAACGCGCCGATGGCGGCGTTCGCGGCAGCGGCGAAGGCGGGAGGGGTGTGGCCGTTCGTGAACATGAACCGCACCCATGTCGTGCCGCCGTGCAACGTGACCGAGGCGGAGCTGAAGGAAGGGCTGGCGGCGCTGGACGCTGCCCTGTCGGTGGCTGACGAGTACACGGCATAACCGCGGCCCGGCATCCGAACGCGTAAGGTGGCGTGCTCGTAGACATGTACGAGCACGCCACCCGCGCAGCGAGAGGAAGCCCCCGACCATGCCCGGCACCAGCGGCAACGGCGCCGTGACCCGTAGCACCCTGCGGCAGCAGATCGCGGACGCGCTGCGGGACGAGGTGTTGTCCGGGCGGCTGCAGCCGGGGCAGGCGTTCACGGTGAAGGAGATCGCCGAGCAGTACGGCGTCTCCGCGACACCGGTGCGCGAGGCACTGGTCGACCTGTCCGCGCAGGGCCTGCTGGAGGCCGACCAGCACCGGGGCTTCCGCGTCCGCGAGTACTCCGTCCGCGACTTCCGCGGCCTCGTCGAGGCCCGCAGCCTGGTGATCAACGGCATGTTCCACGCCCTCGACGAGGGCCGCAAGGAGTTCCGGGACCTCACGGACCCGCGGACCGCGGCCGCGTTCGCGGGCGTACGCCGCCGCGGTGAGGAGGCGCAGCGCGCCGCGAACGCCGGCGACCTCACCGTCCTGATCGGCTACGACCTGCGTTACTGGCGCGAGCTCAGCAGCCTGTTCGGCAACCCCTACCTCGTGGACTTCCTGCACCGGCTGCGCGTGCAGTCCTGGGTGTGCACGGTGCAGCATCTGCGCCGGGTGACCGATCTGCGCGGCCACCTATGGGCGGACCACACCGAACTGGTCGACGCCCTGGTGCGTCGCGACACCGTCGCCGCCCGCTCGATCATCGCCGCCCACAACGCTCACTCCCTCGCCCTGGTCGAGAGCCTCACCGCGGGCTGAGCGGGTATGGGACCTGCACAGGTGGGGACCCGTGCGGCCCCCACGCATTACGCTGCCCTGACCACCGTGCTGTGTCGTTCGTGCTACGCGCTTGCGAGGAGCCCTCTTTTGGCCTGTGACCTGTGGCTGGTACCGCTCGTCGACGTGTTGTGCCACACCCCCGACAACCCGTTCGCCGAGGAACTCGCGCAATACAACAAGGTACTCGCCGAGGCCGGGCTGCCGCCGGTGCCGGTGTACCAGTACATGCCGGGACTGTCCGGGGAGGTCGCCCCGGTGGCCGGCTTCGACTACGACGCCCTGCACTTTCTGCGCCGCGCCTACCTGCTCCAGGTCTGCGGGCTGCCCGTGACACCGGTGGACGAGCTCGGCGGCGACTACGAACAGCTCCTGGAGATGTTCGAGACGACAGCCCAGCAGTCACATCTCGTCTGGCACTACGACCACGCCGGGGCGTACGTCCCCGTCGACTTCCCGCACCCGCTCTCCGACGACGAACTCCTCGCGGGCGGCGGTCCGTTGGGCTCCTCGCAGTCACTGCTGCGGGAGCTGGAGTTCGTGGCACCGTCGATCGGCATCGACCCGGCCAACCCTCCGGCTGCACCCCACCCCCCTCTGACCCCCACGGAGTTGGAGGAGCCAGCGGTCCCCGCCCCGTACGACCCCAGCCCCTTCGCCCGTGAACGCCACGTCTGGCTGGGCCTGCACGCGGCGGCGACGCGGAGTCTGGCGCAGGGGTCGATGATCGTGTTCAGCTGAGGCCTGCTGATCGAACGTCCGGGACCGCTTTCCCTTGCGGGGAGGACGCGGGCACTCCGGCGCCCTCTCCGCCAGGACCGCCGTCAGTTCTGCTCGACGATGCGGATGGTGCGGACGCCCGTGCCGCGGTAGCGGGTGGGTGTCCTCGTCAGGACGGGACGGCCGTGCGGCCACTCGACGGTGGGCAGGGCGAGGTGCAGCACGTGAGCACCGCTCCAGTCCGGCTCGTCCTTGCCGGACGCGCCGTCGTCCCCGGCGGCCGCGGTCCGCAGGCGCTTGCCCACGGCGGTCGCTCCGGCGAAGTCGAGCCCCTCGATGTTGACGGACGGCAGCGCGCCCAGGTGCTCGGCCACGCCGGCCCGCTCCCGCTCGGCGGCGGCGAGGCTGAGCGCCGGAATGTAGACGCGCAGGGCCGGATCCTTCTCGGCCTCGACGACAAGCCGGGAGGCCATGCTGTTCCCCGCGCCGAGCGCGAGGGCGGCGGTGTCGTCGAAGATGACGGCCCGCGGCAGCGGGTATCGGTCCTTGTCGGTCACTGGACCTCCCCGATGCGCCCGGCCTCCAGGTCGGCCCACAGCTTCTCGCCGGCCTTCTCGTCCTCCTCGGTGTACGGCCTGCCGAGGAAGTGCTCCTCCACGTACGCCTTGGTCTCCTCGTACCGCTTGCGCAGCTCTTCCTTGGTGGGCGTGGCGCCGGCCAGCTCCGCCACGAGGTCCCGCATACTCATGCCGCGGTCCCGGGCCAGCTCCTGGAGGCGGTCTCGGACGGCGGGGTCGACCTTGATCGTGGTGTCAGGCATGAGGACAGTATACCGACGGTATACCACCTCGGGGCGCGTACGAGTGTGACGGTCATCGACACTCCGTTTCTTTCGAAGGGCCCGGCGCGCGGATGCGAGCCGGGAGTCTGTGTGCCTACGCGGGCGCCGGCCGACCGCGTAGCAACGCGCGGGCCAGGGCGCCGCCCCGCAGGGCGGCCTCGCGGTAGGCGGAGGCGCCGGGCTTGCGGATCTCGACCTGAATGGTCGTGACCGGCAGGGCAGTTGAGGCGTCGGGCCGCTTGCGGCGCAGGCGGTTCTCGACGAGGGCGCGCGGCGAGTACACGGGCGACGGCAGTCCGTCCGTCAGCGCCGCCCGCACCTGCGCGCTGCTGGCCCCCGCGTCCCACCACGCCTCGACCAGCGGCGCGAGCCGCAGTGCCTCGGCGGCGCCGAGCGTGAGCCGGGGATCCGTACGGCCGAGGGAGCCCAGCAGCTTCGCGGCGAGCGCGGTGCGCTCGCTCGGCGCGGGCGAGTCGGGCGACGGCGGGGAGGGAGGTTCTTGTTCCCCGGTCTTTTCCCCCGAAGGGGGAGCGCCCGACGGGGTGGATTCCGACTCGCCGGAGGCCAGGTTCTGGGCTTCCTCGGAATCACCCGTTGGTGGCTCGTCCTCGTACGGAGTGTCGAACACCTCGTAGACGGTGGTGAGTTGGCCCGTCTCCCGGTCCTTGCGCACCACCCGCCGCAGATACCGGGATTCCTCCAGCTCATGCAGGGCGGCGGCGATCCGGGCCCGCCCCTCCTTGCGCTGTTCGGCGAGCGTGCGGATGGTGGCGCGGGCGCCGTCAGGGAGGCTGAGGAGGTACGTCAGTACGCCTACCGCGCACCAGGAGATGCTCCGGTCGCGGAGGAGAGCGTTGGAGAAGACGGAAAAGGCGCGCGTGGGCGTCGTACGATGAATGCGCATCGGGAGGGCTAGCTCCTGGTGTCGAGCCCCCGGGTGTTGGTAGCACCGCGGGGGCGTTTCTTTGGTGCGTTGTGCTGGCGTGACTCTACGGCCACGCAGAGCGACGAATGCAAGCTGGAACTGGCTTTTCCTGGGCGGGAGTTCGCTTGATTCACTCCGGAGAGTGAAGGGCGGCCCACAGAGCCCTGGGCCCTGGTGAATCGCTGGGCTTCATCGAGCGGTTGGCAGGAGAACTCCAGTGACCAACACCCTGCGGTGGTCCAAGTCCAGCTGCAGCAGCGGCGGCGAATGCCTCGAAGTCGCCCACGACGCCGACGCCATCCGCGTCCGCGACTCCAAGAACCCCGACGGGCCCGTTGTTTCGGTCTCGGTTCGGGCATGGGCCGTCTTCCTCCCCACCGCGTCGCCCCTCACCCCATAGCCCGAAAAACCGCAACACTTCCTCCAGATCTGTCGCACTTTTTCCGGTCAGGTACCACCCCGCCCTTGCCAAGCTGACCGCCATGAGTCGATCGACCCCCTCTGTTTGGCAGCCGGGGACGGGCGCGGTGCACCGCGCGGCCCTGGACGCGCTGGCCCAGCACGGCCCCCGGCAGGTCGGCGTGACGCACATCGCGCGCCTGGCCCGCTGCAACCGCTCCTACCTCTACCGGAACTGGGCCGGCCCGCAGGCGCTGATCCGGGACGCCACCGTGGCGGAGCTCGCCCGTCTGCTCCATGTGGCCCGCGAGGTGCCCGGCCCTCTGCCGCCGCCACACTGTCTCGAGGTCAGCTTCGTGGTGCGGGCGGCGCGTCTGCTGCGCGAGCACCCCGTTGCCAGGACCATGGCCCTGACCGCCCCGGAGCTGGTCCATGCCGCCGTGCTGCGTCCGACGACCGTGTGGCACGACATGGCCTGGTCCTGGCTGAGCCAACACGTGACCGGACACCTGCCGAGGGGCGCCACGCAGGACATGGTCACACTCGCCGTCCTCACCACCGCCCTGCCCTACGCCCTCACCCCGCCCGCTGACGCCTCGGATCTCTCAGAACGCGCCGAGATCGACGCCCGGTTGAGTACGGCCGTACATCTCTGCCTCGGTGTCTCGCCCCCTTGCACCGATTGCGAGCTCTGAGCCCGTCGGCGTCAGTCGCAGGACGTGCGGTAGGACAGGTGCGGGAACAGCCGTTTCCACTGGTCCTTCGGGACGCTCAGGGGGTACGACCTGCACATCTCCGTGTAGAGGTGGTCGCTGTCGAAGTCCAGGACGTAGGTGCTCCGGTCGGCCAGGGAGCTGCCCCAGGTCCGCTCGATGGTGACCGCCAGCCAGCGAGGGCCCTCGGGCGGGTCCGAGCGGGGTACGTGGACGTCCTCCGCGTTCGGCAGCTCGACGAACTCCGGGGTGTCCCACCTGCCGTCCGGGCCGACGGTCCAGATGCGGTACGGGCCGCCCGTCACCACGTGGCGGCCGTCCGGGGTCATGGAGATGAAGGAGACCGCACGGTCGAGCAGTAGGTCGTGCTTCTTCTTCGGATCGGCGGGGTCGGTGACGTCCCAGAACTCGACGGTGCCGTCGCTGAGCGCTGCCGCCAACTCCCCCTTGGCGGTGGGGAAGTAGTCACCGGGAGCGCCGGGGATCCGGGCGCCCCCGTCCGGGTGCGCGGGACGGGACAGGTCCCACACGCGGATGTTGTCCCCGACGTCCTCCGTGACGAGTTGCTGGGACCCGGCGTCGTACATCGCGCCCTTCATCAGCGCCACGTCCTTGATGCGTCCTCCCTTGCGGGGTCGGGCCGGGTCGGAGAGGTCCCACAGTCTGAGGTGCCGTTTGTTCTCGACGGTCGCCAGTGAGCGGTCCCCGGCGAACCAGAGGTCTCCCGTGCTGAAGAGGCCCCCGCTGATCGGTGCGTCGACCGTGGCGACGTGTACTGGCTTCGCCGGATCCTTGATGTCGTACAGGGCGATGCCGCGTTCCTCCGCCGAACCCGCGGCCAGCAGCCGGCCGTCCGGGCTCACCACGACGCGCGGGACGTCGGCGGTGAGGCGGATGCTGCCGCCCCTTGTCGGCCCGCCGTCGGAGTCGAACTCCCAGAACTGGAAGGTGTGATCCAGCCCCTTGGTCCAGTAATGAGCAAGAAGCACAGGCGTCTCGGGGCTGTTGAGGAAGTAGTTCGCCTCCCAGCCCTTCGGCAGTGTGTAGTGGACCCTCGGTGCACGGAGGTCACTGATGTCCCACACTCGTGTCCTGGTCGTGTAATCGGCGTTCTCGGTCTGGGCGAGGACCAGCCTGCCGTCGCCGCTGAAGGCACTGGTGCCTGCCTCGACGATGGACGGCACCCTGCCCTCGATCGCGGACGCCCACGTCCGGCCGGGCCACAGCCGTATCTCGCCGGCCACATCACCAGCCGCGAGATACCGGCTGTCCGGACTGTAGGCGACCGACTGGGCGGGCTCGCCCGACGGCAGCGCTGAGAGAGACTGCCAGTTCTCCACCTCCGACACCTTTCCGGTCACGTCGCGCCGGTGAACGCCGTTGTCCCGGTCCGCGCCCGCGAGGAGTCTGCCGTCCCCGCTGAAACTGAGCGAGGGAATGCCGTCCGGGTGGCTGCCCAAGTAGTCCCGGTACTCCTCCACCGCGACGCGCCGCAGTTCCCGTCCGTCCGCCAGCTCCCACCAGGCGACCTTCCCGCTGGCCCCGGTCGCGACTACCAGGTCGCGCTTCGGGTGCGCGGCGACCGCCATGACCGTCTCGGCCCGCTCGGTGTCCAGCAGCTCGGGCCGGTCCGGATCGGTCAGGTCCCACAGCCGCACCTGAGCCGGCTGTTTGCTTTCCCCTTCCCCGCTGCCGTTGCCGGTGATCAGGTGACGTCCGTCGCGGGTGAACGCCAGCGAGATCACCTCCGTCTCGGCGATCGTCCGCTCCCCCCGCAGCGCGGGGTGGGCAGGGTCGCTCACGTCCCACAGCCGGAGCCGTCCCGCCTCGCTGCCCGCCGCCAACGTCCTGCCATCCCCACTGAACGCGAGGGCGAACGTCGCGCCCTCGGCGATCGACAGCCGCGCCACCCGCTTGGGATTCATCGCGTCGGTGGTGTCCCAGAGCGTCAGCGACGTCGCCGTCTGCGCGGCCAGCACCCGCGTACGCGGGTGGTAGGCGATGGCCGCGCTGTCGTCCACCTTGAACCCGCCCGCTTCAGCCGGCATCGCGGGCTTCGACACATCCCACAACCGCACCCGCCCGCCTCGGTGACTGGCGGCCAGCACCTCACCGTCCGGGCTGTAGGCAAGATTGAGCACCGGCTTGCGCTCTCCCTGAGCCGGCGACAGGTGCGCCGGCGCCACCGTAGTTGCCGCCGCGTACAGGCTCGACCGCGTCTCCGAGGTCTTCGCCGTGCGGTACGCGGCGAGGCTGAGCTGCAGCGCCTTCTGCGGGTCGCGTTCGCGCATGATGTCGGCCTTGATGGCCAGTTCCCGCGCGATCAGGCTCCGCTCCCGATCCGCCGCCTGGCCGTTCTCGTAGAACGCCCAGCCCGCCAACACCCCGGCCACCAGGGCGAGGGCGGACAACCCCGCGATCCAGGCCCGCGTGACGGATCGCCTGCGCCGCTGCGCCTGGTCGGCGGCGGTGACGAAGTCCCGCACCACCTGTCGGACGGGGAGCCGGGCCGACTCCTCGGCGGCGACCAGCGCCCTCGCCTCGTCCAGGCTGGTGCCCGTCCACAGCCCACTGCCATGGACGGACCACGACTCCGCCGCCTCCGTCAGCCGCCGCAGCCGCAGCAGATCGCCGCGCACCTCGGCGATCCAGTCCTGCAGCCGCTGCCACGCGTAGAGCAGCGAGTCGTGGCCGAGCTGTGCGCCGCCCTGCTCGTCCACGACGACGAGGCGGGCGTCCGCGAGGCGGCGCAGCAGGTCCTCGGAGCCGGCCAGTTCCTCCCGCGGGATCCGGCGGCGCACCAGCCGTCCCTCGCCGTCGGCGACCTGGACCATCGCCAGCATCAGTCGGCGCAGTCGGGTCCGGCCCTCGTCGTCGAGGTCTGCGTAGATGCCCTCGGCGGTGCGGGCGACGGCGTCCCGAATGCCGCCGGCCTGCTGGTAGGCGGCGTAGGTGAGTGTCGTACCGCGCCGACGCAGCCATATCTCCCGCAGCACGTGGGCCAGGAACGGCAGCGCGGCCGCGTCGCCCGGCCCGCCGCCTGCCCGCTCCTCGTTCACCTCGCGTCGCAGGATCTGCGGGACGCCCTCCTCCCACTGGAGTCCCTCGTACCGGGCGGGTCCCACGATGGCCGCCTCGACCTCGGCGTCGTCGAGGGCGGGCACGGTGAAGTGGTCCCGTGCCACGAGCGGGGCCAGATGACGGTCGCGCAGGGCGTCGTCGTGGTAGTCGGCTCGCAGGGCCAGCACGATGCGGGGGCCGTCGGCGGCGGTGAGCGCGGCGGCGAAGCGCTGCTGCTCGGTCGCGTCGGCTCCGTGCGTGAAGTACTGCTCGAGCTGGTCGACGACCAGGACTCCCGGCGCCCGTACTGCCTTGGCGTCGGAGGCGGGGCCGCTGAAGCGGCCCTGTTCCAGCTCCCGTACGACCTCGGTGAGCGGCCGGTCCACGGCTGCCGCCCAGGCCTCCGCGAGCGCCCGGAACGGCTGCGCGCCCGGCGCGGACACGATCCGTACGCTCCCCAGCCCCGCGTCCTCGGCCGCCACGCTCAGCCCGGCCCGCAGCAGTGACGACTTGCCGACGCCCGAGGTGCCGATCACCACCAGCGGCTCACCGGGTCGGGTCTGCGCGACGCGCCGCAGCAGCTCGCGGGTCACCTTCTCGCGGCCGAAGAAGAGGTGATGCTGCTCGGGCAGGAACGGCACGATGCCCGGGTAGGGGCTGACCGCGTCCGGGTCATCGGGGGTGGAGGCAGTCTCGGGGCTCGGCATGTAGCGGCGGTTGGCGGTGAGGACCCGTTCCGCCATGCGGGCCGTGCCGCCGCCGTAAGGCCGCGCGGGTCCGCCCTGCAGCCGCTGGTCGAGGAGCCGGTAGAGGCTGCCCGGCGTCAGCCGGCGCGGGCCGCCTGCGTCGCCTTCCCGCAGCAGGTTCAGCAGCTCACCGGTGAACAGGGTGTACTCGGCACCCTCGGGAGCGTACGCCAGGGTGTCGCGCAGCGCGGAGGCGAGCAGATAGCTGCCCTGGGGTCGGCTGCCGCCGAACGGGTCCGAGGCCGGCGGGCGGCTCGGCTCCCGGGCGTTTCCGGCGAAGCAGCAGTCGAGGATGACGAGCGGATCTGCGGGCCCGTCGCTGAGGTAGCGCTCGATCTCGTCGTACGGGACGGAGTGCGCGGTGTCGGTAAGGGACCTGGTCGCCGCCGTCGCCAGATACAGCCGCCCGCCCGGCCCGCGCAGTCCGTGGCCGACGTGGCAGAAGACGACGGCTCCGCTCTCGTACCGGCCCTGCGTCGGTCCGGCGAGGTCCACGGCCTCGGCGAGTGCCGCGAGGACCTCGCTCGGTGACTCGGGGTCGCACAGCAGCCGGACCCGGTCGCCCATGCCGCACTCCGTGGCCAGCGCCTCGGCCAGGGCTTTCGCCGACGGTACGGCGGACGGGAGCGCGGTCAGCCGATCGCCCGGGTGGCTTCCGGTGCCGACCACCACCGCCCGGCAGCCGGGCCCCGTCAGGTCCGGCCTCCCCCGTGACGGCATGGTCAGTCTCCCTGCCCGGCCCGGTCTTCCGTCCCGTCGGTGGCCGGTCGCCGGCGAAGGGCCTCGGCGACCTGCTGGGCCAGTTCGCTCGCGCCTTCCGCCGTCAGCCCGCGGACCTTCTCGGAGGAGACGACGACCTGGGTGCCGTCCGGCTGATTGATGGTGACGGTCTGGTTGCCCCGGCGGTTCTGCAGCCAGACCACCACCGCCGCTCCGACGGCCGCCGTCGGCCCGCCCGGCGCCAGGACCAGCGTCAGCACCTCGCTCCACGCCCCCATGGCCCCCGCCGGGACGCCGACCGGGGACTCCCGCCGGACCAGACTCAGCAACTGGGGATCCTGACGCAGCCAGTCGTACAGGTCGTCCGTGGCGCCGGCGCGGTCGCCGGTTTCCGTGTCAACGGCCAGTGTGATGCGCACCTTGCTCCCTCTGGAGAACACCAGTACCCAACCGCAACTGTCACTGCAAAACTAACATCCCCAACTACCCGTGCAAACGGGGCAGTTGGGGATGCCGTGCAAAGAGTCCAGGGATCGGATGTCAGATGAACGAGTTGATCTCGATCGTCTCGTCCCGGCCCGGGCCCACGCCGATCGCGGAGATCGGGGCGCCGGACATCTCCTCCAGCGCCTTGACGTAGCTCTGGGCGTTCTTCGGGAGGTCGGCGAAGGTCTTCGCCTTCGAGATGTCCTCCGACCAGCCGGGGAGCATCTCGTAGACCGGCTTGGCGTGGTGGAAGTCGGACTGGGAGTACGGGAGCTCGTCGACGCGCTGCCCGTCGATCTCGTACGCCACGCAGACCGGGATCTGCTCCCAGCCCGTGAGGACGTCCAGCTTCGTCAGGAAGAAGTCGGTCAGGCCGTTGACCCGGGTCGCGTACCGGGCGATGACCGCGTCGAACCAGCCGCAGCGGCGGTCACGGCCGGTCGTCACGCCCCGCTCGCCGCCGATGCGGCGCAGCGCCTCGCCGTCCTCGTCGAAGAGCTCCGTCGGGAACGGGCCCGCGCCGACTCGGGTCGTGTACGCCTTCAGGATGCCGATGACGCGGCTGATCTTCGTGGGGCCGACCCCTGCGCCCGTGCACGCGCCGCCCGCGGTCGGGTTCGACGACGTCACGAAGGGATACGTGCCGTGGTCGATGTCCAGGAGCGTGCCCTGGCCGCCCTCGAAGAGGACGACCTTGTTGTCCTCCAGTGCCTGGTTGAGGATCAGGACCGTGTCGGCGACGTACGGCTTGATCTGCTCCGCGTAGCCCAGCAGCTCCTCGACGACCTGCTCGACGGCGATCGCGCGGCGGTTGTAGAGCTTGGTGAGGATCTGGTTCTTGACGTCGAGGGCGGCTTCGACCTTCTGCTGGAGGATCGACTCGTCGTACAGGTCCTGGACCCGGATGCCGACACGGTTGATCTTGTCCGCGTAGGTCGGACCGATGCCGCGGCCGGTCGTCCCGATCTTGCGCTTGCCGAGGAAGCGCTCCGTCACCTTGTCAACGGTGACGTTGTATGGCGTGATGATGTGCGCGTTGCCGCTGATCAGGAGCTTGGACGTGTCGACGCCGCGCTCGTTCAGCCCACTCAGCTCGGAGAGCAGGACCGAGGGGTCGACGACGACGCCATTGCCGATGACCGGCGTGCAGCCGGGGGACAGGATTCCGGAAGGGAGCAGGTGGAGGGCATACTTCTGGTCACCCACGACCACCGTGTGGCCGGCGTTGTTGCCGCCCTGGTAACGCACCACGTAGTCGACGGATCCGCCGAGCAGGTCCGTGGCCTTTCCCTTGCCTTCGTCACCCCACTGAGCACCGAGCAGCACAAGTGCGGGCACGCGCGTACACCCCTTCCGGGCGGGGCATGTCCAAGGTCAGGGGCGTACGCGGCACGGCCTGTGCCTCGTACACCGGCGACCTTCGTCGGCCGCAACCTGTCGGACCGGATGCCCCGGAATAGACGAAGCCCCTGGCGCAATAGCGCAAGGGGCTCTTGCACAAAGATGCTACCCGAGGAAGCGAGGCATGACCGAGGTGGCGACTTTCGCGATGTCCGATCAGCTGCTGGTGGTGATCGATCCGGTCGCCCGGAGGACGGACGGGGAGTCCGTGCGGATCGCGAAAGACGTGCTCAGCGCGGGTGCGGCGACGAAAGTGTGCCTGCCGGACGGGCCCGACGAATTCGCCCGGGCACTGGCTCGACGGGGGTCGCGACGGCCGGTGGTCGTGGGCGACGACCGCGCGCTGATGCGGGCCGTGTCGCTGCTGCACCGGCAGCGGGAGCTGGCCGAATGCGTGCTGTCGGTGGTGCCGGTCGGGGGCTCGCTGTCGCTGGCCGGATCCCTCGGGGTGCCGACGGGGGCGGTCGCTGCGGCCCGGGCGGTGCTGGACGGGGTGGAGCGGCGGCTGGATCTGCTCGTGGACGACAGTGACGGGGTGGTGCTGGGCGCGCTGCGGATCCCGCCGCTGCGGGACCCTGCAGCGCCGGCTGGGGCCACCGCGGTGGAGCCGGGTGCCGGGCGGCCATGGCTGCGGACGTGTCAGTCGCTCGTACGGACGCTGGTGCCGGCGCGGGGCACCTCCTCTGCCGTGCCCGGGCCCTCGCGGCTGCGGGTCGAGGTCGACGGGGAGACGCTGGTGGACCTCGACCAGCCGGTGGAAGGGGTGTCGGTGATGCCGGGGCCCGCAGGCGCGGCCGAGGTGGAGGTGCGGCCGGTTTCGGTGGGGGCGGAGGCTTCACCGCTGCGGGCGGTGGGGCGGACGGTGACCGTGTCCGGGGCGCACTTCCGGTACCGGGCGGATGCAGCGGTGTCGGGGCCGGTGCGGACACGGACCTGGACGGTTCGGGAGGGGGCGTGGGGGCTTACGGTGCCGGCGGCGCCTTGATGCGGACCAGCCGCGACTCGGAGCGGCGGCTCACTTGCCGAAGGTCTTCTCCCGGTGTGCCCGCCACCGCTCCATCATGGCCGCGACCTCGCCCTCGATGAACTCGAAGAAGGCGAGCGTCTCGGCCATGCGGCGCCCTGCCGGGGTGTCGGCGCCGAGGCTGGCGACGCCCTCGCGCAGAGCCCCCTCCCAGCGCTTGAGGACGGCTTCGCGGTTGGTCAGGGCCTCGTACCACTGGTCGCCGTGCACCCGGTAGCGCTCCCGGCGCGAGCCGGGCTCCCGCTCACGCGACACCATGTGCGTCTGGGCCAGGTAGCGCACCGCGCTGGAGACCGCGGCAGGGCTGATCCGGAGCTGTTCGCTCAGTTCGGCGGAGGTCATCACGCCTTGGTCGGAGGCGAGCAGCGCGGCGAAGACCCGGGCGGCCATGCGCTGCATCCCGGCCTCGACGAGCTGCGCCGCGAAGGACTCCACGAACTTCGACACGGCCTCCGCGTCCCGTCCGACCTCCACTGATTCCGTCATGCGCTCATCCTATCGGGATTTATACACTTCCTTAACTTCACAAGTTTCTGAAAAAAGCGTACGTTCTGAAGCATGACGAAGGCAATCACCGTCTCCGGACTGCACAAGTCGTTCGGCAAGACACATGCGCTCGACGGCCTCGACCTGGACGTCGAGACCGGCGAGGTCCACGGCTTCCTCGGCCCCAACGGCGCCGGCAAGTCCACCACCATCCGCGTCCTGCTCGGTCTGCTGCGCGCCGACTCCGGCGCCGCCCAGGTGCTCGGCCGCGATCCCTGGACGGACGCGGTGGAGGTGCACCGCCGCATCGCCTACGTCCCCGGCGACGTCACCCTGTGGCGCAACCTCTCCGGCGGCGAGGTCATCGGCCTGTACGGCCGTCTGCGCGGAGGCCTCGACAAGCGGCGCCGGGCCGAACTGATCGAGCGGTTCGAGCTGGACCCGACGAAGAAGGGCCGGACGTACTCCAAGGGCAACCGCCAGAAGGTCGCCCTCGTCGCCGCGTTCGCCTCGGACGTGGACCTGCTGATCCTCGACGAGCCGACCTCGGGCCTGGACCCGCTGATGGAGGAGGTTTTCCAGCGCTGCGTCGAGGAGGAGCGCGAACGCGGCCGCACGATCCTGCTCTCCTCGCACATCCTCAGCGAGGTCGAGGAACTCTGCGACCGGGTCAGCATCATCCGCAAGGGCCGTACCGTCGAGAGCGGCTCGCTCGCCGACCTGCGCCACCTGACGCGGACGAGCGTCACGGCCGAACTGGCCGGTCCGCCCAACGGGTTGTCACATCTGCCGGGGGTCCACGACCTCGACGTACAGGGTCGTCGCGTCCGGCTTCAGGTCGACACCGACAAACTCGATGCCGTACTGCGGTCGTTGAGCGAGTCGGGCGTACGGTCGCTGACGTCGACGCCGCCGACCCTGGAGGAGCTGTTCCTGCGGCACTACCAGGCGGACGTGAGCGAGGTGGCCCGATGACTGCCGCGACCACGGACTTCGCCGTACGATCCGGTGGCAGCCGCCAACTGGCCGGTACGGGAACGCTGTTGCGCTTCGCACTGCGCCGCGACCGGGTGATGATCCCGGTCTGGGTGGCGGTGAACGCGCTCATGATCCTCTCCATGCCGAACACGCTGGAGAACCTGTACGCCACCCCGGCCGACCGCGCGAGCGTCGTGCAGGACACGGCGACCAACGCCTCCTTCCGCGCGCTGATCGGCCCGGTCTTCGACGACTCGATCGGCGCGCTGACGGCCTGGCGCGTCGGCGTGTACGCGGGCGCGCTCGCGGCCGTGGTGAGTCTGCTCCTCGTCGTACGGCACACCCGGGACGAGGAGGAGAGCGGCCGCCAGGAGCTGGTGGCGTCCGGGATGGTGGGCCGCAGGGCCTCCCTGACGGCCGCGCTGCTGACGGCGGCGGTCGCCAATGCCGTACTGGCCCTGCTGGTGGCGGCCGGACTCGCCGGCCAGGGCGCCTCCGGGGCACTGGCCTTCGGGCTCGGCCTCGCCGGGGTCGGCATGGTCTTCGCCACGCTGGCGGCGATCGTCGCGCAGTTCACGGAGAGCGCCCGGCTGGCCCGGGGACTGACGGCCGGGCTGCTGGGCGCGGCGTTCGTACTGCGCGCGGCGGGCGACTCGGCTGCGGACGACGGTTCGTCGGTGCTGACGTGGGTGTCGCCGCTGGGCTGGCTGGAGAACCTGCGGCCCTTCGCGGACGAACGCTGGTGGGTGCTGCTGCTCTTCGCCGGCGCGGCGGTCGTCCAGGGCGTGGTGGCGTACGAACTCGCCGGCCGCCGTGACCTCGGCATGAGCTTCCTGCCCACCCGGCCGGGGCCCGCCGAGGGCCGCCTCGGCACGGCGGGCGCCCTGGCCTGGCGACTGCAGCGCGGCGGCGTGCTCGGCTGGAGCATCGGCTTCTTCCTCGCCGGGGTGATCTACGGCGGGTTGACCGACGGGGTGGCCGACCTGGTGGGCGACAACGAGAACGCCCGCGAGATCTTCCAGCGCATGGGCGGGCAGTCCGGCATCACGGACGCGTTCCTGGCGTCGATGGTCGGCATGCTCGGCCTGATCGCGGCCCTCTACATCGTGGCGTCGGTCCTGCGGCTGCACGGCGAGGAGATCTCGATGCGGGCGGAACCGCTCCTGGCGAACGCGGTGGGCCGCCTGCGCTGGGCGGCGGGCCACCTGGTGATCGCCTTCGCCGGATCGGCACTGATCATGCTGCTCGCGGGGCTGGGTTTCGCGGCCGGTTACGGCAAGGAGGTGGGCCCGATCCTGGGCGCCTGTCTGATCCAGCTGCCGGCGATCTGGGTGATCGGCGGGCTCGCGGTGCTGCTCTACGGGGTGTCACCCCGGCTGGCCCTGGCCGCCTGGGGTGTTGCCGGGGCGGTGCTGCTCACCGGGTGGATCGGGCCCGCGCTGGATGTTCCGCAGGCGGTGCTGGACGTGTCGCCGTTCGGGCATCTGCCCAAGCTGCCGGGCGGGGAGATGGAGTGGGGCGCGGTGTCCGTCCTGACCGGGATCGCGGTGGTGCTGGTGGCCGGTGGGCTGGCGGGACTGCGGCGGCGGGACGTGACCAGCAGCTGACCGTGGGAACCTTCGGGCGGCCTGTGCGCGTCCCTCCCGGGCATGGGGGAACGTACGCAGGCCGCTCTGGGGTGTCTGACCGTGGCCGCCGGGGCCGGTGCGGGGCTCGCCGTGTGGGCGGTCGGTGTGCGGGGGCGGCTGTGGCGGTTCGAGCAGGGCCCGGACTGGAAGGTCCTCTACGCCGAACTGCCGCTCGCGATCCTCGGCGGGATCGCGGTCGGCCTCGTCGTCTGGGCCCTGGTCCAGTGGGTCAGGTCGCGACGCTCAGCCCGTTGAGCCCCCTGATCACGAAGTTCGGCTTGCGCTCCGGCTCCGCCGCCAGGGTGAGCGTCGGGGCCTTCTCCAGCAGGGCCCGCATCGAGGCCGCCAGCTCGATACGGGCCAAGGGGGCGCCGATGCAGTAGTGGATACCGGCGCTGAAGGAGATGTGCGGGTTGTCGTTGCGGGTGAGGTCGAGGCGCTCCGGGTTCCGGAAGACCTCGGGGTCGTGGTTGGCGGAGCCGAAGAGCATGGCGATCTCCGCGCCGCGCGGGATCCTCGTGCCGTCGATCTCGATCTCGTCCAGCACCCAGCGTTCGAAGAGCTGGAGCGGGGTGTCGTAGCGCATCAGCTCCTCGACCGCCGACGGGATCAGGGAGTGGTCCGCGCGCAGGGCGGCCAGCTGGTCGGGGTTGCGGAACAACGCCCACCAGCCGTTGACCGTGGCGTTCACCGTGGCCTCGTGGCCCGCGTTCAGGAGGAGGACGGCCGTCGAGATCATCTCCTGCTCGGTGAGGCGGTCACCCTCGTCGTGCGCCGCGATCAGGCCGGAGATGAGGTCCTCGCCGGGTTCCTTGCGGCGCTGGGCGATCAGCTCCTTCAGGTACTGCGAGAACTCGACCGACGCCCGCACCGCCTTCGTCGCCGCCTCCTCGGACGGGTTCAGCTCGTACATCCCGCAGATGTCCGCCGACCAGGGGCGCAGCGGGGCACGGTCGGACTCCGGGATGCCGAGCATCTCGGCGATCACCGCCACCGGCAGCGGCTCCGCCACATCCGTCAGCAGGTCCCCGCCGCCCGCCTCGACCAGGCGGGAGACCAGGTCGCCGGCCAGGCCGTCCACATACGGCTTCAGCCGCTCGACCGTCCGCGGGGTGAACGCCTTCGACACCAGGCGCCGGATCCGCGTGTGGTCCGGCGGCTCCAGGTCCAGCATTCCGTGGTCGTTGAGCGTGTGGAACGGCTCGTGCTCCGGCGGGGGCGGCGTGCGCCCGAAGTCCTCGTGACTGAACCGGTGCTGGTACGTCCGGCCCAGGCGCCGGTCGCGCAGCAGCGCGGAGACGTCCGCGTGGTGCGGGACCAGCCACTGGTCGGTGGGCTCGAAGTAGAGCACGCGGCCTCGAGCCCGCAGCTCCGCGTAGGCGGGGTAGGGGTCGGCGACGAACGCCGGGTCCCACGGGTCGAAGGCGAGGTCAAAAGCAGCTGCCATGAACGGACGCTAGCCCGGGACCCCGCCGTCTGACCAGGGGTGTCCGACGGCCGGGCGTTCGCTCAGCCCGGCGTCACCAGCCGCGCCTCGTACGCGAACACCGCCGCCTGCGTACGGTCCCTGAGGCCCAGCTTCACCAGGATCCGGCTGACGTGGGTCTTGATCGTCGACTCGGCGACCACCAGCCGCTCGGCCATCTCCGCGTTCGACAGGCCCTGCGCGATCAGCACCAGCACCTCCGTCTCCCGCTCGGTGAGGTCCCCGTACGCCGCGTGCGCGGAGGACATCAGGCGCGGGGCGTCGGACAGCTTCGAGAACTCCGTGATCAGCCGCCTGGTGACGGAGGGCGCAAGGAGGGCCTCCCCGGCCGCCACCACCCTTACTCCGTCGGCGAGTTGGCGTGCCGAGGCGTCCTTCAACAGGAAGCCGGAGGCTCCCGCCCGCAGCGCCTGGTACACGTACTCGTCGAGGTCGAAGGTGGTGAGCACCAGCACCTTCGCCGCCCCGTCCGCCGCGACGATCTCCCGGGTCGCCTCGATGCCGTTCAGCTCCGGCATGCGGATGTCCATCAGCACGACGTCGGGGGCCAGTTCCCGCACCCGCTCCACCGCCTCGCGCCCGTTGACGGCCTCGCCGACGACCTCGATGTCCGGCATCGCGTTCAACAGGACCGAGAAGCCCTCGCGGACCATCATCTGGTCGTCCGCGATCAGTACGCGGATGCTCATGCGTCACCTTCGCTCGGGCTGGTCACCGGCAGGAACACCGCCACCTCATAGCCTCCGTCGTCCGTCCGGCCCGCCGTCATCTCGCCGTTCAGCATGGAGACGCGCTCCCGCATACCCGTGATGCCGTGCCCGGCACCCGGCGAGGGCTTGACCAGGGCCGGCGCGGGCGGCGGGCCGTTGACTACGCGCAGGCCGAGGCCGCCGAGGACGTACCCGATCTCGACGCGGGCGTCCGCACCGGGCGCGTGCCGCAAGGTGTTGCTCAGGGCCTCCTGGACTATTCGGTACGCCGACAGCTCCACGCCCTGCGGGAGTTCGCGCACCGCTCCGGTCACCGCCTTCTCCACGGTCAGGCCCGCGTCCCGCACATTCGCCAGCAGCGCGTCCAGGTCGGCGAGCGTGGGCTGCGGGGCTTCGGGCGCCTCGTAGTCCTCGGCGCGGACGACGCCCAGGACGCGGCGCAGTTCGGTGAGGGCCGCCACCGCGTTCTCCCGGATGGTGGCGAAGGCCCGCTCCAGCTCCGGCGGCGGGTTCTCCACCCGGTAGGGCGCGGCCTCCGCCTGGATGGCGACGACCGACATGTGGTGGGCGACGACGTCGTGCAGCTCGCGGGCGATCGTCGTGCGCTCCTCCAGGAGAGCGCGCCGGGAGCGCTCGTGGGCGGTCTCGGTCTGTTGGGCGGTGACCTCCTGCTTGGCCTGACGGCGGATGTGCCAGACGGCGACGCAGAGCAGGACCATCGCGGAGACGACCAGCATGGGGCCGACGTTCGTGCCGTAGTAGTAGCTCGGGCCGAAACCGGCCTCGGCCACGAGGCCGTAGGCCGCTGTCAGCGCCCACATCCACGCGGCCGTGCGCGGCCTGGTGCGCATGGCCACGACCGTCAGCACCGTCAGATGGCAGGCGAGGGAGCCGGCCATCCACGGCCACTCGCCCCAGCTGCCGCCCAGGACTCCGGCGACCGGAGTGGCGGCCATCGACAGCCAGAACGCTCCGACGGGCCGCACCATGGTCAGCAGAACGGGGAGCACGCAGAGCGGACCGACCAGCAGGGCCGGGCCGCCGGTGTCGATGGTGGCAATGGGCAGCGTGAGCAGGGCCGCCGCGATGATCACGGCGTGCGGGGTCCAGGCCGCGTACTCCCGCAGGCGGCCGGGCAGCCGCCGGGTCAGCGGGCCGTCGACGCTCATCCGGGGCAGCGGACGGTAGGCGAAGGCGTTGTGGAACAGGTCCTGGCGCAGCCCGCTCAGGGCGCCCATGGCCAGCCGGTACTCGGGGCTGCGCGACGCGCCTGCGCCCCCGGGCGGCGGCGTCTGCGTCTGGGTCGTCTCGGTCACGTTGAGAACGGTAGGCGGAGGCGGGGGTCGCGTCGTCCCCAGTGAGAAGGGTCCTTCAGGATCCGTCTCAGGTACTACCAGGCCAACTGCGCGATCTCCTCCGCCACCACCGCACACGCGTCCGCCGCCGGATCGATCAGCGGAAAGTGACCGACGTCCTCCAGCAGCGTCAGACCGACCACCTCCCCCGCCTTCGCCGCCGCGTCCGCATACGACTCGCCGACCGCCTGCGGGACGACGATGTCCGTGCGGCCCTGGACGAGCGTCGTGGCGATGCCGGTCGGGAGCAGGAGCGCGGGGTCGGCGTAGGGCCGACGCTCCGCGAACTCCACTCCTCCGCCCAGGAGTTGTCGCGCAGCACCCCCGCAGACGTCCAGCTTGTCGGCGACCGTGAAGTCGGCGATCGGGGCGAGGGCGACCACACCCCGCAGGGGCGCGGGGCGGTCGGTGCGCCAGGGGGCGTCCGCCGGGAGGACATGGCGCGCCGCCGCCCAGAGGGCCAGGTGGCCGCCGGCCGAGTGGCCGGTGAGCACGGTCCGGCGCGGATCGGCCTGCGGGAGCGCCTCCCGCACGAGCGCCGGCAGTGCGTCCAGCGCGGCGGCGACGTCGTCGAAGGTCTCCGGCCAGCGTCCGGCGACCGGGCCGCCCCCACCAGGATCCGCCGAGCTGTCCGCGCCCTCCGCCCCGCGCCGATACTCCACATTGGCCACGGCGAAACCCCGCCGGGCCAGAAAATCCGCGAACGGCGTGACATGCCGACGGTCGTACGGAGCCCGCCACGCCCCGCCGTGCAGTACGACGACCAGCGGCGCCAGGCCGCCCGGGTCGGCCTCGCCGCGCGGCGCGTAGAAGTCGATCACCTGGTCGGGGTGGTCGCCGTACGCGGCGACGGCGTCGGGGTCGACGGGCGGGTGCGAGAAGGCCGACTCCTCCTCGGCGGCGGCCCGGGCTGCTGGGACGTTGTCCGGCATGCTCCAACCTCTCAGCGGTGAAACGGGTTTGGACGGACCAGGTGGGATGACGGCCGTTGGCGGGGACGGTATCAGGCGGGTGACGTGCGCTGAGACGGGCTGGGGTGGGTTGCGCAGCCCGGCGCTACGAGGTGCCGCTGCGCCCACCCTCCCCCACTCTCGGCTTCGCTCGAGCGGGGGGACCCTCATCGCCCCAGCGGCACGACTGCCCGCAGCTACGTCACCTCTCCCAAAACGCGTGACGCCCGTTCCACATCCCCGAACCCCACATACAGCGGCGTGAAGCCGAAGCGCAGTACGTCCGGGTGGCGGAAGTCGCCGACCACGCCCCGTTCGATGAGCGCCTTCATCACATCCCCGGCATCCTCGCACCGCAGCGCCACCTGGCTGCCGCGCTCCTCGTGCGCCACCGGTGTCAGTGATTCGACGCGGCCCTCGGGGACGTACTCCCCGACGCACTCCAGGAAGAAGTCCGTCAGCGCGAGGGACTTCGCCCGCACGGCATCGACGGAGACGTCGTCCCACACCTCCAGTGCGGCCTCCAGGGCGAGCATGGAGAGAATGTCCGGCGTGCCCACCCGGCCCCGTACGGCGCCCGCGCCGGGCTCGTAGGCGGTGCGCATGCCGAAGGGGTCCTCGTGCGAGTTCCAGCCCGGCAGGGGCGAGTCGAAGCGGTCCTGCAGATCGGCACGGACGTAGAGGTACGCCGGTGAGCCCGGGCCCCCGTTGAGGTACTTGTACGTGCACCCGACCGCCAGATCCACGCCGTGCTCGTCCAGCCCCACCGGCAGCGCGCCCGCGCTGTGGCACAGGTCCCAGACCACCACCGCGCCCGCCTCGTGCACGGCGGCCGTCAGGCCGGGGAGGTCGTGCAGGCGGCCCGTCCGGTAGTCCACGTGGTTCAGCAGCACCGCGGCCGTACGGCCGGACAGCACACCGGGCACCTCCGCCGGCACCACCGGCCGCAGCGTGCAGCCCGTCATCCGGGCCGCCGACTCGGCGATGTACCCGTCCGTCGGGAAGGTCGTCGCGTCGACGACGATCTCGTCGCGCCCGGCGCCCGCCATCCGCACCGCCGCCACCAGGGCTTTGAACACGTTCACGCTCGTGGAGTCACCCACCACGATCTGCCCGGGCGCCGCTCCCACCAGCGGAGCGATCCGGTCACCGATCCGTTCGGGCGCCGTCCACCAGCCGCTCTCCTCCCAGGACCGGATGCGCAGCTCACCCCACTGGCGGCGGACCACGTCGTCGACCCGGCCCGGCACGGAGACCGGAAGCGCGCCCAGCGAGTTGCCGTCCAGGTACACAACGTCGTCGAGCACGAACCGCTCACGCAGAACGGCCAGTTCGTCCACCGCGTCCAGTTTCTCCGCCTTGACGGCCAGTTCAGACATGGGACCTCGCCGTCCACAGCTCGGGGAAAACGTTCTTCTGCGCGCGCTTCTCCAGCCAGGCCACCCCGGCGGAACCGCCCGTCCCGGGCTTCGCGCCCATCGCCCTGCGCGTGGCGACCAGGTGGTCGTTCCGCCAGCGCCACACCAGCTCGGCGACGTCGGTCAACGCCTCACCCAGCCGGGCGACTTCGTCACCGGGATCCCCCGAGTAGACGGCCGTCCAGGCCGCTTCGACCTCGGGCGACGCCTCGTACCGCTGCGACACGTCACGCATCACGACGGCCTCCGGGATCGCGTGGCCGCGCCGCGCGAGCAGGCGCAGCACCTCGTCGTACAGGCTGGGCTCGTGCAGCGCCTTCTCCAGTTCGGCGTGCACGCGCGGGGCACCCCGGTGCGGGACCAGCATGGACGCGGACTTCTCACCCAGCAGGAACTCCATGCGGCGGTACATCGCCGACTGGAAGCCGGAGCCCTCGCCGAGCGCGGAGCGGTACGAGTTGAACTGGGCCGGCGTGAGGTGCGCGAGCGGTTTCCATGAGACGTTCAGCGCCTGAAGCTCCCGTACGGAACGCTTCAGCGCGTCCATCGCCACCGGCACCCGGTCCTCGCGGAGCGCCTTCGCGGCGGTCTCCCACTCATGGACGATGACGGTGAACCACAGCTCCATCACCTGGGTGGTGACCAGGAAGACCATCTCTCCGGGATCGTCGGAGAGGGTGTGCTGGAGGTGGGTGAGCACATCCGCCTTGACGTAGTCCTCGTACGGCGTCGTGCCCTTGAAATCGAGATGCGGGGTCTCGGGCTCGTGAGCCTCGTGGGACATCGCTGTCTCCTGTTGTAACTCCGGGTAGCGGTCCGCCCCTGCCGTTACCGACACGGGGGCCCCGGTCCCCACCCGCATCCTCAGGGATCGCCCGGGGGCCTCGCAAGGCCCGCCTGGTCACACCGGGCGGGCCTCACGCACTCGGAAAGTCACTCGGAATGTCAGCCGAGCGTCTGCGCCGCCGTCGGCGAGGAGTCCTTCAGGAACTGCGTGCAGCGCTCGTACTCCTCCTGCTCACCGATCGCCCCCGCCGCCCGGGCGAGCGCGTGCAGGGCGCGCAGGAAGCCGCGGTTCGGCTCGTGCTCCCAGGGCACGGGGCCGTGGCCCTTCCAGCCGCTGCGGCGCAGCGCGTCCAGGCCTCGGTGGTAGCCCGTACGGGCATAGGCGTACGACTCCACGACGCTGCCCCGCTCGAACGCCTCGTCGGCCAGCTGGGCCCAGGCCAGCGAGGACGTCGGGTACTGCGCCGCGACGTCGGCGGGTGCGGCACCGTTCGCGAGCAGCTCGCGCGGCTCCGGGTCGTCGGGGAGGTGGGTCGGGGGCGGTCCCCCGAGGAGGTTCTCGTGAATCGTCATGGGTCCAGTCTCGTGCATCCCGGTCGACCCGCGACGGCGGGCTACGAGGCGATCGACCCGGGTTGCGGCTGCGGTGGCCGCTCCAGCGGCGGGCTCACCACATGGCCGTGCATACGGCACTCGGGGCGCGTGCAGTCCGGGGCCGGCCGTCGTACGCACGCGAAGGCGAGGACCGCAGCCGCCACCAGCACCACCGCGCACAGCGGCATCGCGCGCCGGAACGCGGCGTTGAAGGCGTCCGCCGAGCGGTACGCCTCCGGTCCCATCCCCGCGAGCAGCGGCAGCGCGGCGACCGCGAGCAGGCCCGCCGCCCGTGCGGCGGCGTTGTTGATGCCGCTGGCCAGGCCCGCCCGTGCGGCGTCGACGGAGCCCATGACGGTGGCGGTCAGCGGGGCGACCAGGGTGACCATGCCGAGGCCCAGCACCAGCAGCGCGGGCAGGACGTCCCTCAGGTACGAGGCGTCGGGGCCCACCCGCAGCATCAGCAGCATCCCGGCCGCGCACAGCAGCGGGCCGACGGTGAGCGGGATGCGCGGGCCGATGAGCTCGCCCAGCTGGCCGGAGCGGGCGGAGAACAGCAGCATCAGGACGGTCGTCGGCAGCAGGGCCGTACCGGCGGCGAGGGCCGAGTAGCCGGAGACGACCTGGAGCTGGAGCGCGGCGAGGAAGAAGAAGCCGCCGAAGGCCGCGTACACGCACAGGGTGACCAGGTTGACCGCCGTGAACTGGCGGGACCGGAAGATGTCCAGCGGCATCATCGGGTCCGGGCGGCGCTTCTCGACGTAGCCGAAGGCGATGCCGGCCGCGACGCCCGCGACGGCCGTCACAGCGACGGCCACGGAGCCCTCCTGGGCCTCGATCAGCGCGTACGTCACGAGGGCGAGCGCCAGAGCTCCCAGCGCCGCGCCGAGCACGTCGAAGCGGCCGTGACTCTTGCCGTCGGCCGACTCGGGGACGTGCCGCAGGGCGACGGGGATGCAGACCAGCGCGAGCGGGACATTGAGCAGGAAGACCCACCGCCAGCCCGGCCCGTCCACCAGCCAGCCGCCGACGAACGGCCCGACGGCGGCCCCGATGCCCCCGAACCCCGACCACAGCCCGACGGCCCGGCCCCGGTCGTCGGGATGGAAGGAGGCCTGGATGAGGGCGAGCGACCCCGGCGTGAGCAACGCGCCGCCCATACCCTGAAGGGCGCGGGCGGCGATGAGAACCTCGGCGCCCGGCGCGAGGCCGCACAACAGGGAGGCCGCCGCGAACCACACCACACCGACGACGAAGACCTTGCGGCGGCCGTAGTGGTCGCCGAGCGAACCGCCCAGCAGGATCAGCCCGGCCAGCGTCAGCATGTACGCGTTGACCGTCCACTGGAGCGCGGCGAGATCGGCGTCCAGGTCACGGCCGATGCGGGGCAGGGCGACGTTGACGACGGTCGAGTCCAGCATGGCCATGCTGGAGCCGAGCACCGTGGTGAGCAGGATCCACTTCCCCTGCGGGGAGGCCAGCCGCACAGTCACTGGGGATCACACCCATCCGCCCAACCGCGGGCAGTCGTGCCTCCCCCAGAGGGGGGACCCCCAGGGGCGGCACGGGTGGGCGCGGGCGGCACCTCATCAGCGCCGAGCCGCGCGACCCACCCGTGCACTACAGCGCCGGGTTCACGGGAAGCCGGCGGTTACTTGAGCCTGTTGCCGGCCGACCGCAGGTTCTGGCAGGCCTCGACGACCCGCTTGGCCATCGACGCCTCGGCCACCTTGCCCCAGGTCCGCGGGTCGTAGGTCTTCTTGGAGCCGACCTCGCCGTCGACCTTCAGGACGCCGTCGTAGTTCTTGAACATGTGGTCGGCGACGGGACGCGTGAAGGCGTACTGCGTGTCCGTGTCGATGTTCATCTTCACGACGCCGTTCTCCAGCGCGGTGAGGATCTCCTGCTCGGTGGAGCCGGAACCGCCGTGGAAGACGAAGTCGAACGGCTTGCTGTCGGCCGGGCGGCCGTACTTGGCGGCGACGCCCTCGTTCAGCTCCTTCAGCAGCTCGGGACGCAGGACGACGTTGCCCGGCTTGTACACGCCGTGGACGTTGCCGAAGGAGGCGGCGAGCAGGTAGCGGCCCTTCTCGCCCAGGCCCAGCGCCTCGGCCGTACGGATGGCGTCGTCGACGGTCGTGTACAGCTCGTCGTTGATCTCGTGGGTGACGCCGTCCTCCTCACCGCCGGTGGGGGTGATCTCCACCTCGAGGATGATCTTCGCGGCGGCGGCGCGGGCGAGCAGCTCCTGGCCGATGGCCAGGTTGTCGGCGAGGGTCTCCGCGGAGCCGTCCCACATGTGGGACTGGAAGAGGGGGTTCTCGCCGCGCGCGACCCGCTCCTCCGAGACGGCGAGCAGCGGACGTACGTACCCGTCGAGCTTGTCCTTCGGGCAGTGGTCCGTGTGCAGGGCGACCGTCACGTCGTACTTCTTGGCGACGATGTGCGCGAACTCGGCCAGGGCGACCGCGCCGGTGACCATGTCCTTGTTGTGCTGGCCGCCCAGGAACTCGGCGCCGCCGGTCGAGATCTGGATGATGCCGTCGCTCTCGGCCTCGGCGAAGCCGCGCAGTGCCGCGTGCAGGGTCTGGGACGAGGTGACGTTGATGGCCGGGTAGGCGAACTTGCCTGCCTTCGCCCGGTCGAGCATCTCGTTGTAGACCTCGGGGGTTGCGATGGGCATCTGTCCGCTCCTTGTATGTGCGGGTTGGCGTTCTGCGTGCTTACGGCCCTGACCTAGACCTTGGGTGCGACGTCATCGTCGGCCCCATCTTCCCAGACCTGGCCGAATGGTCGACCCCGCGGTCAGTCGAGGCCGAGCTCGTCCTTCGAGTAGGCGTACAGGTACGGCACCCCCGCGCCCTCCTGGATCTTCTCGGCGGCGCCAGTGGCCCGGTCGACGATCGTCGCGACGGCCACGACCTCGGCGCCGGCCTCGCGCACCGCCTCCACGGCGGTGAGCGGCGAACCGCCGGTGGTGGAGGTGTCCTCGACGACGAGCACCCGGCGGCCCTTGATGTCGGGGCCCTCGACGCGCCGCTGCAGCCCGTGCGCCTTCGCGGCCTTCCGCACGACGAACGCGTCGAGCCGCTTCCCGCGCGCCGCGGCGGCGTGCAGCATGGCGGCGGCCACCGGGTCGGCGCCCATGGTCAGACCGCCCACCGCGTCGAACTCCAGGTCGGCGGTCAGATCCAGCAGCACCTGCCCGACCAGCGGCGCGGCCTCCCCGTCGAGGGTGATGCGACGCAGGTCGACGTAGTAGTCGGCCTCCAGACCCGAGGAGAGGGTCACCTTGCCGTGCACCACGGCCTTGTCCTTGATCTGCTGCAGCAGTGCGCCACGTACGTCCGTCGTCATACCGGCCAGCTTAAAGGCGGCGCCAGCTCCAGGTGGTCGTCGCCTCCAGCGGCTCCAGGGGTGTGACCAGGCGCGGGAGGGTGTTGAGGCCGTTGGGGGGACCGGTCTGCGGTTCGACGCACACGGCGGCCTCCTGCTCGTCGTAGACGACGACCCACTCCTCGGGGCTGGTGACCTTCAGCTCCAGCAGCCCCGGCCAGGTGAGCGTGACGTCGACGCCACCGGGCATGCCGAAGCAGTCGTCCCAGGGGCCGGGCCGGGGGTCGGTCCGCCTGCCGGTGGGCAGGTGGTCGTCGCCTCGCTCCTCCTGCCAGGCGGGGGCGAAGTCCAGCTGTACGTCGCTGCCCCGGAGGGTGCGGTTGAACCACGGGTGCCAGCCGATCTGGGCCGGGAAGGAGGACTCGTACGTCTCGACGGACATGGTGAGCGTCAGGGAGTCCGGGGTGAGGGCGACCGCCTGGGTGACGCGGCCGGAGTACGGCCACGGATCGACCAGGTCGTACGTCAGCACCGCCTCGTCGGCGGCGACGCGGGCGGTGCGCCAGGCGCCGTCGCGGGCGGTGCCGTGGATGGCGTGCGGCGGGGCGTTGAGGGGCATCTGCCGCAGGGCGGCCCCGTCCCGGAACCGGCCGTCCCGGATCCGTCCGCACCAGGGGACCATCGGGAAGCACCCGAACCTCTCGCCCTGCCGCAGCAGCTCGACCCCACCGACGCGCAGCCCTGAGACCCGGCCGCCGTTCTCCGGCTGCAGCGCCACCTCCGCGTCGCCCGCGGTCAGCGTGATGTCTTCGTTACTCACGGGACGACCCTACTGGGCCGATCAAGGGTTGGGGGTCGGGGTCAGTGACGGCGGCGGAGGGCTCGGCCCAGGATGATCGCCGAGGCCAGGGCCAGGGCCGCTGCCGGGGCCGCCCAGCGCAGGGTGCTGTTCGAGGCGACGGTCTGCGGGGCCGGTACGGGGGCGTAACGGCCGCGCGGCGGGGCGTGGTCCACTTCCTCCGCACTGCGGCCGATCATCGTCCGGCGTGCGTGGGCCGCTTCGGCGGGCGGTTCGGAGGCGTCCTCGAAGTCACGGGTGACGTCCGATTCCTCCTCGGCGCCGGTGTCGTCGGCGTCCGGCTCATCGGCGACGTCCGGCTCGTCATCGGCGTCCGGGGCGAGGGAGGGGGGCGGGACCTCGGTGTCGAAGACGGAGGTGTGCTCCTGAGGGGGCGCGGAAGCCGCGGTCTCCGGGGCGGGAGCTTCCGGCGTCTGAGCCTCCGTGCCCAGCCGCTCCGCCGTGCGGTTCAGGAGCCGGGTCACGGCGGCGGCGACCGTCTCCGCCGACAGTTCGGTGACGCGGCCGTCCGCCGACGCGGTGCCGTCGAAGGTGAGGGTGGAGCCGCCGTCGGTGTCGCGGACGCGGAGCGTGAGCGCGAGTTTGACCGAGCCGGTGCCGCGGGTCTCGGTGGCGTCGCCCTCGACGGCGTACGTGCCGTCCTCCTGCGCGGAGACACGCACGGTGCCCCGGTAGGTGATGGTGGTGTTCCCGACCCGGACCTTGAGCCGCCCGGCGACGGGTTCCGCCCCCGCCTCCTGCTGGAGCCCGGGGACCGCCCGGGCGACCCGCGCGGGGTCGGCCAGCACCGCGCTCAGTCGGTCTGCGGGAACCGGAACGAACACCTCATGCTCCATGTCTGCGGAGCCTACTCGTGGTGGGCGGGTCTTATCCTCCCCTCGGCCGTAACTCGTCCCGGTGTTGGTGGGGGCGTGATGATGGCGCTTCAGTACCTCGGGTGCATCAGCGTCGACGGTGGCAGTCCCGTGAGCCGAGGGGTGGGGGCGCGTCTGTCGGGGTCCAGGGGCGGGGTGGATTCGGAGGCGGCCAGGACGAAGCCCCAGTCCGATGTGGAGTCGCGGCCCGCGACGCGGTACGGGGCGGTGTGCAGACCGGCGGCGCGGATCGTCGTGTCGACCGTCCAGAAGACGCGGGGGCGGGAGGTGACCGGGCCGGCGTGGACGATGAGCCGACCGCCGTCGGCCAGGGCGCGGCGCGCCAGACCGTAGAACTCCTGCGAGTACAGCTTCGTGCCCGCCGTGATGCCCGGGTCGGGCAGATCCGAGATCACCACGTCGTACACCGCCGTCGGCGCCCCGCGCAGCCAGCGGAAGGCGTCGGCCGTGGTCACGTGCACGCGCGGGTCGTCGTACGCATGCCCGTTGAGAGCGGAGAGCGCCGGATCCCGGCCCGCCAACCGCACCATCTCGGCGTCGAGTTCGACGACGTCGACCCGCCGCACGCCCGGATGCCGCAGCACCTCCCGGGCGGCCAGGCCGTCGCCACCGCCGAGGATCAGCACACGCGTGTGGGGGCCGTTCATCGCGGGGTGGACCAGCGCTTCGTGGTAGCGCCGCTCGTCGTCGCCGCTGACCCGGAGCCGGCCGTCGATGAAGAGGTCGAGGGGGCGGCCGTCCGTGCCGCCGGTGAGGACCACTTCCTGGACGTCGGTCTGCAGCGCCACCCGCACGTCCCTGCCGTACACCGCCTGCCGGGCCGCCCGTTCGAAGTCGTCGACGAGTACGGCGGCCCCGGCCAGGATCCCGAGGACGGCGAGGTTGGCAACCAGCATCAGCCGGCGGGCGCGCCGGGTCAGGTCGCGGCGGAACAGGCCGAGGACGAGGGCGCCGCCAGCGATGACATTGACCGCGCCGGTGAGCAGGGCGCCGGTCAACTGGCCCAGGAAAGGCAGGAGAATGAAGGGGAAGGCCAGGCCGCCGACCAGGGCGCCCACGTAGTCCGCGGCGAACAGGTCGGCCACCGCTCCGCCCGCGTCCTGGCGGCGGATGCGCTGGATCAGCTCCATCAGCAGGGGAATCTCCGCGCCGATCAGCAGACCGATGGCGAGCGAGAAGGCGACCAGCAGCCAGCGCGGGCCGCCCGCGCACAGGCCACCCCAGTCGCCGGACCAGGCGAAGACGGCGTACAGGGCCATCGCGCTGCAGCCGCCGACGAGGGCGAGCGCGGCCTCGACGGCGCCGAAGGCGGCGGCCGCGTGCCGGCGCAGCCGCTTCGCGGCGAGGGAACCGATGCCCATCGCGAACACCATGACGGACAGGACGACGGAGGCCTGGGTGACGGAGTCGCCGGTCAAGTACGAGGCGAGCGCAACGAGTTCGAGTTCGTACACGAGCCCGCAGGCCGCGCAGACGAAGACGCCCGCGAGGACCAGGAACCGTCCGGTCGCCTGCCGCACGGGGATCCGCGCGGGCGTGCGCCAGGAGGGCGGCGTGCCGGGCGGGGCCGGTGCGTACGGGTCGATCACGACTGCGACGTTACGTCACAGGAATGGCACGCTTCGTCACCCACACGCGTGGAACCAACGGTCGTACAGGCACTCCGGGTTTCCCCGGGCGCCCCACCGGACGGGCCGGGCATCACACACCGGACGGGTCGGCGTTGCGCGCCCGCGCCCTGACGCCCACCCTCGTCCGTGTCGCCACCAGCTGTCCGTCCTGTGGGTAGGCGTGCCAGGTGCGCCAGTGGACCTGGCCCTCGTGGCGCTGGGCGAGCAGGGCCGTGAACGCGTGCGGGCTGCCGGGGAAGACGCCGGCGAGACCGTGCGGGTGGTCGGAGACGAGGGCCAGCAGTTCCTGGGCGCGGCCCGCGAAGGAGCCGGGAGAGAGGACCTCGACGCGGGCCGCGAACTCGTACTCCCAGTCACCGACCCGCTTGGCGACGCCCAGCGGCAGGGGTGTGCTGCTGCCGGGGATGCACGCCACCGTCTCCGAGCAACTGACCTGCTCCTCCTGCAGGAGCACCTGGTGGGATGCGCCGAGCAGTCTCAACTGGAGCTTCGCCCCGGCCAGTTCGAGGTCGAGGGTGGCAAGGGCGGGCAGCGGTTCACGGCCCAGCGCCCAGGCGAGGTCGGCCGCGCGCGTATCGGTGTAGGAAGTGTTCAGAGTCGTGAGCATGGGTCGGCTCCGCTAGCACGCAGAAGAAAGGCGGGGTGGTCCGGCGCGCCCCGGTCGACACCGGGCGATCGGCCCGTCAGCCCGGTCAGGAAGGGTGTCCGCAGGACGTCCGAGGGCTGCGTCGGGATTTAGAGGGAATCATGAACTGTGGCGCCGCCACAGTGTTTTTACCCAACTTCGTAGGATTTCCATCCCTCAGAGGGCTCCACAGCTCAACTGTTCAACCACGGCGTACGCCTGAGCGATACGGCGTACGCCGGAGTGGGGGCGCGAAGAGGCGACAAGGGCGCCCGCCGGGAGTGAAGTCCCGGCGGGCGCCGGCGTGGATGCGCTTCCCCGTTCAGGAGCTCAGCTGCCCCGTGTCAGCTGCCTCCACCGCATCCACCCCCGCCGCCTCCGCAGGACGAGCCGCCCCCGCAGGAGTGCCCGCCCCCGGAGTCGCCCGACGAGCCGGCGTCTCCCCCGCCGCCGGCCCACCAGCTGCCGCCGGAGTCCGAACCACTCCGGCTGCGCCCCCGCGCCGCCGGGCGCCGTGAACGGGTCGCGCTGCCCCGTACCCCCGCCACCACCAGTGCCAGCACGACCGCGATCACGGCCAGGATGATGCCGATGACCATGGCGTCACCCTCCTTCCAGTTCCCCCGAAGCGGCCCCCCGTGGGCGCCTCGTGTGGTGCGTGACCGGGAAATGCCCACGCCTTGCGCGCCCCAAAGCAGAGTTGAGGAAGTCCAGAGCTTGGGCGCAGGATGACCGCCATGACCGACACCTCGCGCCCCTTCCTGAACCGCCGCCTCACCGAGTTCGGGACGACGATCTTCGCGGAGATGTCCGCGCTGGCCCTGCGCACCGGTTCGATCAACCTGGGCCAGGGCTTCCCGGACACCGACGGCCCGGAGGAGGTCCGCGAGGCGGCCGTACGGGCCCTGCGCGACGGACGCGGCAACCAGTACCCGCCGGGCCCGGGCATCCCCGAACTGCGCACCGCCGTCGCCGCGCACCAGCAGCGGCGCTACGGGCTCACCTACGACCCCGACACCGAGGTCCTGGTCACGGCCGGCGCCACGGAGGCGATCGCCGCGGCGCTGCTGGCGCTGGTCGAGCCCGGCGACGAGGTCATCGCCCTCGAGCCGTACTACGACTCCTACGCGGCCTGCATCGCCCTGGCAGGCGGCACACGGGTGCCGGTCACCCTGCGGCCGCACTTCGGGGAAAGCGCCTCGTTCCGGCTGGACCTCGACGAGCTGCGCGACGCGGTCACCGACCGCACCCGGCTGCTGCTGATCAACACCCCGCACAATCCGACCGGCACCGTACTGACCCGTGCGGAACTGGCCGCGATCGCCGAACTGGCCGTGGAGCGGGACCTGCTGGTCGTGACCGACGAGGTGTACGAGCACCTGGTCTTCGACGACGCCGAGCATGTCCCCCTGGCCACCTTCCCGGGCATGCGGGAGCGGACGGTGACGATCGGCTCCGCCGGCAAGACGTTCTCCTTCACCGGCTGGAAGGTCGGCTGGATCACCTCCGCGCCCGGTCTCGTCACGGCCGTCCGTTCGGCCAAGCAGTTCCTGACGTACGTGGCGTCGGGGCCCTTCCAGTACGCGGTGGCCGAGGCCCTCGCCCTTCCCGACAGCTACTTCACGGCATTCCGGGACGACCTGCAGGCGAAGCGGGACCTGCTGGTGGCGGGGCTGACGGAGGCCGGCTTCGGGGTCTTCAGGCCCACGGGCACGTACTTCGTCACCACCGACATCCGGCCCCTCGGCGAGACCGACGGCTTCGCCTTCTGCCGGGGCCTGCCGGAACGCGCAGGCGTCGTCGCCATCCCGAACGCCGTGTTCTACGACCACCGCGAGGCGGGCACACCGTTCGTGCGGTTCGCTTTCTGCAAGCGGACGGAGGTGCTTCAGGAGGCGGTGAAGCGGCTCGGGGCGCTGTAGGGGCGGCAGGGGCCAGAAGCCCGGGGTGCGGAATGAAATCCGCGCCGCTCTTTTCGCGCGGGCCGGCGTACTCGGAATCGTGAATGCCCTCGCGTTTATTTATCGGGCCTTTATTTACCGGGTCGTACCGGGGTGGGCAATGCGCTTGTCCGCAATCGGTCAGCGCGCAAAACGGCAAGAGCCCGACCGGGGCATGTGACTGGTGGTCCGTGCCCCGGCCGGGCTCTGGGCGGGTTCCGGCCGTGTGCCTACTCGCCGTCCTCGGGCTTCTCCGCGTCGTTGATCTCCTTCTCCAGGCCGAGCTGCTCGACCAGCCAGCGGTCGAACTCGATGGCCGCGCGCACCCAGCTCACCGTCGACGAGACGAAGAACTCCAGGTTCACGCCGGTGCCGATCAGCATCTGGGCCTCGCCGATGAGGCGGACGGTGCCGTCATCGTGGGTGTGGCTGTAGACCTTGGGCCACAGGGTCCGCCGGTTCCAGTCGTCGATGGACTCCAGAAGCTGCGACTTCTCGTCGATGGGGTGGGGGCGGTCGTAGAACGTCCGCACCGAGAAGACCTGCTGGTCACCCTCGCCACGGAACATGAAGTACGTACGGAACTGCTCCCACGGCGCCGCGAGGTCACCCTCTTCGTCGACGACGTACTTCAGCTCCATCTGGTCGAGGAGCTGCTTCACAAGGTCCTGATCCGGGACGACGGGGCCCGCCGGTCCTTGGGGCTGCGGCTGGGGCTGGCCCCCGAAGTTCGGAATCGAGGACGGGTCGATGGTCACCGTGAATTTCCCTTCGTACGGATTCCGCCATCCTCCCTCATGCGGGGAGGGGGGTGGCAACCCCCGACGGAACCTGTCCGCCGTCGGCCGACATGATCTGGCCGGTCGGCGGAGAGATTCACTACAGCGACTTGCCCGTCGCCGGTCCCACGATCAGCCCCTCCCCGAAAGTGTCCACCCGGACCGTGTCGCCGTCCTTGATCTCGCCGGAGAGGATCTCCTTGGCGAGCCGGTCGCCGATGGCGGTCTGGACGAGGCGGCGCAGCGGGCGGGCGCCGTACGCCGGGTCCATGCCTTCGTCGGCGAGCCAGGCCAGGGCCTCGTCGGTGACCTCCAGGGTGAGCCGGCGTTCGGCCAGCCGCTTGGCGAGGCGGTCGATCTGGAGGCGGGCGATCCGGCTCAGCTCGTCCTTGGACAGGGCCGAGAAGACGACCAGGTCGTCGAGCCGGTTGAGGAACTCCGGCTTGAAGGAGGCGCGGACCACCTCCAGCACCTGTTCCTTCTTCTCCTCCTCGCTGCTGATCGGGTCGACCAGGAACTGGCTGCCCAGGTTCGAGGTCAGCACCAGGATGGTGTTGCGGAAGTCGACGGTCCGTCCCTGGCCGTCGGTGAGCCGCCCGTCGTCCAGCACCTGGAGCAGGATGTCGAAGACCTCCGGGTGGGCCTTCTCCACCTCGTCGAGGAGCACGACGCTGTACGGCCTGCGCCGCACCGCTTCGGTCAGCTGGCCGCCCTCCTCGTAGCCGACGTAGCCGGGCGGGGCGCCGACCAGGCGGGCGACGCTGTGCTTCTCGCTGTACTCCGACATGTCGATCCGGACCATCGCCCGCTCGTCGTCGAAGAGGAAGTCCGCCAGGGCCTTGGCCAGCTCCGTCTTGCCGACGCCCGTCGGGCCCAGGAAGAGGAAGGAGCCGGTGGGCCGGTCCGGGTCGGCGATCCCGGCGCGGGACCGCCGTACGGCGTCGGACACCGCCCGCACGGCCTCGGTCTGGCCGATCAGCCGCCTGCCGATCTCGTCCTCCATGCGCAGCAGCTTCTGCGTCTCGCCCTCCAGGAGCCGGCCTGCCGGGATCCCGGTCCAGGAGGCGACGACGTCGGCGATGTCGTCGGAGCCGACCTCCTCCTTGACCATGGTGTCCCGTGCGGCCTCCTCCTCGGCCTCCGAGGCGGCCTCCAGATCGCGCTCCAGGGCCGGGATCTCGCCATACAGCAGCTTGGACGCGGTGTCGAAGTCGCCGTCGCGCTGGGCGCGTTCGGCCTGTCCGCGCAGTTCGTCGAGCTTCTCCTTCAGCTCACCGACCCGGTTGAGGGACTGCTTCTCCTTCTCCCAGCGGGCGGTCAGGCCGCGCAGCTCCTCCTCCTTGTCGGCGAGGTCGCGGCGCAGCTTCTCCAGGCGCTCCCGGGAGGCGGGGTCGGTCTCCTTGGCGAGCGCCAGCTCCTCCATCTTCAACCGGTCGACGGCACGCTGGAGTTCGTCGATCTCGACGGGCGAGGAGTCGATCTCCATACGCAGCCGGGAGGCCGCCTCGTCGACCAGGTCGATGGCCTTGTCGGGCAGGAAGCGGGAGGTGATGTACCGGTCGGACAGGGTCGCGGCGGCGACCAGCGCACTGTCCGCGATCTGCACCTTGTGGTGGGCCTCGTAGCGCCCCTTGAGTCCGCGCAGGATGGCGATGGTGTCCTCGACGGTCGGCTCGGCGACCAGCACCTGCTGGAAGCGCCGCTCCAGGGCCGCGTCCTTCTCGATCCGCTCGCGGTACTCGTCGAGGGTGGTGGCGCCGACCATGCGCAGCTCACCGCGGGCGAGCATGGGCTTGAGCATGTTGCCCGCGTCCATGGCGGAGTCGCCGCCGGCGCCCGCGCCGACCACGGTGTGCAGCTCGTCGATGAAGGTGATGATCTGCCCGTCGGAGTCCTTGATCTCGGCGAGCACGGTCTTCAGCCGCTCCTCGAACTCACCGCGGTACTTGGCCCCGGCGACCATGGCGCCGAGGTCCAGCGCGACGAGCCGCTTGTCGCGGAGGGACTCGGGGACGTCGCCCTTGACGATCCGCTGGGCGAGTCCTTCGACGACGGCGGTCTTGCCGACGCCTGGCTCACCGATGAGGACGGGGTTGTTCTTGGTGCGGCGGCTGAGCACCTGCACGACCCGCCGGATCTCCTGGTCCCGCCCGATGACGGGGTCGAGCTTGCCGTCCCGGGCGGCGGCGGTGAAGTCGGTCCCGAACTTCTCCAGGGCCTTGTACGACCCCTCGGGATCGGCCGTGGTCACCCGGCGCCCGCCGCGGGCCTTGCGGAAGGCCTCCAGCAGCTTCTTGGCGTCGGCGCCCTGCCGGGTCAGCACCTCGCCGGCTGCGCCGCCCTTCGCGGCGATACCGATGAGGAGGTGCTCGGTGGAGACGTACTCGTCGCCGAGGTCCTGGGCCCTGGCCTGGGCGTCGGCGATCACGGCGAGCAGTTCGCGGTTCGGCTGCGGCGGCGCGACCGTGGACCCGGTCACGCTGGGCAGCTGGGCGAGAACCTTCTCCGCACCGGCGCGTACGGCTGCCTGATCGGCGTCGACGGCGGCCAGCAGGTCGGTGATGTTCTCGTTGTCCTGCCCCTGGAGCAGAGCGAGGAGCAGGTGAGCGGGGGTGAGGTCGGGGTGCCCCTCGGTCACGGCCCGGTTGCCGGCGGCGTTGATCGCGTCCCGGCTCCGGTTGGTCAGCTCGGCGTCCACGGTATCCGTTCTCCTCCTTGCGTGAGCCTGCGTGACTCAGGCAACGTACACAAAGTTGAGTCTATTCCACTCAAGGAGAGGACGCGGCGGGATCGCGGGAACGGCCACTTCCAGCCACCGTCGAAAATGCGTCGACACCCGGAAATGTCCGGGAAAAACTGCAGCGGCGTCACCGTGTTCAGGTCACGGTGACGCCGCTGCGGGGGGAAGCACCTGAGCGATCTGTTACGACGGGGGAATCGCGTCAGGCACTGCGGGGGGTGGCCGAGATGGTCATCGAATCGGAGGGCTCCGGCTCCGCCAGCCGATGGTCACGCTGGTCCAGGTTCACAAAGATCATTCCGTACCGAATGGCACATCGCACGGGCTGCGGCGCCCCCCGAGGCCGTCGCAGACACCGGTACGCCCGCACGTCGCCGTCATCGTCCCGGGTCACCACCACGGGCTCGCCGAAGACGGTCACCATCAGCGAGTCACCGTTGTGGGGGATGGCGGTGGCCAGGTCGATGAAGTGCCAGCCGGAGCGGTAGGCGGTGGCCATTTCGCGGCGGAAGGAGCGGTCGTCGGGTGGAGTAGTCATGTCAGTCCCAGACGGTGTCAGCCGGGAACGCGGTGGTGTCCCCACCGCCGGACGTCACACTGGACACTGCTGACGCTGACCGCACACCGTCCGCCGACGCATCACTCTTCACGCTCGAGAGGCCACTCAGCGTTCCGAAGGCCACAACGGCGGAGAAGGCGGCGACAAGCACCGAGCGAAGCATTCTCTTACGCATAGTCGGCTTCGTCCTCACTTGAAGGTCCCCTCTTCCCCCGTCCGATAAGACGATGGCTCATTCAGGCACGTCATGGCCACACAATCGATGCATCATGTTCCTGCATGTTCAGGACCCTGGGGGGTGGAGATTTGACAACAAATGGGACTAAGGCGACGCATCCCCATGCGGTGACCGAGCTGTGCGACGAAGGCGGTCAGCTTTACGCCAACGCTCTCCGTACTGGACGTATCGCCCGCACAGATGTGGAATCCGCTCCCTGCCTGATGGAGTTCGCCCTTCTCCGCCCTGATCCGGACGACCCGGACTGGCTAGTACCCCTTCCGCCGTCGGTCGCCCTGGCCCAGCGGCTCAATCCCCTTGAGCGCGAGATCACCGAGCGCAGGCGCATGTCGATCGAGCTGGCAGACGCCTTCGAGCCGTTCATGGCCCTCAGCGCCCAGCAGGTCACGCCCGCGCACTCAATCACGGTCCTCGAGGGCCTCGATCGCATCAACTCCGCGCTCGACCTGGCCACGGCCCAGTGCCAGGTGGAAGTGCTCACGGTCCAGCCGAGCCGTGGCCGACGTCCCGAAAACAGGCTCATCGAGGGATTGGAACGCGACCGGCCGCTCATCGAGCGGGGAGTGCGGATCCGGACCCTCTACCAGCACACTGCACGGCACAGTCCGGAGCGGCTGGCCTACATGGAGCAGTTCGCCGATGGGAAGGCGGAGTACCGCACGATCGACGAGTTGGTCGAGCGGCTCATCATCTGCGACGAGACCGTCGCCTTCATCCCGGTCCGCGACGACCGGCAGGTCGCATTGGAGCTTCGGCACCCGGGGCTCGTCCGCTACCTGATCAAGGTCTTCGAGTTCATGTGGAACCGCGCCGTCCCGCTGAGCGCCGGCGCCCCCTACGAAACCGCCCCCGACGGCATCACCGACATCCAGCACTCCATCGCCAAGCTTCTCGTGGAAGGCCACGTCGACGAGGCGATAGCCCGCCGCCTGGGCATGAACGTGCGCACCTGCCGAGCCCACATAGCCAAGCTGGCCTCGGCCCTGGGCAGCGGCAGCCGCGCCCAGCTCGGCTACCTCATAGCGCAGTCGGGGATCCTGAAACAGGAGAACTGATGCGACAGGGGGAGGCGTACACGTGACGGCACCGGCCCATCCGGAGCACGGCGTGGAGGACCTGTGCGAGGCGGGCACGGAACTGTACGCCCGTGCCCTGCGCGAAGGGCACGTGGCCGCCGCAGACGCCGAGGGGGCGCCCTGTCTGGTCGCCTTCGGTCTGCTGCGGCCGGTCGTTGAGGACATCGGCCTGCTGGCGGCGGTGGCGCCGACCACGGCCCTGCACCGGCTGCTGCGCGGCTCGGCGGAGCGCATCGCCGAGGAGCGCCGACACGAGGCCCGGCTGACCGAGGTGTTCGAGCCTCTGTTGCGGATGGACGACCGACGCCCGGCGGCGGCCGACATCCCGAGCATCAGGGTTCTCAGCGGCACCGAAGAGATCAACCAGGCCATCACCGAGGCCATGGCAGAGGCGACGCAGGAAGTCCTCTGCGTCCAGCCGAACATCAACTACAGCAATCCGCGGGGCCAGCGCGCGCAGAGCGTCGCCATGACCCGCGATCAGGCACTGCTGGACCGCGGCGGCCGAATCCGCACTCTCTACCAGCACACGCAGCGCCACATACCGATCGTCCTCGCCCGCTATGAGCAGCTCAGGGGCGACGCCGAGGCCCGCACGCTCGACGAGGTCACCGACCGCCTGATCGTCGTGGACCGGACCGTCGCCTTCCTCCCCGCCAACGAGGACGGCACCCACGCCCTGGAAGTCCGCCAGCCGGCGCTGATCTCGTACTTCGTCACCACCTTCGACCGCCTCTGGCGCCTGGCCACCCCGATGTACCCCCAACCAGTCCAGCGCCCGTCCGTCAACGGCATCACGCCCCGCCAACGTGCCATCGCTGGTCTCCTCGTCGAGGGCCATACGGACGCCGTCATAGCCGACCGCCTCGGCATGAACGTCCGCACCGCCCGCGTCCACATCGCCAAACTCGCCACCACCCTCGGCAGCGAAAGCCGGGCCCAACTCGGCTATCTCATCGGGCAGTCGGGGATCCTTGATCAGGCAGGGTGAGTTCGGCGGCGGACAGGGGCCGGGCGGGGCCGTCGAGGCCGACCTGGGCTATCCGTACGCCCAGCTGCGTCCGGCTCGCCGCCCCCAGCGTCTCCGACAGCCGCGCGATGTGTGCCCGGCAGGTACGGACGCTGATCCCCAGCCGCTCCGCGATCACCGCATCCTGGTGGCCCTCCGCCAGGAGTGCCGCGATGGACTGCTCGCGGTGGGAGATGCCCTCGATGCCGGTGTCGGGGAGGGGGGCGGTCAGGGGGATCGCGAGGCGCCACAGGCGGTCGAAGACCGTCACCAGGTACTCGACGAGCGCGGGGTGACGCAGCTCCAGCGCCATCGTGCGGTCGGCGTTCGCGGGGATGAAGGCGACCGTGCGGTCGAAGAGGATCAGCCGGTCGATGACCTCGTCCAGGGTGCGCGCCTGAACCGCGTCGCCCATCAGGTCGAGGTAGTTCAGCAGACCCTGCCCGTGCCGGGCCACATGGTTGTACAGGTCGCGCATGCGCACACCCCGGCCGCGCAGCGCGAGCGCCCGGTGCAGACCCTCGGAGAGCTCGTGCTCGCGCCGGATGCCGCCCGGCTGGACGGTGAGGACCTCCGTCGTGCACTCCTCGGTCGCCTTGTCCAGGGCCGCCTGGATGCGGGAGGAGCCGTCCAGGACCCGGATGGCGGTGCCCTCGCCGGCTCCCGCCGTGGACGTGCGCCCGCCGAGACCGGCGTACCACTCGAAGGCCGTGACCGCCGAGCCCATCCGCCGCTGGCTGGCGCTGATCTCGTCGTACACCCCGCGCAGCAGCCGGGTCATGACCTCCTGCGGCGAGGTCGGCACCAGCCAGTCCATGTCGTCGGGGTCGGGGTGCAGCAGGGCGAGTTCCAGCAAGCAGGGCACCGCGTCGGCATCGCGGCGCGACACGCGTCCCCGCCGCACGGCCCGGGAATACACACGATCCCCGGCCTCGCACAGTCGGTCAGCACCATGTGGATGCTCGTCCGTCCCGTGCCCGGCCATGGCCCATCCCACCCCCGGTTCCAGCGTCTTCCGCAGCGCAACTATGCGCGGACGGGACCTGCTCCGCAACACGGCTCACTCCCCGATGACCGAGGGAAACCACCGGTATGGCCGGATTCGCCCCCCACCCCAGGCTGTTCCGTTGCAACAACCTGCAACCGCCGAAGGGGGCTCGCGCCGACGACGCGAGCCCCCTTCTGTGCAGGACTGTGCAGGGCTACTTGAGCCCGATGGCCGTGCACGCCGCCTTGTACTCGGCGGTGCAGATCTCCGAGACCTTGTAGATGCCGTCCGCGACGACCGTGTCCTTGATGTTCTCCTGGGTCAGGGCGGTGACGGTGACGAGCTGGGCGGGGATGTCCTTGTCCGTGGGGCTGTCGACCCTGTCGCGGGTGAGGGCGTCGAACTGGATGTCCTTGCCCTGGACCTTGGCCACGGCCATCTCGGCGGCGGCCTCGGCCTCCTGCGGGTAGGACTTGTACACGCTCATGAACTGCTCACCGGTGACGATCCGCTGCACGGCCACGAGCTCGGCGTCCTGCCCGGTGATCGGCGGCAGCTCGGTCACGCCGGCGTCCTCCAGGGCCTCGATGACGCCGCCGGCCATGCCGTCGTTGGCGGCGTAGACGGCGGCGATGTTGTCCCTGCCGATCGCCTCGATGGCCTCGGCCATGTTGGCCTGGGCGTTCTCCGGCTTCCAGTCCTTGGTGTCGAAGGACTGGGCGATGGTCACGTTGCCGTTCAGCTCGGACAGCGCGCCCTGCTTGAACTGCTTGGCGTTGGGGTCGGTGGGCGAACCGTTCATCATGACGATCTTGTCGGAGGTGTCGATGTCGCTGCCGAGCGCCTCGAGGAGAGAGCGGCCCTGGACCTCGCCGACGAGTTCGTTGTCGAAGGAGATGTACGCGTCGATGGGACCCTCGGCGAGCCGGTCGTAGGCAATGACCGGAATGCCCGCTTCCTTGGCCTTTTCGACGCTGCTCGCGATGGCGTGCGCATCGACGGCGTCCAGCAGGATGACATCGACCTGGTCGTCGATCATCTGCTGGAGCTGGTCCGCCTGCCTGGTCGCGCTCGCGTCGGCGTTGGCGTACTGGACCTTGCCCTTGTTCTTGGTGAGGGCGGCGACCCGCTCCTTGATGATGGGGTAGTCGAACTTGTCGTAGCGCGTGTTGGCCTTCTCCGGGAGCAGCAGGCCCACCGTGACGTCGTTGCCCTTGGTCGGGCTCGCGTCGGCGCTGTCGCCCGTCGCGCCCAGCACGCCACAGCCTGCCAGCGACAGGGTCAACGACGATGCGACCACGGATATGGCGATACGACGACGCATACGGGAGCTCACTTCTACTGCCTTCCGGACATGGCCGCGACACTGCGGCCCGGATGACTGGAAAGCCAACGCGTCGGCGCCCCCCAGCGTCAAGCGAAACTACTTAACGAGATGACAACATCACGTTCCGCTTAGCCCGTGAACACGCCGCGAAACGCCCTCCCGACGCCCCTCACTACCCCTCCATCCACGGGGAGCTGGAGCGTGGACGAAGATCCGTACAACCAACCGCTTTCCCCGCGAGTCGTGATCGCGAGGGCTGTTTTCCGCCACTCCTGATGCGACCAGAGGACCGAATGAACCCAGCCAGACGCACGACCGCCGCGGCAGCAACCGCGGTCGTGCTCGCCACCGCGGGCGGCCTGCTCACCGCTGTCGCCGTGCCCGCATCCGCCGCGACCACCTGCACCTCGCCCGTGTTCAAGCGGCAGTTCTTCGCGAACACCAGCTTCTCGGGCACACCAAAGAAAACGGACTGCGACAGCACCATCAGCCAGAGCTGGTCCGGCAGCCCGGTCTCCGGCGTGCCGTCGAACAACTTCGGTGTCCGCTGGTCGGTGACCCGCGACTTCGGCTCCGGCGGCCCCTTCACGTTCACCGTCTCCGCCACCGACGGCGTCCGCGTCTACCTGGACCCCGGGGCAGCCAACGCCCGCAAGATCGACCTCTGGAAGGGCACCGGTGACACCGCCCGCTCCAAGAGCGTCAACCTCACCATCCCCTCCGGCAAGCACACCCTGCGCATCGACTACGTGAACTGGACCGGCGCCGCCAAAGTCAAGTTCACCTACGCCCCGCGCACCTCCGCCACCGTCGACAAGGTCAAGCCCCTCGCCCCGACCGGCGCTTCGGTCACGTACGACAAGACCACCGGTGCCGCGAAGGCCACTTGGGCGAAGAACAAGGAGATGGACCTCGCCGGCTACCGCGTCTACCGTCGGCTCAAGGGCAGCAGCACCTGGTCGAAGCGCACCACCACGGCGGGCACCTCGTTCACGGAGACCCTCGCCAAGAACGGCGCGATCTACTACTACGAGGTCCGCGCCTATGACAAGGCGGGCAACGAGTCGGCCGGCACCGCCGGCCAGTCCGTCACCACCGTCGACACCATGGCACCCGCCGCGCCGACCGGTGTGGAGGAGAACTGGGCCATCGGCACCGTCTCGAAGGTGCACCTGTACTGGAACGGGAACACCGAGCCGGACCTGGCCGGTTACCGCGTGTACCGGTCGACCCGGACGCCCGTGGCCGTTACCCCGGAGAACCTCGTCAGCGGCAGTGATCCGGTGCTCGGCGCCGGCTGGGGCGAGAACGTACCGCAGACCGGCGACTGGTACTACTACGTCGTCACCGCCGTCGACACACACGGCCTGGAGTCCGCGCCCTCGAAGCCGGCCGCGTTCGAGACGCTCGACCGGACGCCCCCTGTGGAGACCGCCCTGAACGCCCGTGCCACGGAGGACGAGGCGGGCGTCACGATCAGCTGGGACGCCTCCGAGGTGAGCAGCGGGGACGACTTCGTCGGCTACAAGGTCTTCCGGTCGCTCAAGCCGCGGTCCGCAGGGTCCGCCGCCTGGGAAGTCGCCACGGGTGTCAAGGGCACCGCCGCCCTCGACCCGGCCCCGCAGCCCGGTACGACGTACTACTACTGGGTGCATGCCGTGGACGCCGCTGGGAACTGGGGGCCGGTCTCGCAGGACGTCGTCGTCACCCCGGCCGGGAACACCACCGCGCCCGCCGCGGTGACCGGACTGAGCGCGGTTGCGAAGGAGGACGGCGTCGCCCTGTCCTGGGACGACGCGAGCGACGAGCCCGGCTTCGACCACTACCTGGTGTACCGGGGCACGCTCGTCGACGGCGAGTGGGTCTACGAACCGCTGGAGCACCCGGCCGACTTCAAGCCGTGGCAGATCACGGCGACGAGCCATCACGACCGCACCCCCGCCGACGGCGAGCAGGTGCGCTACAGCGTCGTCGCCGTCGACCAGTACGGCAACCAGCTCACCCCGGGCGTCGAGGCACCCGTGGTCGACCTGACGGAACTGGACCTGAGGCCGACCGTCCCGGCCGCGGCGGGGGCGCCGGTGGCGTACTTCAGCGCGGCGTCGGACGGCTGGCTCGCCTGGGCCCTGGGCGCCGACACCAACGCCGCCGACAGCCCGGTCACCGGCTTCAACATCTACCGCTGGAACCGCACCACCGGTGCGTACGAGCTGATCGGCACCGAGCCCGAGGACAACTCCTCCACCGGGTACTGGCTGGACCGCACGATGCCCGCCGCCACCACGGTGTACTACCGCCTCACCGTGGTGTACGCGGACGGCACGGAGTCGGAGGCGTCCGAGGACGTCGCCGTCAGCTACTGACGGCACCACGGACGGCGAAGGGCCCGGAGATCACGGAGATCTCCGGGCCCTTCCTCACACGTATGTGCCTAGTCCTTGGCCTTCTTCGGCCGCCACACCACCAACGCGCTGGTCTGCTGCACCTCCTGGTACGGCACCAGGTCGCGCCGGTACGAGGCGTGCACCGCGGCCTCGCGCTGCTGCATCGCCGCGGCGGCACCGTCGAGGGCGGCCTCCAGCTCGGCCACCCGGGACTGGAGGGCCGCGACCTGGTTCTCCAGTTCGATGATGCGCTTGATGCCGGCCAGGTTGATGCCCTCGTCCTGCGACAACTGCTGAACGGTGCGCAGCAGTTCGATGTCGCGGGCCGAGTAGCGGCGGCCCCGGCCGGCCGTGCGGTCCGGAGACACCAGGCCCAGGCGGTCGTACTGGCGCAGTGTCTGCGGGTGCAGGCCGGACAGCTGGGCCGCCACCGAGATGACGTAGACCGGGGTCTCCTCGGTCAGTTCATACGGGTTGCGTCGACGGCCGTCCATCTGACTCATGCTCCCTTCGCGGCCTGGAACAACTCCGCCCGCGGATCCTCGCCCGCGGTCGCCTCGCGATACGCCTCGAGTGCGTCACGAGCCTTCCCCGTCAGGTCCTTCGGGACACTCACCTCGACGGTGACCAGGAGGTCGCCGCGGGTGCCGTCCTTGCGGACCGCGCCCTTGCCCCGGGCCCGCATGGTGCGGCCGTTGGGCGTACCGGGCGGCAGTTTCAGGGTGACCGGCGGGCCGCCCAGGGTGGGGACCCGGACCTCGCCGCCGAGTGCCGCCTCGGCGAACGTCACCGGGACGGTCACGGTCAGGTTGTCGCCCTTGCGGCCGAACACCGGGTGGGCGTCGACGTGCACGACGACATACAGGTCGCCCGCCGGGCCGCCCCGCTCGCCCGGTGCGCCCTTGCCCCGCAGGCGGATGCGCTGGCCGTCCGACACCCCGGCGGGGATGCGGACCTGCATGGTGCGGGACGACTTCGCGCGGCCGCTGCCCTTGCAGACCTCGCAGGGGTTCTCCGCGATCAGGCCGCGGCCCTTGCAGTCCGGGCACGGGTCGGTCAGGGAGAAGCCGCCGCCCGAGCCGCGCGCCACCTGGCCGGTGCCGACGCACGTCGGGCACACGCGTGGTGTGCCGTTCGCGTCGCCGGTGCCCGAGCAGGCCTTGCACGGTGCCTGGGAGGACATCCTGAGCGGCACCGTCGCGCCCTCGATCGCCTCGGTGAAGCTGAGGGTGACCTCGGACTCGATGTCCTGGCCGCGGCGCGGATGCGTCCGCGTCCCGGTCGTGCCGCCCCGATTGAACAGGCCCCCGAAGACGTCACCGAGTCCGCCGCCGAAGCCGCCGGCCCCGCCCCCGCCCTGGGTACCGCCTCCGAAGAGGTCGCCCAGGTCGAAGTTGAACGAGCCGCCGCCCGCGCCGGGGCCCGGGCGGAAGCCGCCGTTGCCGAACAGGGTGCGGGCCTCGTCGTACTCCTTGCGCTTCTTGGGGTCGCCGAGGATGTCGTTCGCCTCGGAGATCTCCTTGAAGCGCTCCTCGGCCTTGGCGTTTCCCTTGTTGGCGTCCGGGTGGTACTCGCGGGCGAGCTTGCGGTACGCCTTCTTGATCTCGGCCTCGGTGGCGTCCTTGGGGACGCCGAGGACCTTGTAGTAGTCCTTCTCGATGAAGTCCTTGGTGCTCATCCCCGACGTCCCTCCTTCCTCGTCAGTTCAACGTCAGCCCTCGTCCGGGCCACCGTTCTCCTTGTCGTCGCCCTCGGCCGGTTCCTCGGCCTTTACCGTCTGCGCGCCCGGCTGCGGCTCGGCGACGGCCACCCGCGCGGGGCGGATGGTGCGCTCGCCGATGCGATACCCCGGCTGGAGGATCGCGACGCAGGTCGTCTCCGTGACGTCCGGCGCGTAGCTGTGCATCAGGGCCTCGTGGATCGTCGGGTCGAAGGGCTCGCCCTCCTTGCCGAACTGCTGCAGGCCCATCTTGGCCGCCACGGTCTCCAGCGACTCGGCGACGGACTTGAAGCCGCCGACCAGCTCGCCGTGTTCCCGCGCGCGTCCGATGTCGTCGAGCACGGGCAGGAGCTCGGTCAGGAGGTTCGCGACGGCGATCTCCTTGACCGTGATCCGGTCGCGCTCGACCCGGCGGCGGTAGTTCTGGTACTCGGCCTGGAGCCGCTGGAGGTCCGCGGTGCGCTCGTTGAGCGCGGTGCGCACCTGGTCCAGCTGGGCCAGCAGACCGGCATCTGCGCTTGCGTCCCCGGCCGGGGCCGCCCCCTCTGCGGGAGCGGCCTGCGGCTCGGCGTCGTCAGGAGTGGCGCCGGAGGGGACGTCGGGCTTCTCTTCAAAGCCCGGGGTCTCCTCCGTCACGCGGCACCGTCCTTACGCTCGTCGTCCACGATCTCGGCGTCCACGACGTCGTCGTCGGCCGGCTTGGCCCCACCGGCGGTGGCACCCTCGGGGCCGCCCGCGGCCTGCGCGGCATTGGCGTCGGCGTACATGGCCTGGCCCACCTTCTGGGAGACCGCGGCGACCTTCTCGGTGGCCGTGCGGATCTCGGCGGTGTCCTCGCCCTTCAGCGCGGTCTTCAGCTCCTCGACGGCGGCCTCGACCTCGGTCTTGACGTCGCCGGGGACCTTGTCCTCGTTGTCCTTGAGGAACTTCTCGGTCTGGTAGACGAGCTGCTCGCCCTGGTTGCGGGTCTCGGCGGCCTCGCGGCGGCGGTGGTCCTCCTCCGCGTACTGCTCGGCCTCCTGGCGCATCCGGTCGACCTCGTCCTTCGGGAGCGAGGAGCCGCCGGTGACGGTCATCTTCTGCTCCTTGCCGGTGCCGAGGTCCTTCGCCGTGACGTGCATGATGCCGTTGGCGTCGATGTCGAAGGAGACCTCGATCTGCGGGACGCCGCGCGGCGCCGGGGGCAGACCGGTCAGCTCGAACATGCCGAGCTTCTTGTTGTACGCCGCGATCTCGCGCTCGCCCTGGTAGACCTGGATCTGCACCGACGGCTGGTTGTCCTCGGCCGTGGTGAAGATCTCCGAACGCTTCGTCGGGATCGTCGTGTTGCGCTCGATCAGCTTGGTCATGATGCCGCCCTTGGTCTCGATACCGAGGGACAGCGGGGTCACGTCCAGCAGCAGGACGTCCTTGACCTCGCCCTTGAGGACACCGGCCTGGAGCGAGGCACCGATGGCGACGACCTCGTCCGGGTTCACGCCCTTGTTGGCCTCCTTGCCGCCGGTCAGCTCCTTGACGAGCTCGGCGACGGCGGGCATACGGGTGGAGCCACCGACGAGGACGACGTGGTCGATCTCGCTCAGCTGGATGCCGGCGTCCTTGATGACATTGTGGAACGGCGTCTTGCAGCGCTCCAGCAGGTCCGCGGTCAGCTGCTGGAACTGGGCGCGGGTCAGCTTCTCGTCGAGGTGCAGCGGGCCCTCGGCGGAGGCGGTGATGTAGGGCAGGTTGATCGAGGTCTCGGTGGACGAGGACAGCTCGATCTTGGCCTTCTCCGCGGCCTCACGCAGGCGCTGCAGCGCCATCTTGTCCTTGCTCAGGTCCACGCCGTGGCCGGACTGGAACTGCTTGACCAGGTAGTCGACGACGCGCTGGTCCCAGTCGTCACCACCGAGGTGGTTGTCACCGTTGGTGGCCTTCACCTCGACCACGCCGTCGCCGATCTCCAGGAGGGACACGTCGAAGGTGCCGCCACCGAGGTCGAAGACGAGGATGGTCTGGTCGTCCTTGTCGAGGCCGTACGCCAGGGCGGCGGCCGTCGGCTCGTTGACGATGCGCAGCACGTTCAGACCGGCGATCTCACCGGCCTCCTTGGTGGCCTGGCGCTCGGCGTCGTTGAAGTAGGCCGGGACGGTGATGACCGCGTCGGTCACCTTCTCGCCCAGGTAGGCCTCGGCGTCCCGCTTCAGCTTCTGCAGCACGAAGGCGCTGATCTGCTGCGGGTTGAAGTCCTTGCCGTCGAGGTTGATCTTCCAGTCGGTGCCCATGTGGCGCTTGACCGACCGGATGGTCCTGTCGACGTTGGTCACGGCCTGCCGCTTGGCCACCTCGCCGACCAGCACCTCGCCGTTCTTGGCGAAGGCGACGACGGACGGCGTGGTCCTGGCACCCTCGGCGTTGGTGATGACGGTGGGCTCGCCGCCCTCCAGAACGCTGACGACGGAGTTAGTCGTGCCCAGGTCGATGCCGACCGCACGTGCCATGGTTGATTCCTCCAGCTGACTTGAGTGGAACGGACTCAAGTGTGCATGACGCCCGCCGCCGGGTCAACAGACCTGAGTCGATCCGACTCAACTCTTATCCGTTCCTTACGCGCAACTGCCCGGTGACCTGCAGAGACGCAGCGGGGCGGACCGAGGTTGCGTTCACCCGTCCGGTGACCCTCACCGTCAGCCCCGTAGAGCACAGCCCCCAGGTAAACGGAATGTCATGATGTGCGAGGAATACTGAGATCAGTCCGACGCGCCGTGTCCCATACGGTCAGGTATGCCTCAGCGACGCAGATCACCGAGCCCCTGGCTACAGTGCGACCGAGGAAATGGGTAGTCTCAGACGGACTGCATAAGTTACCGCTTAGTAATCAACTGATCTCCCCCCTCGCAGGCCCGAGGAGCCCCCAATGCAACTCGCCGCGATCATCGTGTCGCTGGTCCTGACCGTGGTCGGCGTTGCGCTGCTCGCGCGCGCCATCGGCCAGTTCGTCCGGTACTTCAGACTGGGCCAGCCGGTCCCGGCCGGCAGCCGGACCGACAACCCCTACGCGCGCAGCGTGACGCTGGTGCGGGAGTTCCTCGGCCATACGCGGATGAACCGGTGGGGCATCGTCGGCGTCGCCCACTGGTTCGTGGCGGTCGGCTTCCTGACGCTGCCGCCGACCCTCGCCCAGGCCTTCGGCCAGCTCTTCCAGGCCGACTGGACGCTGCCGATCATCGGCGGGTTCCTGCCGTTCGAGCTGTACATCGAGTTCATCGGCGTGATGACCGTCCTGGGCATCGCCGTCCTGATGGTCATCCGCCTGCTGAGCCTGCCGTCCCGAGCGGGCCGCAAGTCGCGCTTCGCAGGCTCCAAGTCCGGCCAGGCGTACTTCGTCGAGTACGTCATCCTCACCATCGGCCTCGCGATCTACGTGCTGCGCGGCCTGGAGGGTGCGATCCACCACGTGGAGCACTACGAGGCCGCGTACTTCGCCTCGTACCCGCTGGTCCTGGCCTTCAAGGGCCTGAGCGTCACCGCGCTGCAGAACCTGGTCTACTTCGTCGCGATGGTGAAGATCAGCACCTCGTTCATCTGGATGATCGTGGTCTCGCTGAACACCAACATGGGCGTGGCCTGGCACCGCTTCCTGGCCTTCCCGAACATCTGGTTCAAGCGCAACGCCACCGGTGAGACGGCGCTCGGCGCGCTTCAGCCGATGACGTCGGGCGGCAAGCCGATCGACTTCACCGACCCCGGCGAGGACGACGTCTTCGGTGTCTCCCAGGTCGAGCAGTTCTCCTGGAAGGGCCTGCTGGACTTCTCCACCTGCACCGAGTGCGGCCGCTGCCAGTCGCAGTGCCCCGCCTGGAACACCGGCAAGCCGCTCTCGCCGAAGCTGCTGATCATGTCGCTGCGCGACCACGCACACGCCAAGGCGCCGTACCTGCTGGCCGGTGGCGGCAAGACGATGGAGGGCGAGGAGAAGGCGTCCGAGGAGCAGCTCAAGGACGTCCCCGCGGCCGCCCTCGCGGAGGCCGAGCGTCCGCTGATCGGCACCGTCGAGGAGAACGGCGTCATCGACCCGGACGTCCTGTGGTCCTGCACCACCTGCGGCGCCTGCGTCGAGCAGTGCCCGGTGGACATCGAGCACATCGACCACATCGTCGACATGCGCCGCTACCAGGTGATGATCGAGAGCGCGTTCCCGTCCGAGGCGGGCACGATGCTCAAGAACCTGGAGAAGAAGGGCAACCCCTGGGGCCTGGCCAAGAAGCAGCGCCTGGAGTGGACGAAGGAAGTCGACTTCGAGGTGCCGGTCGTCGGCAAGGACATCGAGGACCTGTCCGAGGTCGAGTACCTGTACTGGGTCGGCTGCGCGGGCGCCCTCGAGGACCGCGCCAAGAAGACCACGAAGGCCTTCGCGGAGCTGCTCCACATGGCGGGCGTGAAGTTCGCGATCATGGGTGGGGACGAGAAGTGCACGGGTGACTCGGCACGGCGCCTCGGCAACGAGCCGCTGTTCCAGGAGCTCGGCATGGAGAACGTGGCGGCGCTGAACATGGCGTTCGGCGAGGACGACGAGGACGAGTCGACCCGGAAGCCGAAGTCGGCGAAGAAGATCGTCGCGACCTGCCCCCACTGCCTCAACACCCTCGGCAACGAGTACCCGCAGCTCGGCGGCGACTACGAGGTCATCCACCACACCCAGCTGCTCCAGCACCTCGTCGACGAGGGCAAGCTGATCCCGGTCACGCCGGTCGAGGGCCTCATCACGTACCACGACCCCTGCTACCTGGGCCGGCACAACAAGATCTACACGCCTCCGCGCGAGATCATGACCGCCGTCCCGGGCCTGCGCCAGCAGGAGATGCACCGCCACAAGGAGCGCGGCTTCTGCTGTGGCGCCGGTGGTGCGCGAATGTGGATGGAGGAGCGGATCGGCAAGCGCATCAACAACGAGCGTGTCGATGAGGCGCTTTCGCTCAACCCCGACATCGTGTCGACGGCGTGCCCGTTCTGCCTGGTGATGCTGACCGACTCGGTCAACGGCAAGAAGAACGACGGCCAGGCGAAGGAGTCCATCCAGGTCGTCGACGTCGCCCAGCTGCTGCTGGAGTCGGTGAAGACCCCGGCCGCCCCGGAGGGTTCGTCCGACGCGGAGACGGAATCGGAACCGGAGCCGGTGAAGTAACCGACCCGATCCCTACGGCCGACGCTCCCACGCCCTCGGCGGCGTGGGAGCGTCGCTGTTTCCGAGCCCGGTTCCCGGCGACTTCCCCACCCACCCCAAGAGTTCACCGAACACCCGTACAACCCACGCCCTGTCCCAGGAGTCTCCCGATCGCGACCCCTCACGCACTCGGATTCCACCGACCCTTGGAGCCCCCTTGCGCACGCGCACGAGCCTCCTGGCCGCGGCTCTCCTCACCGCGGCCCTGACCCCTCTGACCACCACCCCCGCCTCCGCCGCCCCCTCCGGTCTCCAGGGCGACTTCAACGGCGACGGCTACCGGGACGTGGCCATCGCCGCCCCGGCCGCTGCCGTCTCCGGCAAGGCGTGGGCCGGGCAGGTGGCCGTGGTCTACGGCACGGCGAGCGGGCCGGACCCGGCCAAGCGCACGGTCATCAGCCAGAACACGGCCGGCATCCCGGGCACCGCCGAGAAGGACGACCAGTTCGGCGACCAGGTCGCCGCCGCCGACCTCAACCGTGACGGCTACTGCGACCTGATCGTCGGCGCGCAGTACGAGAAGGCGGGCGAACAGGAGCACGCCGGCACGGTCGTCGTGGTCTGGGGCTCCGCGAGCGGGCTGTCGGGCGGTACGACGGTGAAGAACCCCCAGCCGCTGTACGGCAGTTACTTCGGCCTGAGCATCGCCGCCGCCGACTTCACCGGCGACGGAAAGCCGGACCTCGCGATCTCCGCGCAGAGCGACTCGGGCACCTCCCCGTACCGGATCCGGCTGATCCGCGGCCCGTTCACCAAGTCCGGCACGACGGGCGCGGTCTCGTCGTACGCACCGGGCATCGACCGGCCCCTCCTGACCGCCGGCCGCGTCAGCGGCGACACCAAGGCCGACCTCGTGGTCACCGGCCTCAAGCCCACCGGGGACCAGCCCCTTGCCACCGCCGCCTACTACCGCGGCACCTCGAGCGGCCTGAGCAAGGCGGCGAGCCTGCGCACGGCCTCGACGGCGGCCATCGGCGACCTGGACAAGGACGGCTACGGCGACATCGTCCTCGGCAACCCGGCCGACCCCGACACCGAGCCGTCCGCCTCCACCGGCGGCAAGATCCACGTCATCTACGGCACCGGCTCGGGCCCGAGCTCGACCCGGCGGGTCTCCCTCACCCAGAACACCGCGGGGGTCCCCGACTCCTCCGCGTACGGCGACGAGTTCGGCCGGGCGCTGGCGATCGGCGACTTCGACAAGAACGGCTACGGCGACCTGGCGGTCGGCGCGCCGGGCGACGCCGACCCGGGCTCGATCACGCTGCTGAAGGGCTCGTCGTCGGGCCTGACCACGACGGGGGCGGTCCGCCTCACGCAGGACAGCTCCGGTGTCCCCGGCACGAACGAGTGGGGCGACGGCTTCGGCGCCACACTCCTCGCCTCCGACGTGAACCGCGACGGCCGCGCCGACCTCACCGCCATCGGTGTCGGCGAGAACAGCCCGGCGGGCGCGGCCTGGTTCCTGCCGAAGGCGGCGGCCACGGGCTCCTTCACCTTCTCCCCGACCAAGCTCGGCCTGTCGACGGCCCAGGGCGGGGCGTTCGGCGTGGACCTGGCGGGCTAGGACCCAGGCAAGGCAGGCCCATCCGGCGCCGGATGGGCCTGCGTTCACTCCCTCACAGCCGGCTCAAAAGTGACCGAACTCACGTACAACCCTTGCCCGTCCACGCAGGTCTCTTGATCGGCGCCCGTCACGTGAACCCCAGTGAAACTCCCGGCAAACGCAGACGGTCCGCACCTCATTGACTGCGGATGCCCGCCAGGCATCCCCGCATGCAGCAGGAGACCCCGCATGCAGCACACCCTGCGACTCGCCCTCGCGACGGCCACCGCGGCCGCGCTGACGGGCGGTCTGCTCACGTTCTCCGCGGCGACGGCGACGGCCGCGGACTCCACGCACGTCCCGCAGGCCGACTTCAACGGCGACGGCAAGGGCGATGTCGCCTTCTCCGCCAGCGGCGCCTACGTCAGTGGCAAGCAGGCGGCCGGCCAGCTGGTCGTCCTCTACGGCACGTCCACCGGCGTCTCGTCCGCGAAGCGCTCCACCATCAGCCAGAACGCCACCGGCACCCCCGGCAGCGCGGAGGCCGGCGACGCCTTCGGCGCCGAGACCGCCTACGCGGACTTCAACGGCGACGGCTACGACGACGTCGCCGTCGGCTCCCCGGCCGAGGACGTCGGCAGCGACAAGGACGGCGGCTCTCTGGCCATCCTCTGGGGCTCGGCGTCCGGCATCACCGGCAAGGGCGTCACCGTCGCCGACCCGGCCCCCACGTCCCACGACTACTGGGGCAAGAACCTCGCCGCGGGCGACTTCGACGGCGACGGCAGGGCCGACCTGGCCGTCGGCAGCAACACCGCCACGATCTACGTCCTCAAGGGCGGCTTCAGCTCCTCCGGCACGCCCGGCGGCCGCTACACGATCAAGCCCCCGATCATGGGCACCGACGCGGGCGGCCCGCTCAACCTGACCGCCGGCAACATCAACGGCGGCCCGGAGACCGACCTCGTGGTCGACGGCTACGAGAACTCCTCCGAGTACGGCTGGAACCGCAACTACTACGTCCCCGGCACCGCGAGCGGCCTGAGCATCTCCGGGGCCAGGACCCTCAAGCCCGGCGTGATCACCGCGATCGGCGACATCGACGCCGACGGCTACGGCGACGTGGTCAGCGGCGCGTACTGGAACACCACCACCGAGGACGGCACCCCGGTCCCCGACTCCGGCAAGGGCGGCAAGGTCTGGGTCACCCACGGCTCGGACGGCGGCCCCCTGACCACCGACGCCACCGGCATCACCCAGGACACCGGCAACGTGCCCGGCACCGCCGAGGGCAACGACTTCTTCGGCTACGAACTCGACCTGGGCGACATCAACGGCGACGGCTACCTCGACCTGGCCATCGGCGTCGCCGGCGAGAACATCGGCAGCGCCGTGAACACCGGCACGGTGACCGTCCTCTACGGCAGCGCCACCGGCCTGAACACCGGCTCCGGCGCCCAGTCCTTCGCCCAGAGCACCGCCGGTGTCCCCGGCAGCGACGAGAACGACGACTACTTCGGCCAGGACGTCAAGCTCGACGACGTCACCGGCGACGGCCGCGCCGACCTCGTCGTCGGCTCCACCGAGAACGCCGGCAACGGCGCGGTGACCTACCTGCCGTCCACCGGCACGAAGATCACCACGTCCGGTTCCCGCACCGTCTCCCCGAGCACCTCGGGCGTCTCGACGACCGGCACACCGTACTTCGGCGCGAACTTCGCCGACTGACCCCCCGTACGACCCAGCGGCCGGGCCTTGGCGACCGAGGCCCGGCCCCTCCCCCAGTCCTGCGGAGCCCTACCTTGCGCAAGCGCACCCTCCTCCTGGCCGCCACCCTCACCACCGGCCTGCTCACCGCCCTGCCCACCACCCCGGCCGCTGCCGCGCCCGCCCGGCACGCCGACGACTTCAACGGCGACGGCTACCGCGACCTGGTGACCGCCGCTCCCTACGCGACCGTCGGCGCAGTGACGCGCGCCGGCGCCGTCGTCGTCCAGTACGGCTCCGCGACCGGCATCAGCACCAGCCGCCGCACGGTGATCTCGCAGAACACCGCGGGCATCCCCGGATCGGCCGAGACGGACGACAACTTCGGCAAGCGGCTCACCTCCGGCGACCTCAACAACGACGGCTACGCCGACCTGGTGATCGGCGCCGAGGACGAGGACGTCGACGGCGACAAGGACGGCGGCGCGGTCGTGGTCGTCTGGGGCGGCCGCAGCGGCCTGTCCGGCGGCCAGTCGATCGCCGACCCGGCCCGCTCCTCGCACGACTCCTACGGCATGTCCCTGGCCGTCGGCGACTTCGACGGGAACGGGCGCAGCGAGCTCGCCGTCGGCAGCACGGGCAAGGACATCTGGATCCACCACGGCATCGGCAAGAACGTCGCCCCCGCGTCCAGTGTCAAGCTCACCCCGGACCTCTACCCGGGCCTGACCCACGGCGCCGAGGCGCTCACCTCCGGCGACGTCAACGGCGACGGCACCGACGACCTCGTCATCACCGGCACGTACCTGATCGAGGACCCGTACACGTACTACGACGCCACCCACGTCTACCTGGGCTCGTCCTCCGGCCCGGTCAGGCAGACCGTCCTGCGCAGCGACAGCTGGCAGACGGCCGCCGCCGTGGGCGACCTCAACGGCGACGGCTACGACGACATCGTCACCGGCGCGCCCCCCGGCTCCGTCCGGGAGGGCGACGGCGGCTCCGTCAACGTGTACCTCGGCAGCAGCAGCGGCACGCGCACCCAGCCCGCCCAGACCATCACCCAGGACACGCCTGGCGTACCGGGCGCCGACGAGCCGGACGACTGGTTCGGACACTGGCTCTCCGTCGACGACATCAACGGCGACGGCTACGCCGACCTGGCGGTCTCCGCCAACTTCGAGACCATCGGCACCGCGAAGCTCGCCGGCAGCGTCACCGTGCTGCGCGGCGCGCCGGACGGCCTGACCACGACCGGCGCCCAGTCCCTCACCCAGAACACCGCCGGCGTCCCCGGCACCGCAGAGACCGCCGACCGCTTCGGCTGGACGGTCCGCCTCACCGACGTCAACGGCGACGGCCGCGCGGACCTGTTCGCCGGCGCCGACGGCGAGAACGACGCGGACGGCGGCATATGGAGCCTGCGCGGATCGTCGTCGGGCGTGACGACGAAGGGCGCCACGAGCTGGGGACCGGCGTCGGTGGGCGTCCCGGCGACCGGCTACCCGCGACTGGGCCAGGGCATTCTGCAGTGACCGGCCAACTGCCCCTGAGGGACGCCCCTTAGGGGCAGGCGCCGGTATCCCGCGGTGCTCCCCGTAAGGGATGTCACAGCTCGGCCGCAAAGCCGGGCCCGCACCCCCGGGCCCGGCACGCGGATCTCCGGGACCAGGTACGTTCGATGACGTGGCTGGATTCAGGATCGGACGCGGCGGCCGGGACAACCGCGCCCCGCACACGCGACCGCAACACCCCCCGTACGGACAGCAGGCGCCGCAGGGACCGTCGTACGGCTATCCCCCGGCGCCGCAGCGGCACCCGCACCCGGGGCAGCAGAGCTACGGCGGCGGCCAGTGGCCGCAGTCGAACGGCGGCTACGGCCCTCAGGGCGGCGGCGAACCGGAGTACTTCGGCGACGACGGCCACCGGCACGGCGCCCCGGACCCGTACGCCGCCAACAACCCCGGCCACACCCAGGCGTTCTCCATCGGCGAGGACCCCTACAGCCAGGGCGACACCTACCGCGCCGGCTCGGCCCCGGCCGCCCCGATCGGCCCGCGTCTGCACTGGAAGGACCTGCTGAGGGGCATCGTCCTCGCCCCCAACCAGACCTTCCTCCGGATGCGCGACTACACGATGTGGGTCCCCGCCCTCGTCGTGAGCTTCCTCTACGGCCTGCTCGCGGTCTTCGGCTTCGACGGCGCCCGCGAGGACGCGATCAACGCCACCCTCTCCAACGCGATACCGATCGTCCTGACGACGGCCGTGGCCATGGTGATCAGCGCCTTCGTCCTGGGCGTGGTCACGCACACCCTGGCCCGCCAGCTCGGCGGCGACGGCGCCTGGCAGCCGACGGTCGGCCTCTCCATGCTCATCATGTCCCTCTCGGACGCCCCCCGCCTGGTCGTCGCGATGTTCATGGGCGGCGACGCCCCGTTCGTCCAGATCCTGGGCTGGGCCACCTGGGTCGCCGGCGGCGCCCTCCTCACCCTCATGGTCAGTCGCTCCCACGACCTGCCGTGGCCGAAGGCCCTGGGCGCGTCCGCGATCCAGCTGATCGCGTTGCTGTCGATCGTGAAGCTGGGCACGTTCTGAGGACCGGCACGACATGACAGGGCCCCGGCGCGCTGGGCGCAGCCGGGGCCCTGTCATATGACTACAACTGATGACTATGAGTGACTATGACGCTGCTGCTCAGGCGTCGAGCACCTGCCCGGCGCGCTTCACCACGGGCTGCTGAACGGACCACGGGAAGTTGATCCACTCGTCGGTCCGCTTCCACACGTACTCGCACTGCACCAGCGAGTGGGACTTCTCATAGATGACGGCGGACCGCACCTCGGCGACCGCGTCGAGACAGAAGTCCCGCACCAGTTTGAGCGTCTTGCCGGTGTCGGCGACGTCGTCGGCGATGAGGACCTTCTTGTCGGAGAAGTCGACGACGTTGGGGACGGGCGCGAGCATGACGGGCATCTCGAGCGTGGTCCCCACTCCCGTGTAGAACTCGACGTTCACGAGATGAATGTTCTTGCAGTCGAGGGCGTAGGCGAGCCCGCCGGCGACGAACACACCACCCCGCGCGATCGACAGCACCACGTCGGGCTCGTACCCGTCATCGGCGATGGCCTGCGCAAGCTCGCGCACGGCAACCCCGAACTGCTCGTAGCTGAGGTTCTCTCGTACGTCGCTCATGCCGGGCTCACACCTGCGTCCGATGGAAATTGATGAAGGACCGCGAGGCAGTGGGTCCCCGCTGCCCCTGGTACCGCGACCCGTACCGCTCACTCCCGTACGGGAACTCGGCCGGCGAGCTGAGCCGGAACAGGCACAGCTGCCCGATCTTCATGCCCGGCCACAGCTTGATGGGCAGCGTCGCGAGATTGGACAGCTCCAGCGTCACATGCCCGGAGAACCCCGGATCGATGAAACCGGCGGTGGAGTGCGTCACGAGCCCGAGCCGCCCGAGCGAGCTCTTCCCCTCCAGCCGGGAGGCAAGATCATCAGGCAGCGTGATCACCTCGAACGTCGAGGCGAGCACGAACTCCCCGGGATGGAGAATGAACGGCTCGTCCCCCTCCGGCTCCACGAGCCGCGTCAGATCGGCCTGCTCGATGGAAGGGTCGATGTGGGGGTACCGGTGATTCTCGAACACCCGGAAGTACCGGTCCAGCCGCACATCGACGCTCGACGGCTGCACCATGGATTCGTCGTAGGGATCGATCCGCACCCGCCCGGCGTCGATCTCGGCCCGGATGTCCTTGTCTGAGAGAAGCACGCCCCGAGGATACGCAAGGCGCGCGGAGCCACGACAATCGTGACGACTCCGCGCGCCACTGCTGAACGGATACCGCTACTGCTTCTCGAGGCTCACCGGTACGACAATGCGCAACCGCGCACATCGCGGACAGCGGACGAGCCGCCCCGGGCCGAGGCGCTCGGCCTGCTGCATCGGAAGCGAAGCGGTGGTGAACACGTGCCCATCGGCACAACGGACGACGGTGCGCTCCATCAAGTCCTGAAGTCCCTTCCCCAAAGAGCCGCGTCTGGCTTGGTGCCCTGACGAGGAAGGCCACATTACGGGACGAAAGGGATGCCCCTCCAGGCGGCACTCCGGACCCGCCCAACCCCTCTCCCACCCCACCACCGTACGCCCCAACTCCGTTCCCCCGCAGCCACATCCCTCCCCCGGAACAAGCCACAGGCCCCACGGTTTGAGCACCGGGGGCCAGCGATGAGGTACAGTGGGCGAGCATTCCGACGCCGACCTTGGTCGGTGTCTTACGCGGGTGTAGTTTAATGGTAGAACATCAGCTTCCCAAGCTGAGAGCGCGAGTTCGATTCTCGTCACCCGCTCCAGAGAGAAACCCCAGGTCCGCGGCCTGGGGTTTGTTTATTGTCTAGGCCAATTTGGGGGTGGCGTGCCCTCCGTGTGCCCTAAGTCGAGGTCAAGGGGCCACCCAGGGACCTTCGGGCGCCAACTCAGGCACCGCAACGCCAGGCGCGTCTCGAATTATGAGACGCATTTTCGGTGACCTGGCCGAGTCGCTTATGCAAAGGGCGACTTGTTGGATGAAGTCGAGCCCCGGCTGCGCGGGCCCTGTTTCGCCTGTTCCACCCCGGCGGTTCGAGCCGGTGGTTCACAATGCGCGACATGTCCACTAGGTACAGCCGCTCTTGAAGACGCCGCCCGGCGCCCCGGTGCGGGCGCCCCATCCAGAAGGGGACGCCGTGCAAGCTCCCCCAAGAGATCGGCCGCGGCTGCCGCCATCACGCCACACGGGCCGAGCGCGAAGCGACAGTGGCAGAGGCTGAGGCCCGAGCCGAGAACGCCAGGCAGCGGGCCGAACGGGAGCGGCGGAGGATCCGCGTCGGCCTCGCGCTCGTCACCCTGGCACTGGTGGCCGGCCTGGGCTCCTGCGCGTGGGGCTCATGGAAAGACGAACAGCACGAGGCCGCATGCAACCCGCTCCGGGCCCAAGCGCGCACGCTGAGCAGCAAGGCGCAGGCGGTGCGGATCCCCCTTGTGCCTGCCACAGACCCGAGCATCCTCAACCTGCAGCTCGGCCTCGATTTCCCGGACGACTTCGGAGATCTCAGCGCCACGTCGGCCACCGAGCTGGACATAGCCACCGCGTACGCCGAGAAACGCGATCTCGCCGGGCAGGCCGCCCGAGTCGTCCTCGACCACCGGGAGTGCTTCGGCGGCCTCTACATAGACCAAGCCTCTCGTATAGAGCAGGCCCCTTCGGAAGTCAGCCAGGTGGTGATGCCTTCGGCCGCGCACTGCCGTGACGGCTGGCCTTCCACGTCCATCGGACGACAAGGTGCCTGTTCCCACCACGGTGGCGTGGTTCCCGCCCGCCCGTGGGCGACGTTGCTCTTCGCCTGATCCAGGTGCGTCAATCGATTGATGTGGACGACCGCGCCCCGCCGTTCGCTCTAGGCAGGCACCAGATCGCCCAGTGCCTCGCGAAGGGCCGTGACCACCACGGGTCCCGCTTCGGCCACCTGCCGAAGGTCATCGCTCTTCATGTAGCGGTAGCTCTGAGGACAGCGAGCCGTACGTGCTGGAGGTCAACACCACACCGGGCATGTCCCGTGACAGCAACTTCGCGGTGGGGGCGGCGATGGTCGGACTCACGCACACGGACGTCGTGTTGGCGATGCTCCATGAGGCCCTGGTCCGCCCGCCATACGATGTCCCCCTGCCCACTCCCGCGTTCTCCAGCACCACACCGACTCGGGAGGCTGCCGTCTCGCCGTAGGAGCCCGCCGCTGTGCCGCGAGTCCACGATGTCCCCATGTGCCGTCAGCTCATCGCTCCCGCCGAGTGGGATCTCCACGGAGGATGGGCGCTCGGGGACAGGACCGAATGGTCCAACCGGGCGTGCGGCCTGGCATCGCTGCGAGCGATCCTCCTCGCCTACCGGAGCGAGGCACCCACGGTCACGGAGCTCCTGAAACTCGCGGTCAAGCATGAGGTTCTGACCCCGCGTGGAGCACTCCACGCGGGGATCGCGGGCCTGGCGACCGATCTCGGAGTCCCCTCGGCAGCGGAGCCCGTGCCCGTCGAAGACCTTGTCACCCGACTCGAGGACGCACCGGTCATCGTGTCGGTGACCGAGCAGTTCCCCGATGACGGCCGTAGGGGCGGTCACCTCGTCATCCTTCGTGGCTACGAGGACGGCTCCGACCCGACGGTCTTCATCCGGGACCCGTCAGCCTGGGGCCAGACGCACGATCGCGTCCCCCTCAGCCGCGTGTCCCCTTCCTACACCGGCCGCGCGATCACCTTCGCGCCCCTGATTCACAACGGAGAGTCCTGATGACCGAGGCAGACGGCGACACGACCGAGGCCGCAGGCGGCCGGAGGATCGCCGTACTCGGAGAGATGCTGGAGCTGGGAGACGAGGCCGTGGACGCCCATCGCGAGGTCGGGCGCATGGCAGCCGAGAACGGCGTCGATCTCGTCGTGGCAGTCGGCGGAGACCTTGCCAAGCAACTCGCCCTCGCGGCGGGCGCGGCGGGCGTGCCGAACATCGCGATGGTCGGGACAATGCCACCGCCGCCGCTTACCTGCAGTCCATCCTCCGCCCCGGCGACGTTGTTCTCGTGAAGGCGTCACGTGGTGGCCAGCTCTGGCAGATCGCCCAAGCACTCACCGGTCAGCCCGTCACGGGCCTGTGAGTCGGCTCCGACCCACTGGTTCCTGGTCTCATTTGGCGTGATCGCACGCGCCTGGCTTGGGTGAAGGGCTAGCTTCGTCGCACCAGCCGACTGAGGGGAGCAGTGCGGTGAGCACACCGGAACAGCGGACGTGCGGTCGGCCGACCCGTTCTGGCAAGCCGTGCCGGGTGCGGATCTACGGATCAGACGTGGCATGCGGCACGCATGCGACAGACGAGGATCGCGCAGTCGCGGCGGCGCATCAGCGGGGTTGGCGCGAGGGATACGAGCAAGGTTGCAAGTCCGGGTCCAGCTCGGCACAGCTCAAGATCGAGTGGCTGGAGCGGCGGGTCAAGGAACTCGAGCAGCGCCTCGACGATGCCACGCGTGTGTATGAGATCGCTGGCGACCAGGTCGTGAGCGTCGGTAGATACGCCTACCGCTGGCGTGGGAGCGGTCGCCTTGAAGTAGGCGATCGTGTGCTGATTCCGGAGAACTACGTGAGTCGCATGAAGGATGGGCCAGGGCCGACGATCGGGGTCGTCAGCGCACTGGGCACGACGTATCGCGGCGAGCTTTCCTACATAGTCGGGCGAGCACCAGCGGCAGACACACCGGCGTAGGGCACACGCCAGAACAGCCGTCGGCGTCCGATTTCGCAGTGGGATCTGAGGAGCGTGATGCGGCCTCGCCCCACGAGGCCGGTCACTTCCCATACGTCTGCTTCCAGCGCGCTCGGTGACGGGAGTCGCCCTGTCCTTGGCCGTTCACCTCGCTCAGGGACGGCAAGGAGGCCCCGTTGTTCCACAGCCCGAGGTGATCCCGGTGCACGGCGATGATTTTGTGCTGCAGCGCAAACTTCTCGGAAGGACGGCTGAACCGCGTGGTCGTAACGAACACGGCCAGGTCGGCCCCGATCACGCCGAGCAGTGCGAGATCACATAAGGAGAGCCCTCAGCCTGCTGTTCCCGTAAGAACGCTTCCGGCGGTGCGCTGTATGGCACCACCCCAAAGCCTTCGGGCCGGCTATGCCGCCGCGTGGCCCTGATCACCGCTTGCCGGCATCCGCAGCGTTTGATCACCGAAGTCGGCAACCAGGTCCAACCTGCCGCGGAGCGCCTCGATGTGACGTGCGATGACATCGAAAGTAGCGCCCTCACCGTGCTCCATCTGGGATACACGAGCGATGCTCACACCCATGCGGGCAGCCACGTCCCTCTGGGCCTGCCCGCACTGCTTGCGCGCCTCGGCGAGTTGATGCCCATGGGCTCCCGCCGGCAGACGGCGCGAACCAGCTTTCACCTCGGTGGGTTCCACACCGGCCGAGTACAGCTCCTGCCCCAGGGTCTCCCAGTCCTGCGGGGCCTTCTTGGGCATGCCTACTCCTGATCCTTCCGTGCCGCCGGTGTAGTCGCGGTAGAGCTGTTCAGCAGCAGGAATGTTGCCGCGGTACCAGCGCTCCCAGTTTCCCGCCTTGTCGCCGCCGAGGAGCAGCAGGGCGGAACGAGTCGGCAGCTCCTTGAGGTGATGCAGGCTGCTCTTGCGTGAGGCCCGCCCTGTCAACACACCCTGAGTGGTTCCTTGAACGGGGCGAGGGCCACTGGGCGCGATGGGGCACAGAAGTGGCCGCCGAGGCCGGCGTGCTGCTCCGCAGCCGTGGGATATGCACGCGCAACCGCGCCCGATTCCGGCTGGCGGGAGACACCACGGTGGCCGCCGGAGGTGATCTCCGACCGGGAGGACCCTGGACTGTGCGGATCAGGCGTCGGCCAGCTCCTCCCGGGATTCGGCCCGTTCAGGGATGACCCGGGTGCGGCGCGCCGACGACAGCTCCGGTGCCGCCTCGCGCAGTCCCCTGGTGGTCCCGCACCGGGCGGCTGTGGGCGGGCTACGGTGGATGAGATGTGACGAATGCACCATAAGGGCACGATCGCACCGGGACGTCCGGTCGGCACCGGAGGGCTCGTGCCTAGCCCGTTGCCCGCGGCCCGGAGGTCCTCCCGATGCCTGCTGCCCCGCGCGAGCCTTCGGTCTTCCTCGGACTGCTGCCCTGGCCGGAACGCGTACAGGTGGCCCGGGCCCTGCGAACGGAGACGGTCGGCGGCCTGGTGCTGCTGATCGCCGCCCTGGTGGCACTGGTGTGGGCGAACACCCCGTGGCGCGGGAGCTACGAGGCGCTGCGCAACGTCCACTTCGGGGTAGCGGCACTCGGGCTGGATCTGTCGGTGCAGCACTGGACCTCCGACGGACTGCTCACCGTCTTCTTCCTGGTCGCGGGGATCGAGCTCAAACGCGAACTCGTGGCCGGCCAGCTGCGCACCCCGGCCACCGCGGTCCTGCCCATGGTCGCCGCGGTGTGCGGCATGGTGGTGCCCGCGGCGATCTACCTGGCCACGGCCGCTGCCGGTGGCGGCCGTGCCGACGGCTGGGCGGTGCCGATGGCGACCGACATCGCCTTCGCACTCGCGGTCCTCGCCGTGCTCAGCACCCACATGCCGACCGCATTGCGGGCCTTCCTGCTCACCCTGGCGGTCGTCGACGACCTGGGCGCGATCCTGGTCATCGCGTTGTTCTTCACCAGCCGCCTGAACCCGGCAGCCCTCGGAGGGGCTGTCGGCGGGCTGGTCGTCTTCTACCTGCTGCAACGGTTCAGGGTGCGCGGATGGTGGTGGTACGTGCCCTTGGCTGTGGTCATCTGGGCGCTGATGTACAACGGCGGGGTGCACGCCACCGTGGCCGGGGTGGCGATGGGACTGATCCTTCGCTGCGCCCACGACCAGAGTACGGGGGAGGACGCCTCGCCCGGGGAGCGCACCGAGCACCTGCTGCGTCCGGTATCAGCCGGTGTCGCCGTCCCCCTGTTCGCCCTGTTCGCCGCCGGGGTGAGCATCTCCGTTCCCGTGCTGGGCCAGGTGTTCACCCGTCCCGAGCCGCTGGGCGTGGTGCTTGGCCTGGTCGTCGGCAAGGCCGTGGGGATCTTCGCGGGAACCTACCTCGCCGCCCGGTACACCCGGGCCCGGCTCAACCCCGACCTGGCCTGGGCCGACGTCTTCGCCCTCGCGGTTCTCGCCGGAATCGGGTTCACGGTCGCCCTGCTCATCGGCGAGGTCTCCTTCGCTGACCCGGCCTACACCGAGCGGATCAAGGCCGCCGTACTGCTCGGCTCACTGCTCGCCGCCGGCATGGCCGCGCTGCTGGTCAAACGCCGTAACAGCATCTACCGCAGGCTGTGGGAGGCGGAGCACCTCGACGAGGACGCCGACGGCATCCCCGACATCTACCAGCGCGGTACGGGCTGCCCGAGGCGTGCCCGGCGCCGCCGGTGACGGCTGAGGACCGGCAGCCCGCCGCAGGAGACGGCCACACCCGGTGACCGTAGGCGCACACCGCCACCGGCATGCGGCCCCCGCCGCGCGACTGATGTCCGCCGCGGCGACCGTCGGCGACGCGCGCACGGCCGACCGGCTGATGACCGACGAGGAGGCGACCGGCGACGTCACCGACGCCCGAAGCGCGGAGGACGCGTGGGAGACGGACGGCGGGGCCTGAGCACCACCGCCGCACTCCCACCACTGAGCGCGACGGCCCTTGCCCTCGGGCCGAGGGAGTCGGGACCCACGGAGACGGCTCACCATGGCAGCGATCCCCGCCATGGCCGCGGCCCGGCCGCACTGAGCCGGAACCGCCCTGATCCGCAGGCTCAGCACTCGCAGTGGAGGAATGGACCGCGGACCTGCGCCACAACGCATGCCGGGGATCGGCCGCCGGAGTCCGCGGGTAGCGCCACCGTGACGCCTGTCGGGGAAGGAGCAACCCGGGTTGCCGGTCGGCCACGGCTGCGTGAGCGTAGGTGATCGGAGAGTGACGAGGAAGGGGATGCGGAATGGTCGGTGCGCTGCGGCACCTGGCGCGGCCCGTCTGGCAGGGTGCCGGGCGGCTGACCACCCCGTTGCTGCCCGACGACTTTCTGGCG
>NZ_JBHXVG010000031.1:0-91318 GCF_042672405.1 Streptomyces sp. NPDC127197 | reverse complement strand
CGCCTGGCGGCTGCGGGACCTGCGCGACGCGGGCGCCACGGTCGCCCTGGGCTCGGACTGGCCCATCGCCCACTACGACGTCCGCCAGGTCCTGGGGACGGCCCGCCGGCCCAGGGGCGCGGCCTCCGCCCGGGCCGGACTGACCGGGCTGGAGGCACTGGAGGGCTGCACCACCCACGCCGCCCGCGCCGCGGGCGAATCGGCCACGGCCGGCCGGATCGCCCCGGGCCACCGCGCCGACCTCACGGCCCTCGGCATCGACCCGGCGGCGGCCCCGGCCGACGAACTGGCCGAGGCCCCCGTCCGGCTGACTGTGACGGGCGGTCATGTGATCCACCACGAACAGTGACAGCGTTGCCCTCGATCCGGCCACGCTCAGGTGAGGGGCAGCCCCCAGCGGGGCGCGTCCTCGTTCGGGCGTACGGGCGCGACAGTCAGGTCGGGCCGGTCGCCCCGCGCGGTGATCAGCGCCGACTCGCCCTTGCGCAGGGCGAGTCGGATGGCGCCGTCACCGGCGTCGGAGTAGCGGAGGGGGCGGCCCCGCCCGTCCCGAACGTCGATCGATCCCGCGATCCCGTACCGTACGACGCAGGGAGCGCCCGCCTCACTGACCAGTCGCACCCAACGAGTCGTGCCGCCCTGACGGCGCGCGCTGAGCAGGAAGGCGCCCTGCGTACGGAAGTTGTGCACGGCCAGGTCCGCCCACGCGGCGGGCAACGCGGGGAAGACCCTGATGATCCCGCCCCAGGACTGGCAGATCATGTCGTGCAGTGACTGGGCCGCCGACAGGGGCGTCTCGATGACCGGACCCGACTCCTTGTACATGGTGTTGGGTTGGATGAAGCGGGTCATCAGCTCACCGAGATACCGCAGTGCGTCCTCGCCCTTGCCGAGCAGCGCCGACATCGAGGCGGCCCCGGTGAAGGTGTAACCCTGCAGGGCGCCCTCGAAGCCCACCCAGTGCGCCAGTGACTTCTCGATCAGGGCGCGTTCGTCGGGGGTCCGGCCGGTCACCTCGTACAGCGGGTAGACCGCGAGTAGGTGAGAGTAGTGGCGGTGGGACTTCGCGAAGGGGATGTCCGCGCCGATCACGAAGCCGTTCGCGTCGGTCGGATACGGCACCAGCTTGGCCAGCACCTCGCGCCAGCGCGGCGCCAACACGTCGTCGATGCCGAGGAGTTCGGCGGCTTCGAGGAGAGTGCGGCAGCCCCAGGTGAGCAGCATCAGATCGTAGTTGCAGTCGCGTGAGTCGCCGCCGTACTCCGGGGAGAAGGTGGCGGGCAGGTGCAGTTTGCCGTCCGGGCCGCGCTCGAGGAAGTGCAGGTAGTAGTTGATCGCCTTGCGCAGGAGAGGGAACAGGACGTCCCGGAGGGTCGACTTGTCCATCGTGTGGCGGTAGCTGAGCCAGACGTTGTGCAGCGCCCAGGTCAGATTGCCGACTTCGGGGGTCGGCGGGTTCTGGCCGGGGATGCCGACGCCATAGCCCATCAGTGTGCTGGCCGCGCCATTGACCAGGTGGGGATCGGTGGTGCGGGGGATGCCGAGCGAATCGGCGCGGTACGGCTGCGTCACCTCGTTGGCGAGGTTGTCCCGGAACTCGCTCAACGCCCTGGTGATCGCGTCGAGTTCGAGGTGGTTGGAGCCATGGATGAGCCAGTACTCCAGCTGGGCGTTGAGGTTCCACCAGGTGTTGGGCCATGGCGTGGGCTCGAGCCAGGGTCCGCTCGTCGCCATGACAGGGGCGTCGCGGCGGGCGGCGGATGCTGCCTTGTAGAGCTGGATCCAGTAGAAACGCTGGATGCGGGCGTCGGGGAGGGAGAGGAAGCTCTTGCGGTAGTAGGCGTGCCACCATGCGCGGTGGGTCACTGCCAGGGCTGAATAGGGGAGCCGGTCCGCGGCGCGGACCGCCTTCAGGGCCTGCTCCAGGGCCGTGTTCTTCGGGTACGAGTGCGCGACGTGCACATACAGCGTCCGCGTCCGGCTCCTGGTCCGCTCCCGCCATGCAGTGACGTGCTGCCCGCCGGCCAGCAGCGGCTGCACGGCGGCGGTCGTCCCGTCGTGGTCGGCGACCTCGGCGGGCGGGTTGCCCTGGTAGCCGTCCGGCAGCGGCCTGAACGCGGCCCGCGGACTGATAGCGTCCGCCGGGTGGAACACCCAGCGGAAGCCACTCTCGCCCTCGCTCGCGGTCACTTCCACGGCGAGGACCGAGCGGTCGTTGTGGACCAGGGCGCGCAGGGTCAGGGTGCCCTTGTCAGTGGTGAGCGTGCCGGTCAACTCGGCGTCATGCAGCGACAATCGCCAGTCGAGGCCGGTGATCGCGCCCACCGGCTCAAGTGTGAAGTACCCGATCGGCAGCCGAGCCAGGCCGAAGAGGGAACCGAACTCGGGGCGGTGATCCTGCACTTCGGAGTGCTGGACGTTGAAGCGCACGGCCGTCGATGCGGCGCCCGGCTCGGCGTAGATCCCGGAACCGAGGAACCCGTTGCCGAGGAACGGGCCTTCGTACCAGGTCGTCGGCATCCGCTGCCAGACCAGGTCGGCGTCGTCGAGAACGGTGCGCCAGGGGTCGGCGGGAAGCGCGGTGGTCTCGGCATGGTCAGCCGCGGTCGCCTGGGTGGTCAGGCCCGAGGTCAGCAGTACGCCACCCAGAGCGGATCCGGTGGCGAGGACGGTACGTCTGGACGGATCGGGCGCGGAGGGAGAGGACACGTTTCCTCCAGACAGGTTCGATGAATCATCGGAGCTATCCCGTGATGCAACATAGAGTCGGGGTAACAGTGCGTCAATGCAACGGGATAGATCCGATGTGTTGACTTCGGCACGCCAAGACTCGCGGGATCGGATCGATGAACTGCGGGGTTCCGTCGCTGGGGTGCGGCGTCACCCTCGCCGCATCCACGCGCGGGTGCCGAACGAGGAACACGCCCACGAGGCCACCGCGGCCGCGGCACGCAGGGCCTCGACGAAGCCTTGCGATGTCAAGCGGCCCTGAACCGCGAGGTGATGGGTGAGGGCCCCGTGCAGGACGTCACCCGCGCCCAGTGTGTCCGCCACCCGGGCGGCAGGTACGTTCACCGTGCCGCTGCCGTCGGGCCCCGCCCACACGATGGGCTGCTCTCCCCGGCTGACCGCCGACCAGACGACCTCGTGCTCCCGCAGGAACCGCAGGGTGTCCGTCGGCGTGTTGGTGCCGGGCGGGTGGAAGTCGGCCGAGCAGACGGCCACGTCGATCGACGGCAGCAGGTTCTCCGTGCCGGCCTTCCAACTGCCCCCGTCGAGGACGGTCCGACGACCGGCGGCGCGCGCAGCGCGGGCGGCAGCCACGGCCAGCTCCATGTGGTGGCCGTCGAACTCGACGATGTCGCAGGCCGCCACCAAGGTGTCGAGGTCGTCGGGCGGGGCGAGCCGGTATCCAGTCGCATTGGTCGAGGCGACGGCACGGTCCCCGCTGGATGCGGTCACCAGAATCGAGGACACTGCGGGCGGCTCGGCCGAGTCGGCTGCCAGGTCCGACACCGTCACACCCAGCCGGTTCAGGTCCTCCGCGACCGCAAGTCCCAGCGGATGGGAGCCGATCGCGGTGAGCAACGTGGCCGCGCCGCCCAAGTGGGCGAAGGCCGCAGCCGCGTTCGCCGCCGGACCGCCTGCGGCCACCACCTACTCACGAGCCGTCAGTTTCTCGTCGGAACCCGGCACATGGTCCACGAGCTGGATGACGTCCAGTGTGCACAAGCCGACGAACAGGCCTTCAGGGCGTCCCCGCGTCGTCGGCTCCACCCACCTGCACCTCCTCCTGCCTGGGTATCGGGTCAGTGCGTGAACGGATGGAAGCTACCGGCCCATCGTCCACCGCGTCAGTCGACCCGCCGGTGTGGGCCGGGGCGTTGATGCCGGAGTCCCGGTGGGGCAGCGGGCTCCGCACTGTGAACGCTCAGGAACCTCGCCGGCCGGGGGCGCCGCACGGTCAGGTTCACCGGTGTGGGCACCTCGTCGGCGACGGCTGGCGGTGAGGCCAGCCGCAGTGCCGTTCGCAGGGTTGGCCCCAGTGACCCTGGGGGCGTTGCCTCGACAGACTCCTCGGTATGGGGCTCACTCGAAGCCGTGGATCATGTCCATGGTGCTGCTTGTGGTGGAGGCGCTGCTCGTGACCAGTACACCGGCGGTCGCCGGCCCGGGGCAGACCCAGCTTCAACGTGACCTGGACGCCTTGCGCGAGCTGGGCATCACCGGGGCGCTGGCACGGCTGGAGACAACCGAAGGTGTCCAGACAGCGCGCAGCGGGGTGGCCGAGCTCGACACCGCCCGCCCGGTGCCGGGCAACCCGTTGCTGCGCGCCGGCAGCGTGACCAAGACGTTCGTGGCCACCGTGGTGCTGCAGTTGGCCGCGGAAGGACGGTTGTCACTGTCCGATCCGGTCGAGCGGTGGCTACCGGGGGTGGTGGCGGGCAATGGCAACGACGGCCGACGGGTCACTGTGCGGCAACTGCTGCAGCAGACCAGCGGGCTCTACGACTACGCCTACGACATCTACCCGACCCTCAGCACGCCTGAGGACTACCGGCGGGAGCGGTGGCGGGTCGCCCACCCGGACGAGCTCATCGCGCTGGCCATGCGGCACGCGCCGGCGGATCAGGTCTGGGCCTACTCCAACACCAACTACGTCCTCGCCGACATGTCGATCAATTCCGTCACCGGCCACGACTGGACCACCGAGGTCCGCGAGCAAATCATCGCCCCACTGCGGCTGCGCCGCACGACCATGCCCGGTACCTGGCCGTTCCTCCCATCCCCCCACGCCCACAACTACCAACAGTGGACGTCCGGCGGCCCGCTGGTCGACACCACGATTGCGGTCCGGGCTCTCGACAGCGGCGCAGACGGGTCGATCATCAGCACGGCCGAGGACCTCAACACATTCATCACCGCGTTGGTGGGCGGCCGGCTGCTGCCCGCGGCCCAGCTCGCAGACATGCAGATCCTGGTGGACACCCCGCCCGATCCCCGCGGGCACACCGGATACGGGCTCGGGCTGTACTACCACCCGCTGCCGTGCGGCGGTGGCTCCTGGACCCACGGCGGCCACGGGCTCGGCTACAACGTCGAGGTGACAGCCACCGACGACGGCGCCACGCGGCTGACCGTCGCGGAGTTCAGCCGCTCGTTCGACCCCGCCACGGAGGACGCGCGGGCTGCCGCGCGGCGGACGTTGATCGAGCGGGCAATGTGCGACTGACTGAGCGTTCCAGAACGAGTTCGGTGTGGCGGCCGAGAGTTGGGGGTTGCGTCGGGCAGGGTCTGTCGCACGGTTGACGATCTGTCCCCGAATCACCCCGACATTGACCTGTGGCACCTGGACAGGATGGGCAGTGGCGGAATCGGCCGCGTCCACCACGGCTGGGCTCCCTCGGCCCGCCGGGTTGCGGTCAAGATGGTCAGGCACGAGATCGCAGACGGCGCTCGACAGCCCAGGGGCCTTCGTTCGGCACGACGGCCTGCCGTCCCTCGATCAGTGGCCGAACTGAAGACGCTCATGGTTTCGTTTCTTGGCGCGGCCGAGCGGTGGTCACCATCGCCTGGCAGGCGCTTGGGCTCGAGGCGCGGGCCGTGCAGTGTCGCTGGGGTCGAAGCGGGGAGTGAGCGTGGAGAGCATCACGAAGAACCGGCAGTCGCCGGAGGTTCTGCGGGCCATGGTCGAGCGGGCCTATGGCCCGGACCGAGTGCCTGACGGCGAGGGGTGGGTGAGCGAGCTGGGGCATGGCTGGTTCAACGTCGCCTACCGCATACGGCTGCGCGACGGCTATGAGGTCGTTCTGAAGATCGCGCCTCCGCCCGCGGTGGAAGTGATGACCTACGAGCAGGGCGCGATGGGGATCGAGCTGGCGGCGCTGGACCTGATCGGCAAGCACACAACTGTGCCGGTCCCCCGCGTCGACTTCGCCGACCGGAGCCGCGAGCTGTGCGACGCGGACTGGTTCTTCATGCCGTTCGTCGGCGCCGACAACCTCGGCATCGTCGGCCCCGAACTGCCGGCGCAGGACCTGGCCGGATACAAGGAGCAGGTGGGCGCGGCCAACCGTCAGATCAACTCCATCCGCGGTACGGCGTTCGGACCGCTGGCCGGCCCGGGAGACACCTCCTGGCGACGGGTTTTCACGAACATCGTCGAGGACGTCCTGACCGACGGCGAACGCCGCCGGGTCGACCTGGGCTGGGACTACGACACGGTGCGCGAGGTGCTGGCCGAGCACTCCGCGAGCCTGGACGAGGTGAGCGAGCCACGGCTGGTGGAGTGGGATCTGTGGGACAGCAACGTCATGGTCCGCGACGGGAAGATCGCCTGCGTCATCGACCACGAGCGGGCCTTCTTCGGTGACCCGCTCATCGAGGCCGGGTTCGCAGGCACGCAGATGGCTGCCGCCTTCGGCGACTCCACGCACTTCATGCGCGGCTACGGACACCCTCCACTGACCGAAACCGAGAGTGTGCGCCGCCGCCTGTACTGCCTGCACCTGGCGCTCATCATGGTGATCGAGACCGTCTACCGCGGCCACACCGACACCACGCAGTACGACTGGGCGCGCGAGCGGCTGACCGAAGTCATGGCCCTGCTGGACCGCACCCGCCGGTGAAAGCGTCTCTGATCAGCTGAGCGATCCTGAGTCGGATTCGGTTTCCGGGATCGTTTCCCACCGTGGTGGGGAAGCGTGGGCGTGGAGGTGGAATCCCGCGCCCAGTGCTGCCCCTCGTGGCCGGTGGCCGGTGGTGGGTGTGCTGATCGCGTTCACGCCCTGGTGCCGGTGGGCTGCGCAGGGCAGCCGGGTCCGGCCCGTTGGTGCGTGTCCCTCCGGACGCTTGCCGCAGGACCGCACGGGCGGCCTGCTGGGGAGGGTGCCCTGCGTCGCCTGGGCACGGGGCGTGGAGTGTGGTGCGGGGTGGGGCCGGTCTTGGACCGGTCTTTCCGGCGGGTCTTCGGTGTCGCGGTGACAACTGCCTTTGACTCCGGCTTGTCGACCACTGAGCGGATCACCATGGTTGCGCTGGTGCGGTCGATGACGGTCTTGGCCTGATGCGTGAGGCCGCGGGCTGCGATACGGCGCCAGGCACCCATGTCGCGGTCCCCCTGCCAGCCGCAGGACTGGCTGGGGCAGATGGCCCACTTCCAGCCCACGACGGTCGGCCGGTCGGGGGCTTTGCGGTGCCGCAGCGGCGTGAGGCAGTGCGGGCACAGCTTGGAGGTGTTCCGGGCCGGGACCGTGACCACGGCGATATCCTGCTCGGCGGCGAGGTGCCGCATGCGGTCGGCGATCTGCCCTCGCACTTGTTGTGACAGGCGCGTGTTCATGGTGCGGCCCATGCCCTTGGCTTCCATCGACCGCAGGTCCTCAAGGTAGATCACCGTGGCGCCGGCCGCGATGGCCTGATCCACGGCCCAGTGGGCAGCAGCCCACGCCAGGGCGTCGTTGAGGTTCGATCTGCGGTCGGACACGTGCCGCATCTCGCCGCGCAGCGCGTCCAGCTTGGTGGCGAGCGTGTGGTGGTCGCGGTCACCAATGAGCCGTACGTACTGGTCGGCCTTGGCGTGCAGTCGCTCCGACAGGCGGCGCAGCCGGTGCTGCTTGGCCAGCACTCCGGCGGCCTGGAACTGGGCGCCGTGCCCGGGGGCGATGATCTGCCCGTCGTCGTGGAGCCGTACGGTCCCGGCCGACAGCAGAGTGCCCAGGCCCCAGTCCACGCCGAGGGCCACCATGTGGCCCGTGCGGCTGGTCTTGGGTACGGCGTGGGTGTACGCCACATCACACCGCACCTTCCCGTCTGCAAGACGAAGGGTGGGCAGGTGCAGCACCGCGTCAGCGGGAACGGTCGGAGGAAGGGTGATCGGGCAGGCCACCCAGGTCCAGTCCCGGTATCCGGCCGGGTCAGGGCGGTTGGGGAGCTGCAAGCGCAGCAGCGCCCTCGTGGGGCTGGCCTCGGAGCGTTCGATCGTGGCCTGCTGCCCGTCGCACGCGGCGAGCAGCAGCATACGCGGCACCCGAGAGGGGCCTTCGAGCTCGAATACATCGGCCGGGAGACGGCCGTTGGCCTTGAGGAACTTAACGGCCTGCCGGGTGCGGGCCTTGATGATACCGGCCAGCAGGTGCTGCCCGCCGGGGACCGCTTCGCGTACGGCGTCCCACTCGGCGGGGGTGCGCTTGCCCGGATCGACCGGCCACGCGGACAGCACTCCGGCGGTCAGGTCGGCACGCCACTTCGCCGAACGCAGGGCCCGGCCTGCCTGCTCCTGGGCCATGCGCACGATCCGATCGTTGACCCGCACGTCCTTGGGCGGGGCGACGGTCCAGCCGAGGCGCCGCAGCGCCATCCACGCGTTCGACGGCAGCGTCCGGCCAGCAGTGTCCTCACCGGAGGCCAGCACCTCCACGTCTGCAGCGTTCCAGTGTTCCCCCATCAGGGCCAACACCATGCCGGAGACCAGATCAGCGCACCAGCCGACGCGTTCGGCCAGCACGGCCCGGGACAGCATCTCGCCGGTCTTCTCATCCACGCCCGTACGCAGCAGCGTGCGAGCGCACGCGGTACGAGAGGTCTCGCCTTCGGCAAGCGGCAGCTTCCGACTCAAGCAGCACGCTCCCCGCACTGGCCGGACTCGGCCAGCAGACGACGCCGGTTCTCCGCCGACCGCATCCCGTACAAGCGCCCGGCGAACGCGGTGACCAGCGACCCGAAGTCCTCAAGGAGTTCATCCCGGCCACCGCGCTTTTTCGGATGCAGCACTTCGAGGTTGGCGCCGTACACGGACAGCAGGTGCTTGAGCCAGCCGACCCCGAACCGAGCGAGCCGGTCCTCATGCGTCACGCGCACGACCGTCACCGAGCCGTCAGCGACAGCCCGCAGCAGCCGGCTGAGACCGGGCCGGTCTTCCCGCAGGCCAGAGGACCGGTCACGGAAGACCTTGACGACCTCGCCAGTGGAGGTGGCCCGCAGCTCCTTCTCCTGCGCTTCCAGGGACGATTCCTGCCCGCTGGACCCGCAGACGCGCACGTACAGGCCCTCAAGACGGACACACTCACCACCGGTGGAGACCTTCAACGCCTCCACGTCGATCGAGGAGAACCGGCGCTCCCGCCCGATCCAAGTCACCGGAATCTTCCCCGAGTCAGCCCAAAAGCGAAGCGTCACCGGGTGAACACCAAGACACTTCACGGCCTTTGAGAGTCGAAGAAGCTCCACCCGACATTCTGCGAACACTGAGGATTCCTAATCAAATCCGTGAGCCTCCCTCGACGCCAGGAGAACTCTGGAGGGTTCCGCGACGCGCACAGCGAACAACGCTGCCATCAGGGGACGTCGCGGCACACCATCGCCCGTGGCTGGGACATCAGCTGCCTCCCTGTGAACGGTCGGCATCCCCCTGTGGGCCGGACACGAAGGCCAGGATGTGAGGGACTGCCTCGCGGAGACTGACGAAGTGGCGATGCACCCCCTCCACCGCGACCGCAGCGTTCACGCCCCACACCGTCATCCCGGCGCGCAGCCCGGACCGCACCCCGGACGGGGCATCCTCGATGACCAGGCACTCTCCCGGCTCGGCACCCAGCCGCGCAGCGGCCCGCAGATAGGGCACGGGAGAGGGCTTGCCCTCCTCCACAGCGGCCGCGTCCACGATCACGTCCGCCACCGGCAGGCCCGTCCGCAGGAAACGACCGCGCACCCGGTGCTCGTAGTTCGAGGTCACCAAGGCCCAGACCTGCGGCGGCAGGCCGTGCAACAGCTCCGACGCGCCGTCGAAAGCCGCATAGATGCCGGACCGGACGTCCTCGTCCTCCAGCTCGTGCAGCATGGCCAGGCACTCGCGCGGATCACGCTCCGCAGCGACCTGCGCGAACGTCTCCATCGGCCGTGTCCGCAGAGCAACCCGGTAGACCTCCTCCGCGTCTAGCCCGTACCGCACCGCCCAGGTTCCCCAGACCCGGCGCTGGTTACTCACCGCGTCGATCAACGTGCCGTCGACATCGAACAGTACGTACCTCATGCGGCCCGGCCGCCCAGGTTCACCTATCACGCATCGATCATGCCAGGCGACGAGTAGGGGATTTGCGGGACAGCTCTTGGTCCGGAGCGGATCGATGCGCTCGAAGCGCGCGCCGGTCAGCGACTCGAACCGGGTTATCGGGGGTACGCCAGTTCCGCCAAGAGCGGGTCGGCACTCCGGACGACCGCACGGCTGTTCACGCATCTGACCCGGAAGCCCTGCCTTCCGACCGCGTAGGTCCACCAATAACCGCCGCGCACCCTCTTTCCCACTCAAGAGGGTCGTGGCATGCTCACCGCTCGACGCAGATCTGAACGTCGTTCATATCCATGAAAGCAAACATGGGAAGGGCGGACGGGTATGAGAAACGCTCACACGGGCGCCACGCAGAACCCGAATGTCAGGGGCATGACCAGACGCGCCCTGCTGGGAAGCGCCGTCGCCGTGGCCGCCGGTGCCGGTACCGCGGCGGCAGTTGATGGGAGTACCGCGTCGGCCGACGTCCCGGTCCTGTGGCGGGAGTTGAGCCGCACTCCCTTCACTCACCCGCAGATCCCGTACATCGGCCGGGCCGGTTGCCACGGCGGGGCGGTGCGCTTCCCCCGCCGTCCCGTCGTCGCCGACGTACGCGACTTCGGCGCCGTGGCGGACGGCACGACCGACTCCGCTCCCGCGATCAACCGTGCCATCGCGGCTGCCGGCAGGGGCGGCGGTGGCACGGTCATCATTCCGCCGGGCACGTTCCGCATCGACGACGTGATCCGGATGGGCAGCTCGAACGTGATCCTCAGGGGGGCGGGCAGCGGCCGTACGACGCTGTACGCGACGAAGAACCTCACCGAACTGATCGGCGTGTACGGCTCCCGTTACGGCGGTGACAAGTCGGCCTGGTCGTGGGCGGGCGGCCTGATCTGGCTGGCCCCCGAGGCCCGGTGGGACTCTCTCGTCGCCGCGATCAGGGCGAAGGCGTGGCCCTTCGAGGGCTGGACGGGCAACGGGCGCGACGAGTGGCGGACGCTCACGGCGGTCGCCCCGGCGCGACAGGGTTCCTGGACGGTGACGGTCGCTGACGCGTCGTCGCTGCGCCCCGGCGCCCTGGTCCTGCTTCGGCTCGCCGACGACGCGGACCACACCCTCCTTGAGCACATGTGCGGTGGCGGACCGGGACCGGAGGCCTATTTCTGGGACGACAAGACGAAACTGACGTCGTACGTCCCGTACGAATGGCCCGTCCGCATCGCCCGGGTCCGTGGCCGGCGCGTCACTCTCGAACGCCCGCTCCCGCTCGATGTGCGCCCGGAGTGGAACCCGCAACTGACCACTCACGTACCGGCGTTGACAGACTCAGGGGTCGAGGGCCTGACCCTCGAGGCGGCGGAGGTGCCCCAGCAGCCGCACCTGCTCGACAAGGGCTACAACGGCGTCGTCCTGCAGTGCGCCTACGACTGCTGGGTGGACGACGTGACGGTCCGCCATGTCGACAACGGCTTCGGGCTCGTAGCCGCCTCCGCGTGCACCTTGCGCCGGACGCGGGTCGCCGGCCGCGGCTCCCATCATCCCTACTTCTGCCGCGAGGGCTCGCACGACAACCTCATCGAGGACTTCACGATCGAGGAGCGCACCAGCCCCGCACCGTCGAACACCCAACTGCACGGCATCAATGTCGAGGGACTGTCGTCGTACAACGTCTGGTCGCACGGTGACATGCGAATGGGTACCTTCGACAGCCACCGCGGCCTGCCCTTCGCCAATGTCCGCACCGACATCACGGTGAACAACAACGGCCGCCACGGTGGTGACGCGAGCGCCGGTCCGTTGTTCGGCGCCCGCTTCACGCATTGGAACATCCGCGTCACCAACGGCCGAGCGGGCCTGGTGAAGATCGACGCGCTGGCGCCGTACTCCGCCACCGTCGGCGTCAACGAGGTCACGGAGTTCGACCAGATCGACGTTCCCGATTTCACGGGCGACCTGCATACGCGTCTGGAGCTGTACGGCAGCGCGCATGCGGTCCGGCCGCCGAACCTGTACGAGGCCCAGCGGCGGCTCGTCCGCGGGACCACTGACATGAACGGAGTGGATGTATGAGCGCACGATCCCGCCTCTGCATCCTCTTGGCAGCCCTCGTCGCCTTCACCACAGGAGCCTCGGCGCCGGTGGTGGCACAGTCACCGCCCCGCGTCCCGCACACCGCCGTCATGGACGGCGCCCGTCTGCAGCAGACCAAGGTCCGTCTGGATCGCGGCGACCCGCAACTCCGGCGAGCAGTCAGGGCGTTGGCGGTCCGTGCCGACAGGTGGCTGGACCAGGGTCCCTGGACGGTCGTCGACAAGCCCAAGCCCGCTCCCGGCGGCGACATCCACGACTACCTCAGCCAGGCGCCGTACTGGTGGCCCTCCCGGACCCCGACCTCCGACAACCCGTGGGGCTGCCCGTACGTGCAGCGCGACGGCGAGCGCAACCCCGAGGTCGACACCGGCACCGACCGCCAGGACGTCGAGAGGACCTTCGACTCCGCCTACGACCTCTCCCTCGCCTGGTACTACACCGGCGACAAGCGGTACGCCGAGAAGGCCGGGCAGGTGCTGCGGACCTGGTTCCTCGATCCGGCCACGAGGATGAACCCGAACCTGAACCACGCGCAGTTCATCCCCTGCAAGTACGACGGCCGCGCCATCGGCATCATCGACTTCTCGCAGTCGTACACCAGCGTCCTCGACGCGCTCGCCCTGCTGGCCACCGGCGCTCCGGGCTGGACCGCGACCGACCGCGCCGGCATGACCAAGTGGAACGCCGAATTCCTCGACTGGCTCAAGAACAGCGACTTCGGCAAGCAGGAGGCCGCCGCCACCAACAACCACGGCACCTTCTACGACATGCAGCTCGCCGGCCTCGCCTACGCGACCGGCGACAAGGATCTGGCCCGCCGGACGGTCCTGGACGTCCGGAGCAAGCGCATCGCGCCGCAGATCGCGGCTGACGGCAGCCAGCCCCAGGAGCTGAGCCGGACCCGGAGTTGGCACTACTCGACGTTCGACCTGGTGGCTTACACCCGGCTCGCGGCCATCGGCCGGCATGTCGGGGTGAATCTGTGGGCGTACCAAGGTCCGGACGGGCAGAGCCTGTTCAAGGCTGTGGACTACCTGTTGCCCGCCGCGACGGGAGCCGCCGCCTGGCCGCATCCGGAGCTCGAATTCCACCGGTACGCGGCAACCGACGTCGTGCACGCGGCCGCCGATGCGGGAGACAAGCGAGCGCAGAAGGCCGTTCCGCTGCTGCAGGAGCCGCCCGGCGGCGACCTGTGGGCCCTGCGTCCCGCGGCAGAGCAGCTGGACTCCATCGCGGGCTGACCGGCACCTGTCCTGCTCCGAGGGCATCCATGCGCCGGCGGTCAGACCGTCGACAGGTCGATCGCCCGGTCGACGTCCTGCGGCTGCAGCACGCGAAGGATGCCCTCCAGCAGGTAGTAGTCGGCGTACGGGAGGGAGATCTCGATGCCGTCCTCGGCCGGGCGGTTGCGGGTGCAGCGGGCCACGACCGCGTCCGCGCGGGCCGAGTTCTTCGTCAGGCAGGTCTCCGACAGTGCGGTGAGCAGGCGTAGCGCCGCCTCACGATAGGCATGCCTGCCGGTGGCCGCGGACAGGTCGAGAAGACCGCACGCCATGATCGCGCCGGCCGACGCGTCCTTGATGTCGTGGGGCTGCTGCGGAGCGCGGTAGTCCCACACCGGAACGTGATCCGGGCGCAGCGCGCCCACCGCGAAGTCCGCGAGTCTGCGCGCGGTGGCCAGGAACTCCGCGTTCCCGGTCCGCCGGTACATCGTGGTGAATCCGTACAGTCCCCACGCCTGTCCACGCGACCAGCACGACGTGGGGCTGTAACCCTGCACGGTGTTCGGGCCGATGGGTGCGCCGCTGTCCGGGTCGAAGTCGTACACGTGCGGGGTCGATCCGTCCGGGCGCGGGAACAGCCGCTGCGTGGTCTTGGCGTGCTCCACGGCGATGTCCAGATACTTGGCGTCGCCGGTCTGCCGGCTCGCGAACGCCAGCAGGTCGAGATTCATCATCGTGTCGATGATGACCCGGCCCGCGTTCTTCGGGTCGGTCAGTGCGCCCCACGCCCGGATGAAGCGCCCGCGTGGGTTGTACCGCTGGATCAGGGAGTCGGCCGCTCGTACGGCGCCCGTCCGCCATGCGTTGTCGCCCGTCAGCCGCCAGGCGGTGACCCACGACGGGTAGAAGAGGAATCCGAGGTCGTGCGTGCCGGTGTCGTACTGGCGAGGGGCCAGTTTCTCCGCCGACGTCAGGGCCCCCGTACGGAAGGCGTCGTCCTTGCTGTAGAGCCACGCCATCCACAGCGTTCCCGGCCAGAACCCGCCGACCCAGTCGCCGTTCTGCGAGTAGGTCCACTTCTCGAACTTCGTCCCGACGGGGAAGGCAGTCACGCCCGGCGCGACGGTGCGGACCTTCTCGACGGCGTAGTCGGCCGCCGCGCGGAGCGTGCGCAGTGTGGGTGCCGGTGTCCGGGCCTCGGTCGCGCCCGCGGCTGGTGTCGAGGAAACGCATACCGCTGCGGCGCCGGCCGCCGTAGCCAGGACAGTACGCCGGGAAACAGTCATGCCCGTCCCTCCAACTGGTCGGTCCGAGAAAGGAGTTGACCGAGCGTTGCACAACAGACCCGACGATGTACACCCATGTGAGCATTGTTCATCAACGTGAACAGCGGGCCGGGCGCCCCAGTAGGACGCCCGGCCGGAGATCTCGGTCAGCGGGAGCAGGTGGTGATGCCCGGACGCCAGGGGCAGGCGATCCCGGCGAAGCCGCCGTTGTCGACGACGTCGACGCTGAGGGAGTCGCCGCCGCGCAGTACCTGCCGGTCCTGGACCAGCCCGTCGGCGCCGTCCCGGATCGTCTCGACCAGCCATCGTCCGGAGCCGATGGTCAGCGGCACCTCCGCCGTGTGGGCGGTGCCGGCGTACACGCCACCCAGGAACCAGCGGTCGCCGCTGCGCCGGGCGAGCACGGCTTCCCGGCCGGGTCGGCCGGCGAGCAGCCGGGTGTCGTCCCAGGCCGCGGGAACCTGGTCGAAGTAGTCCCGGGCGAGCGGCCGGGCGTCGTACGACTCGGGGGTGCCTGCGAACATCTGCAGGCCCGACTCGTAGGCGACGGTGAGCCCGACCTCGGCCGCGTCGGAGTTGGGACGCAGGCCGACGCGCTGGAAGGCGCCGGGGGTGAAGTCCATGGAGCCGATGACGTTGCGGGTGAAGGGCAGGGTGGTGAGATGGGCGGCGGTGTTGGTCCGCTTTTCCTCCCCGGCGACGCCCTCCAGGGTCATGACCTGGGGCCAGGTGCGCTGGATGCCCTTGGGGACGGTCGAGCCGTGGAAGTTGACCATGAGGTGGTGGGCGGCCGTCTCCTGGAGGATGGTGTCGTACCACTGGAGCGTGGACTGCGCCTCGGAGTCCATGAAGTCGATCTTGACTCCCTTGACGCCCCACCGCTCAAGGGTGGGCAGCCACTGGGCGCGTTCCTCTGGTGTGTCGAGATCACGCTGGTGGATCCAGACGATGATTCCGACGCCCTTGGCGCGCGCGTACTCGACGAGTTCCGGCATCCAGCTGTTGGTCTGCCAGTTCGGGTCGGTGGTGTCCCACTCGTCGGTCTTGAAGTACCAGCCCGCGTCGACGGCCTCGTAGGGCCAGTGCCGTTCGGCCGCGTAGTCGACGTACGCCTTCTGCGCCGCGAGGCTCTGTCCGGCCTCCCTGCCGCCCGCGAGCCAGGTCCACAACACGGTGCCGGGCCAAATCCAGGAGGTGTCGGCGACCTTCGAGGCGGGAGCGAGGTCGTCGGTGAAGGTGGACCGGGTGACGGTGGCGAGGTCGCCGGTGACCATGGCCCGCCAGGGGGTGGCGAGGGGGCCGTCGGTGGGGACCGTGGTGTCGGCGAGCTTGATGCGGTAGGTGCCGGTGCCCTGGTCGTGAGCGAGCCGGGCGCCGGAGTAGGTGCCGGTGAGGTCGGACTCGGCGAGCAGGGTGTACCCGCCGCCGGTGGCGAACAGCGCCTGGTCCGAGTACTCGCCGGTGGGTGCTGTCGCGGCCGTGTACTGGGCGAACCGGCCCTCGTTGTCGGCCCGGTAGGTGGACAGCCACGCGCTCGCGTCCGGCGGCAGGTTGAAGGCGGAGGTCTCACCGAGTACGCCGCCGTACTCGGCGGGCAGGACGTAGCGGTAGGCGATGCCGTCGGCGGAGGCGCGGACAACGAGGTCGAGCCTGGCTCCGGCGGCCGTGGCGAAGGACAGACGGGTTTCGTTCATGAGGACCCGTCGTTCCAGTCGTTTGCCGGACTTGCTCCGGTACCGCTCGTCGACCAGCCGGTCCTTGCGGTGCAGGAAGCGCAAGTCCTGGGAGAGATCGGCCTGTTGGGTGACGATGCCGACCGGCGACGGTTCGATGACCGTCCGGCCGCCGCGGGACACCGACAGGCTCAGCCTGCCGGTGGTGTCGTCCAGGGACACCCGTGCGCGCGGTTCGTGCGCCGCGGCGGCACGCTCGGGGCCGGACACGGCCCAGACCTGTGCGCGGGAGCCGGCGTCCTGGTCGGCGCGCGCGGGCACGGTGATGAAGAGTGTGGCCGCCAGCCCGGCGCAGAGCGCGGCGACCGCGGTCCTGATCGGAACCGCCATGAGAACCCTCCCGGGGGTGGGGTGTTGAGGTGGGATGTCGGGTGGGGGTGTGCCCGGCTGACGGGCGTGTGGGGGACGTAACAGGGTCTGTACGGGGGCTGTTCGGGCCGTACGGCCGTGCGGGCCCGCTGCCGTGGCGGCGGGCCGGAACCACGGGGTGTGCCGCGTGCGAGGGTCGTTACGGCAGGCCCCAGGCCGGGCCCGGTTCGCTGACGGCGACGGGGCCGATGACGAGGCCGGGCCGGGAACCGGAGTGGACGAGTACCTCGCGGCCCCGGGGCAGGTCGATGGCGAGGGTGCCGTCGCCCAGGTCCTGGGTGCGGGCCGGGGTGCCGTCGTCCAGCAGTACGGTGAGAGTTCCGCTGAGACCGTGGCGGAGCTTGAGCGGCTCGCCCGCCAGGCTCCTGATCCGGATGAACCGGGTGGCACCCGCCTTGCGGACGGCGCTGACCAGGAAGGCACCCTGGGTCCGGAAGTCGTGCAGGGTGACGTCCGCCCAGGCGGACGGGACGGCCGGGAAGACGCGGATCATGCCGCCCCAGCTCTGGCAGAACATGTCGTGCAGGGACTGCGAGGCGGACAGCGGCGTCTCGATGACCGGACCGGCCTCCGTGTAGTGCGTGTTGGCCTGGCACGGGTAGCGGGTGCTGGTGTCGAAAAACTTCCGCAGGTATGTGATCGCGGTGTCGCCGTCACCGGTCATCGCATACATCGAGGCGGCTCCGGTGTAGCTGTAGCCCCGGTGGGCGCCGGTCAGCGCGTGCCAGTGAGCCACCGACTTCGCGATCAGGTCGCGGCTTTCGGGCTGGTCCCAGTTGACGAGGTACAGCGGGTACACCATCAGCAGGTGAGAGTAGTGCCGGTGGGACTGGGCGTACGCGGTGCCGGCGCCGATCATGAAGCCGTTGTCGTCGACCGGGTACGGCGTGAGCTTGGCCAGCACCTCCTGCCAGCGTGGGGTCAACTCGTCGTCGATGCCGAGCAGTTCGGCGGACTCGATGAGTGTCTGGCAGCCCCAGCGGATCAAGGCCAGGTCGTAGTTGGTGTCCTGCGGCGGCACGACCGGGTATTCGGGCGAGAGCGTGCTGGGCAGGTGGAGCTTGCCGTCGCTGCCCGGGGTGAGGAAGTGCAGGTAGTAGTTGATCGCCCGGCGCAGCACCGGGAAGATCGTGTCGCGCAGCAGAGCCTTGTCCATGGAGTGCCGGTAGGACAGCCACACGTTGTGCAGCGCCCAGGTGAGGTCGCCGGTCTCGGCGCCGGTGCCCGGCTCCCCCACTGCGCGGTTGGCGAACATGTCGGAGCTGCGGCCGACGCCGGAGCTGTCCGCGCGGTAGGCGGCGGGGACGTTGGCAATGAGCTGTTCCTGGTTCTGCCGCAGCGTGGTGGCGAGCGCATCCAGTTCCAGGTGGTTGGAGCCGTGGATGAGCCAGTACTCCAGCTGAACGTTGAGGTTCCACCAGACCGCGGGCCAGGGCGTGGGCTCCAGCCACGGCCCGCAGGTGGCCATGACGGGGCCGCCCGCGCGGCTGGCGGAGGCGACCTTGTAGAGCTGGATCCAGTGGAAGCTCTGCAGCCGCTGGTCGGGGAACGAGACGAAGCTCTTTCGGTAAAACGTGTGCCACCAGCGGGTGTGGCGTCGTCTCAGGGCGCTGTACGACGTCGCGCGGCGCAGGTTGCGCAGTGAGTCTGCCTCGGCGGCGGTGTCGGAGGGGTGGCTGTGTCCGACACTGAGCAGCAGTTCCGCACCAGTGCGGCGGTAGGCGGTGGCCGTCTGGCCGCCGCCGGTGAGAGGCTGCAGCACCTGCTCGGTGCCGTCGGCGGTGGTCCTGGTGGTCCAAGGCGGGTTGCCGGTGTAGCCGGAGGGCGGGGCCTCGCTGATCCGGCGGGGGCTGATGGCCTCCGCGGGGTGGAACGTCCAGGTGACCTGTTCACCGCCGTCGGCCGTCACACGGACGGCTAAGACCTCGTCGTGGATGAGGCCGGAGAGGGCGAGCGTGCCGGCTGTGGTGGTGACGGTGCCGGTGAGTTCGGCGTTCCACAGGCTCAGCCGCCAGTCGACGGCGGTGATGGTGCCGACGGGTTCGAGCGTGAGATGCCCGACCGGCAGGCGGCAGGTGCCCCAGCCACTTCCGAACTCGGGCCGGTGATCCTGGACGCGGCCGTGCTGGACGGTGAAGCGGATCCGGTTGGCGCCCGGCTCCTGGTAGACCATGCTCCCCAGCAGCCCGTCGCCGAGGAACGGACCCTCGTACCAGCGGGAGGGCAGCCTGGTCCACAGCAGGTCCTGACCACGCAGGAACGCCTCCCAGGCGCCGTCGGTGGACATCGTGTCGCGCAGTCTCCAGGGGCGTCTGTCACTCCCGGCCACGGAATCGGCGCCGCCGAACTGCGCCGGTTCTGCGCGCTGTTCGGCGTGGGCCGTCCCGGGCAGGGCCGCTGCTGCCGCGCCGCCCAGCGCGGTGCCGAGTACGGCTCTGCGGGGCACCGGCGAGCGGTTTCCCGGCTGTGAGGTCATCTTCGTCCTCCAGACGAATCCTCGAAACATCGGGTGTATTGGTGAACGTAAGCATGGTTCGTGTACCTGTCAATGAGTTCGACACACCTAGAAGCTGGGCTCCTATACGCCACTAATGGGCCGATTGGAACTTCACGCCACGCCAGAGAGCCTCACCCAAGTCTTGACTCCTCCGATGTATCGGTGTTGTCTGCGCCTCGGCAGGACATGCGGGCGACGGCAGCCCAGGCGGTCGGGGATTCGAGGATCCTTGAGACGTTTCTCGAGATCGTCGGCCGGGCTGAACCCCGGACTCGGTACGTCACGGTGAACGCTTCGCCAACTCCCGTACGCGGCACAACCCTCGAGGTTGATCCCCGGTCCAACCCACGACGGCGAGGGAGCGGGCCCCCGCCGTGTCCCTCCGCCTACTCCGCGCCCGGCCCGTGCCACAGCCCAGGAGCCTTCACGTGCGCAGCAAGAGATTCTCCACCGGTCTCCGGAACTCCGCCGCAGCCGCCGCGACCGTCCTGCTGACGATCGGCGCCACGATCACCGCGGCCACCGCGCCCGTGCCCGCCGCTGTCGCTCACGACGACTTCAACGGCGACGGTTACCCCGACCTCGTCGTCTCCGCCCCCGGCGGCACCGTCAGCGCCAAGAAGGGCGCCGGCTACGTCGCCGTTCTGTACGGCTCCGGCAGCGGCATCTCCACCTCCCGACGGGCTACGTTCAGCCTGAGCACGCCCGGCGTACCAGGCACTGCCCAGAGCAACGACCGCTTCGGCCAGGCCACCGCCTCCAGCGACCTGGACGGCGACGGTTACGCGGACCTCGTCGTCGGTATCCCCGGCAACGACGTCAGCTCCGCCACCGACGCGGGTGCCGCCCTTGTCCTGTGGGGCTCGCGGAGCGGTCTGCGCTCCACCGGGAGTCGCTGGCTCCAGGACGGCACCCCGACGGCGAAGGGCACCTTCGGGAAGAGCCTGGCCACCGGCCGATTCACCCCCTCCGGCACCGAACTTGCCGTGCTGGCCGAGGACGACCTGTGGACGTACGGCTTCGGGGCCACGCGTACGGTGCAGCGCATGTCTGCGACCGCTGTTTCCGCGCCACGGGACGAAGACTTCACGCCCACGGCCCTGACCTCGGGCGACTACAACAATGACGGCGCCGACGACGTCGTCGTCATGGGCTTCGACATCAGCTACTACGAAGGCCGGCTGCCCCGCGACAGGACCGGCGGGGCCCATTACCTGCCCGGCGGCCCCGACGGACCGAAGTACAGCCACGGCATGGTCGGCGGATCGACGGGCGCCTCCGGCGACATCAACAACGACGGTTACACCGACCTGGTCATGGGCTCGCCCGCCGACTACGACCTCCAGGCCCACCAACTCATGGACGGCGGCAGCGTCGATGTCGTTCTCGGCGGACCCGACGGCCCGGGCGGTCCGGGCGGTCCGGGCGGTCCGGGCGGTCCGGGATCCGCGTACCAGTACTTCACGCAGAACTCTCCCGGTGTGCCCGGCGCCAGTTTCCTCGGTGACCGCTTCGGCGGCGCCATCGCCGTCGGCGATATCAACGGCGACGGCTACGCGGACGCCACCATCGGCGCCCCCGGCAACGACATCGACGCGGCCACCGATGCGGGCACCGGCTGGGTGATGCAGGGCACGACCACCGGCCTGACCACGAGGGGCAGCCACACCGTCGGCCAGAACAGCCCGCGCGTTCCCGGCACCCCCGAGAAGGGTGACCGGTTCGGCGGCGCACTCAGCCTCATCGACACCAACCGGGACGGCAAGGCCGAACTGATCGCTTCTGCACCCGGGGAGGACACCAACGACGGCGCCGTCTGGGTCCTCCCCGCCATCGCCGACGACCTGCCCACCGGCGGCTCCTGGTTCTTCGGCGGCACCACCCTCCACGCCCCCGCCACCGACGCCCGTTTCGGCGAGACCCTCATCCCGTAGCCGCCGTGTCACAGCGCCGCCACGAGGCCTGTCCGGGGGCGGGGGATCATCCCCGCCCCACCAGCCGCACCTGAGTACTCGGTGTCCGGTTTGCGGACTCCCACCGTCGTCTCTGTGACCATCTCCAGCTGGTTGACCTGGCACACGGCGCTCAGCACGTGCGTGGAGTCGGTCCGTGCCCGACCGCCCGAACCGAGCAGCCACCGCTGCCGGGCCGCGGCCAGGATCTCCCGGCCGCCGTCGGCACTGGTCAGGCGGTCACGGAACTCCGAGAGCACCGAGTGGTCGAAGCCGGTATCGGTCAGCTCCAGCCCGAGTGCGTACTTCCAGTCGATCCGGGCTCGCACCGCCTCCGCCGCCTGCCGGTCCGTCAGGTTCTCCACGAACTGCAGCACCACGATCAGTGCCCGCCGCCCCGGCGACCAAGCCGGCTTCCCTCGCGCCGGAAACATGGTGGCGAAGTCCTCGTCCCAGAACATCACCCCCAGCTCGTCCCGGACCCGGATCGCCGGACTGTCCCTGGGAAACGCGGCCTTCGCCACCCGCGCGGTCTCTACCGGAATCTCCCCAGGCTCCTGCGACCGCAACGACACTCGTGCCCTCCCCAAACCGCAACACCGGCCTCCAAGGCCACAACCAAGTCTTGGAAGCCGACGCCAATTCGCCAACAGCGTCCTTGTTCAGGGAGCAGTCACCGCCAGCGGGTGAAGCTTCCCCGTGATCTTGGACACTCGATGCTTACGCCACGAGGGCGTGTTCTTGTTCGAGGCGCTGCCGGGTCTCCAGCGGGGTGAGGTAGCCCCAGCGTGGATGGCGGCGTAGGCGCTGTCGGTTGTAGAAGGTCTCGACGAAAGCGAAGATGTCCGCGCGGGCGCTGGACCGGTCGGGCCAGCGGCGGGTTCCGATCTCCTCTCTTTGAGCAGTGCGAAGAACGACTCGGCGGCGGCAATCGAAGCATGAGCCGGTGCGGCCCATACTTCGCCGTAGTCCCGACCGGCCCATTTCACATCGGAGTTCGTCGGAGGTGTACTCACTGCCGCGGTCCGAGTGCGCAATGCATCCGGGCTTCAACTGCCCGCGTCCGGCGGCCATCTTCAGCGCGTCCACGACCAGGCCGGCGCGGTGGTGGTCGGCCATCGAGTAGCCGACGATCTCACGGGTCGCGAGGTCCAGCCAGGTCGCCAGATACAGCCAGCCCTCATCGGTGGGGACGTAGGTGATGTCGCCGACCAGCTTCATCCCCGGGGCATTCGCGGTGAAGTCGCGGCCGATCAGGTCCGGGGCGGGCACCGCCCTTTTTTACCGGACGGGTCAAGCCCCTGCGCCTGCCCGCGTGACACCGCTGATGCCGCGTTCGCGCATGACGCGCTCGATCCGTTTGCGGTTCACGCGGTGTCCGAGCCGGCGCAGCCCGGCATGAATGCGCGGCACTCCGTAGGTGGCTTTGGAGGCGAAGTGCAGCACGGTGATCTCGTGGGCCAGGGCGTCATCGGCGGCCTTCCTCGCCGAGCGCGCCTTCTCGCCGGCCAGCCACGCGGAGAAGGAGGAGCGGGCCACCTTCAGCAGCCTGCACAACAGAGCAACGTTGTGGGTGGTCTTCTCCGCCTCGATGAACGCGTACACCTCGCTCATCGATCGCTCTCCTTCGCGAAGAAGACCGCCGCTTTTCGCAGCACCTCGATCGTCTCCGCCTGCTCGGCGGCCAGCCTGCGCAGCCGGCGCAGCTCTTCGCGCTCGGCCGTCGTCAGCTCTCCCGACGCCCCCTGCCCGCGGTCGATGGCGTCCTGCTTGACCCAGTTCCGCAGCCCCTCGGCGCTGACCACGATCTCCCGGGCCACCTCGGTGACGGTCTTCCCGGAGGAGCGCACGAGCGCGACCGCGTCCCGTTCGAACTCCTCCGTGTACCGCCTGCTGCGGTTGCTCTTGCTTCCCACCTGGCACTACTTCCTCTGGAACCTCATGTCCCAGTCTCCAGGTGTCCACGATCAAGGGGAAGTTCACCCCTCTGCTCGTACCGCCGCCGGCCGTCACATCCGATCTGCCTGGAGCAGCGACGCGATGAGGACGTCGTTGATGAGTCGCATCGTGGGACGGTTCGGACGGACCCTCAGGTTCCGGCGGGCCATGGCCCATATTGACCGTTGTTACGATCCTCCGCATGCACAGAGCAGACACCGCAGTGGACGGTGAGGACGTGCGTCGGATCGTCACCTTGGCCATCGACACCCTGCGGGATGCAGACTCCCAGGGGTGGGAAGCCAAGGCGGGAACGCTCGAGTGGACGTGTTGGGAGACGCTTGAGCACCTGGCCGATGACCTGTTCACCTACGCCGCGAGGTTCGGGCTCGCGAAGCCGCCGATGTCCACGGGGTTGCCGTTCCGTACGAGCAGCAACCGAAGCGGTGGGCCGGCAAACGTCATCTTCGTCGAGCGGGCCGCGGGCCCCGAGGGCCTCCTGACCATCCTGGAGGCGTGTGGCGGCCTGCTCGCGTCCGTCCTGCACACTGCCCCCTCGAACACCGTTGCCTACCACGTCTTCGGGCCATCGGTTCCAGAAGGCTTCACCGCAATGGCCGTTGTCGAGACCCTCGTGCACACCCATGACATCACTCAGGGATTGAACCTGGAGTGGTCGCCACCAAGGGAGTTGTGCGAACGGGTCCTGAAGAAGCTCTTTCCCCACGTCGTCATTGATGCCGACGCTTGGGAAACCCTGCTGTGGGCGACTGGACGCACCGCCCTCCCCGATCGCCCACGACTCACCGAGTGGCGCTGGTACGGCACGCAGGGCGCGTGAGTGCCTGCTGCTCCGCCCGTCGAGCGCCGCAAGGCGCCCTGACTGGCAGCGCGGCGCAGGGGGCTGTGCTCCACCCAGCGGGTGCGCAGGTCGAAGGCGGTCTCCGCATCGGCGGGTTCAGTGGGCTGCTCGGGCAGGGTGATACGAGCAATGGCGATCTGCCCTGCGTCCTGCCAGGTGATCAGGTCGTGGCGGACGGGGCGGGAGACCGCGCGGTCCAGCCTTCGAACTCTTCGATCATGTCGTCGCGCGGTGCACGCCCGGCTTCGGGGTCCGGCTTGATGCTGTGCAGGATGTCCAGGGCCTGCTGGAAGGTGTCGCCGCGGCGCCACAGACGCAGCATGGGCACACCCTCGCTCTCAAGCTGCCGTCGCTGGGCGCTGTCGAATTAGAACTGGATGCCACGGCTGCGGCCGGCCGGCTGCTGGCGGAGCTCGCTGTGGGGTTGCGGCCGGAGAAGATGCAGTCGACCACGAGCCGGCTCATCCGATCATCGCGATGAAAGTCCACCGCGATGTCCACGTCGTGCGGCTCAAGGGCGCCGCGGGTGTAGGAGCCGAAGAGGTAGACCTCGTCGACCAGGGTCAGCGGCCACTCGGTCCCCTCATCCAGCCTGCGAGCATGTCCTCCACCAGCGTGGTGGCCCGCTCCCGCTTCACCTGCCCCGCCCTCCCCTTGCCGTGTTCCAAGATCAGCGAATGGCCCCGCCCCCGCAGCTCACGACGGACGTGACGGTACGGCGCAATGGTCAACGAGTGACCCGGACCGGACTTCCGCCGGCAGGCGACGACGAGCTTCCGAACAGCAAGAGCACCGCTACGTCACGGTGTCACCTCCTGTTCTGCTGGGCGCACGGAAAGGGCTCAATGGTCGTGCGACTGCCCGCCCGGGTGGTGCTGCATGCTCTCCCACGCCCTGGTCACGGCCGGCGTGTGAAGCCAGCCGAGGCCAGCCGCTCCGCGCCATAGGTGGCGACCGACTCCGACAGCCGGTAGCGGCCATTGCGCTGAACGACCAGGGACCGGTCGACCAGCCGTCCGAGGAGGTCGAGGACTTCGTCGCGGCGCGGGTGCCCGTCTGCGCACACCGCCTCGGCGGCCTCCAGCGTGCAGTCGTCGGCGCAGGCGGACAGGCGGCGCAGCACGGTCTGTTCCGGCTCGCTGAGCAGGCCCCAGCTCCAGTCGATGGTCGCTCGCAGCGTGCGTTGACGTGTCGGGGCGGCGCGCAGGGTCGCGGTGAGCGCCCGGAAACGGTCGTCGAGCCGCTCTGCGAGTCGCCCACGGGCATGGCGCGCACCCGGGTGGTGGCCATCTCCAACGCGAGCGGATGCCGTCCGGGCGACGGCCTGAGCATTGCCCGGTTCGAGTCGGAAGTCGGGGTCGGCTGCGGTGGCGCGGGCGACGAACAGCCGCACCGCGTTCGGTTGCTCCAGGCGGTCCGTGTCCGGTCCGGGCAGATCCACGGGCGCGACGGGCCACAGGCGTTCGCCGACGATTGCGGGCGGCCGAGGACGCGTCGATGGCGGCGCTGGACCGAGCCCGGCCGGATCACCGGCCGGGCTCGGTCCTGCTCGAACGCCGTCCGGGCACTCCGGCGGCGTCGGAGGTGTTGCCGGTGGGCGCCTGGCCTCCGTGGGGCAGCGAGCGGGACGAGGCGTCGCGGGAGTGGCGACGGGGCGCCGTCCCCAAGGGATGGCGCCCCGCCTCTGTGTCTTGGCCGCCGGTCAGTCGGCCGGTGTCAGCGCGACCTCGGCGCTGCCCGAGAGGGACGGCAGGCCGTCCGGGGGCGTGTCCTTGTAGGTGGCGTTGAAGACCGCCTTGAGGTTGTCCGCACCGGCGTGACCGCCGTCCACGAACGTCTTGAACGATCCGGAGCAGCCGCTGCTCGAGGAGAGCGGATGGCCGTGCGAGTCGTGGCCGAGGATGAACGAGACGGTGACCTTCGAGCAGTCCACCGGCTGGTCGTCGGTGACGGTGACCTCCCAGGTGACCGTGTCACCCCAGTGGAACGCCGTGCCGCCGTGCGGAGCCGGGTCGGTCGTGAGGGAGACGACCGGCGCCTTGTTGCCGACCACGACGGGAACCGACGCGGAGGCCGAGCGTCCGGTGCTGTCGGTGACCTTCAGCGTGGCGTCGAAGACGGCGTTCTTGGTGAACGTGTGCTTCGGGTTCGCCTCCCTGGAGTCCACGGTGCCGTCGGCGTCGAAGTCCCAGGCGTAGCTCAGGGCGTCACCGTCGGCGTCCTTCGTGCCGGCGCTGGAGAACTGGACCGTCAGCGGGCTGGTCCCGTTGACCACGTCCGCGGCGACCTTGGGCTCCGGGGTGCGGTTGCCCCGCGTGAAGTCGATGCGGGACAGCTGGGCCTCGGGCAGCTCCGCGAAGTAGCCGGTGCCGTACTCGAGGACGTACAACGCGCCGTCCGGGCCGAACTCGGCGTCGATCGGGCCGTCGGTGGTGATCGAGGGGATCGCGTCCTCGATCTTCTTGACCTCGTTCCTCTTGCCGAGGGTGATGGCCTTCATCTGGTCGCGGGTCCACTCGTAGAAGAGCGGCTTGCCGTCGAAGTACTCGGGCCAGCGGTTCTCGGCCTTGTTCCGCTTGTCGTACCGGTACGCCGGGCCGCCCATGGGGCCGATGCCGCCCGTGCCGAGCTCCGGGAACTCCTCGGAGGTCCCGTAGCCGTAGACGATCTCCGCGTCCGTGACCGGCGGCAGCTTGCTCAGGCCGGTGTTGTGCCGCGAGTCGTTGACCGGCTCGGCGCAGTCGAACGCGCCGCTCGACTTCTGGGTGGCGAAGTCGTAGTCGTGGTACGGCAGGTCCTGGGTCACGCAGAACGGCCAGCCGTAGTTGGCGGGGCGGTCGATGACCATCCAGCGACCCTGGCCGCCGGGGCCGCGGTTGGGGTTGGCGTTGCGGGCGTCGGGCGAGTAGTCGCCGACGTAGACTTCGCCGGTCTTGTCGTCCACGCCGAAGCGGAACGGGTTGCGCAGACCCATGGCGTAGATCTCGGGGCGGGTCTTCGGGGTGCCTGGCGCGAAGAGGTTGCCGTCCGGTATGACGTAGCCGCCGTCGCGCTTGACCTTGATACGCAGGACCTTGCCGCGCAGGTCGTCGGTGTTGCCCGAGGTGCGCCGCGCGTCGTAGGCCGGGTTGCGGTCGGGGCGGTCGTCGAGTGGGGCGTAGCCGTCCGAGGAGAACGGGTTGGAGTCGTCACCGGTCGACAGGAACAGGTTGCCCTTGTGGTCGAAGTCGATCTTGCCGCCGACGTGGCAGCAGATGCCGCGGTCGGCCGGGACGTCGAGGATCTTCTGCTCGGTGTCGAAGTTGAGCTTGTTGCCCTCGAGCTTGAACCGCGACAGCCGCGTGACGCCCTCGTACTTGGCGAAGTCCTCGGCCGTGCCGAACTGCGGTGCGTCCCCTTCGTTGACGCCCGCGGTGGCCGGGTCGTCCATGGGGGTGTCGAGGCGGGGCGAGTAGTAGAGGTAGACCCAGTGGTTCTTGGCGAAGCCGGGGTCGACGGCGATGCCCTGCACGCCTTCTTCGTCGTGCTGGTAGAGCCCGGCGGGGCTCTTCTTCATGTCGGCGGCAAGGAAGTTCACGCCGCTCTTGGGGTCGTGGATGCGGACCTCTCCCGTGCGCGCCGTGTGCAACACCCGCCGGTCCGGCAGGACGGCGAGGGCCATGGGCTCGCCCGGGCGGTCGTTGAGGGTGACCTTCTGGAAGTCCGACGGGGCCGGCGGTGTGGTGTCTGTTTTGGCGGCTTGGGCTGCGGAGAGGGGCAGGAGCCCGATGGCTCCCGCCAGCGCAGCCGCCCCCACGAGGGTGACGATCCGTCTGTTGCGCACTCAGAACTCCTTTGGTCTGGTCGACGGCTGCAAAAGGCTTGGGGGCTTGGCCCCCGGCCGGCCGCTGCAGAGTGAAGGGCGGGTGAAAAGCCATGCGAAGTACGTGAGTTGGACGCTAGAGCGCCCACTTTCGACCCGTCAAGGACAAAGTTTCAACTTTTTCAGGGAAAGTTTGTCCTGGTATTTCAGATGTTTTCGGGCATGCCCGCATCGCCCGTCCTGTGCCAAGTCCCCGGGCGGGCGATGCGGGTGACGCTCCGTCAGTTGCGCGCGTGCAGGGCCGCGAGGTTGTCGTAGCCGATCCGGGCGAACTCCAGGGACTGGCCGGGAGCGCTCGCGCTCGGCGCGTTGTCCTGCTCGACCATCGGGTTGTGGTAGTTCTTCGCACCCACCCGGGTGAAGAACTTCCGGTAGTCGATGTCCCCCGTGCCGAACGGCACCATGTCGTAGCCCAGGCCGCTCTGGGGGTTGACCACGCCGTCCTTCGCGTGGAAGAGCGGGAAGCGCCTGGTGTTGCGGACCACGAGACCGGCCGGGTCGAAGACCTGCTCACGCTGCGAGCCGTCGTGGGCGGTGTACGTGTGGAACTTGTACTGGGCCACGTGCGCCCAGAAGATGTCCAGCTCCAGATAGACGCTCTTCGGGTCCGTCACCTCCAGGAAGTACTCCAGCTTCCGGATGCCGGAGCTGCGGGTCGGCCGCCCCTGGGCGTCGAGCGGGCCGCCGTCGAGCAGGAAGGCGTAGGCGCTGTCGTGGTTGTGGGTGTAGAGCTTGATGCCCTCGCAGCGGGCGATGGCACCCAGGGTGTTCCACTTCTCCGCGGCGACGTCCCAGTCGGCCCGGTAGGAGCTGCCGGTGGGGTCGCCACCGGTACCCATGTGCTCCATGCCGAGGATGTTGGCGATCTCCAGGGAGCGCTTGAACGTGTCCAGGTCGGACGGGGTCAGCGGCCAGGAGGCCGGGATGAAGCCGTGGCTGCCCTGCGCCCGCAGGCCGTACTCGTCGAGCCAGGAGCGCAGCAGCTTCGCGCCCTCGACGGTGTCCAGGTTCGCGCCGCCGGGCGCGTTGGCGTGCTGGCGGTAGCCGGCGAACTCCACCTGGCGGTAGCCGAAGCGCGACAGCTGCTGGAACACCTCGCGGAAACCGGAGGGCAGGTTCGTGGCCAGCGGGTCGCGGCCCGTCGCGTCACGGACGGTGTAGAGGATGATGCCGCGCTTGTGCGGCGGGACCAGAGCGGAACGGCCCCGGTCCTCGCCGGCGGCTTCGGCCCCGTCCTGCGCCAGCGCAGGCGCGGCGCCGAAGACCGGGGCAGCGATCGCCGCGGCTGCGGCGGCCGTGCAGGTGCTGAGGAAACGGCGGCGGCTGACGCCGAGCGTGCGGCGCAGGGCGTCGGCGGTGACGGCTTCGTCGTTGAACGCGGTCACAGTGGTTCTCTCTTTCGTTGTCACGGTGCTGCGGGTGCCTGACGGCTGCCGCCTCAGGAGAGGCCGGCGAGCCGCAGGAGCAGGGACTTCACTTCGGTGGCCGCTACGCGGCCGGACACTGCGCGGGGGGTGGAGACCAGGACGAGCGGACCTTCTTCGTCGCTCGTGGGGAGGCGGCCGTGGCTGCCGCGAATGGGTGAAGGGTCAAGAGGTACGACGGCAAGCCGGTAACGCATGCCGAGCTTCTTGCGGACCACCGCCTTGGCCGCCTTGAGCCGCACGTAAGGGTCTGCGGGATCCATGAACAGCTCGACGGGGTCGTAGCCGGGTTTGCGGTGGATCTCGACCAGTTGGGCGAAGTCGGGGGCGTGGGCGTCGTCGAGCCAGTAGTAGTACGTGAACCAGGCGTCCGGTTCGGCGACCGCGACCAGTTCCCCGGAGCGCGGGTGATCGAGCCCGTTGGCCTTCTTGCCGTCGTCGTCGAGGATCTCGGCAATGCCCGGCAGGTCCTTCAGTGCCTCGCGGGTGGCCGCGAGGTCCTCGGGCCGGCGGACGTAGACGTGCGCGATCTGGTGGTCGGCGACGGCGAAGGCGCGGGACGCCATCGCGTCGAGGTACTCCATGCCGTCCTGCGAGTGCACCTCGAGCAGACCGGCCCGCCGCAGGGCGCGGTTGATGTCGACGGGGCGGCTGACGCGGGCGATGCCGTACTCGGACAGGGCGACGACCGTGCGGCCCTCGGCGCGGGCGTCGTCGAGCAACGGGCCGATCACCGCGTCTAGTTCGGCGGCGGCGCGGTGGGAGCGGGGGTCGTCGGGGCCGTAGCGCTGCAGGTCGTAGTCGAGGTGCGGCAGGTAGCACAGGGCCAGGTCGGGCCGGCGGGTGCGCAGGATGTGGCGGGTCGTGTCGGCGATCCACCGGCTGGAGACGATGTCCGCGCCCGGTCCCCAGAAATGGAAGAGGGGGAACGTACCGAACTTCTCGGTGAGTTCGTCGTGCAGGGCCGGCGGGCGGGTGTAGCAGTCGGGTTCCTTGCGGCCGTCGGCGTAGTAGACGGGACGGGGGGTGACGGTGATGTCGGTGTCGGCGCCCATGGCGTACCACCAGCAGATGTTGGCCACCGTGTAGCCGGGGTGGGCACGGCGGGCGGCGTCCCACAGTTTGTCGCCGGCGACGAGACCGTTGTGCTGGCGCCACAGCAGTACGTCGCCGAGCTCGCGGAAGTACCAGCCGTTGCCGACGATGCCGTGCTCGCCGGGGAGCACGCCGGTGAGGAAGGTGGACTGCGCGGCGCAGGTGACGGCCGGCAGCACGGTGGACAGGTTCGCCTGCGAGCCGGAGGCCGCCAACGCCTTGAGGCGGGGCATGCGGTCGAGGAGCCGGGGGGTGAGGCCGACGACGTCCAGGACCAGAAGGGGGGTGGGGCGCTTGTCGCTCATGGAAGGTCCTTCACGTCCGTCACGGCAGTTCCTTCAGGCCGAGGTCGGTGAGCAGGTCGCGGGCGAGGGCCAGTTCGGCGGCGATGCCCTCGACGAGCTGGGTCCTGGTGCGCGGGCGCAGCTCGGGCGGGAGGGCCTGCCAGGTGTAGGTCTCGACCTCGAGATGACGGGTGCGCGGCTCCATGCCTCCCACCAGCAGGGTCAGCACGTCCTGGAGCACGTGCAGAGTGGAGGTGAGCGGTGCTGCGGGCGGGGCGTGCAGGGGGACGTGGAAGTGGGCACGCCAGGGCGTGTCGTCGGGCAGGGCCTCGCCGGCCAGCGCCTCGCCGAGGTCGTCGGTGCCGCGCAGTCCGGCGGCCGTGAGGGTGCGGGTCTGGTGCAGGAAGCGCGGTTCGGCAAAGCCCGCGAGGGCGTCGCGGACCTCCGGCAGACGGGGTTCCTCGGCGTGCAGGGCGGCCGAGAGCTGCGCCTTGTGGACGCCGACACCGGCCGCGTCGAGCGCGGCCAGCGCCGTCTCCGGGTCCTCGAAGGAGGTGGCGAGATGGCAGGTGTCGACGCACACGCCGATACGGTGGCCGGGCAGCGCGGTGAGCGGTCCGATCGCGTCGGCGGTAGTCTCCACCGTGCAGCCGGGCTCCGGTTCGAGGGCGATACGGATCGACTTGCCGGTCAGCTCCTGAAGCGCGTCGAGCCGCTGCGCCAGGGTGGTCAGTGCCGCACCGGCGGTGGCGGCGGCGCGCTCGTCGAAGCCGGTCCGCCAGGCGAGCGGAAGGGTGGAGACGGTCCCCTCGGTGACGTCGTCCGGCAGGAGCGCCGTCAGGAGCCGGGCCAGGTCGGTGGTGTGCGCGAGGCGTTCGGTGTCGGCCCAGTCGGGCTTGTAGACGCGGTACTTGACCTCCTCCGCGCTGAACCCCTCGTAGGGAAATCCATTCAGCGTGACGACTTCGAGGCCGCGCCGGTCCAGCTCGGCCCGAAGTTCCCGCAGCGCCACCGGGTCGGTGATCAGCGCGCGTGCGGCGTCCTTGGCGAGCCACAGGCCGATGCCGAGGCGGTCGCGTCCCAGGTATTTGCGGACCGGCTCGCAGTGGTCGCGCAGCTGGGCGAAGACCCCGTCGAGGGTTTCTGCGGGGTGGACGTTGGTGCAGTAGGCGAGGTGGACGGTGGAGCCGTCAGGGTGCCGGAAGCGCATGGCTCACTCCCCGCCGCGCTGGATGGAGTTGCCCTCGTGCAGGCTCTCCGGCTTCGGGACGTCGAGCCGGAGACGGCCGCTGAGTCCGTAGAAGGCGACCGGGTTGCGCCACAGCACCTGGTCGACGTCGTCCTCGCCGAAGCCGGCCGCGAGCATGGCGTCGGCGACCTTGCGGGTCTTCAGCGGGTCGCTCTTTCCCCAGTCGGCGGCCGAGTTGACGAGGACCTTCTCCGTTCCGTACGTCCTCAGGATCGTGACCATGCGGTCCTCGTCCATCTTGGTGTCCGGGTAGACGGAGAAGCCGAGCCAGCAGCCGCTGTCCTTGGCGTGCTCGACGGTCGTCTCGTTGAGGTGGTCGAGCAGCACGCGCTCCATGGGCAGTTCCGACTCGCGGACGACGTCGACGGTGCGGTGCAGCCCGGCGAGCTTGTCGCGGTGGGGCGTGTGGACGAGGGCGGGCAGACCGTGGTCGGCGGCGAGCTGGAGCTGGGCGGCCAGCGCGGTGTCCTCGGCCGGTGTCATGGCGTCGTAGCCGATCTCGCCGACGGCGACGACGCCGTCCTTGACGAGGTAGCGGGGCAGGGCGTCCAGGACCGGCGTACAGCGGGGATCGTTGGCCTCTTTGGGGTTGAGGGCGATGGTGCAGTGGTGGGCGATGCCGTACTGGGCGGCGCGGAAGGGTTCCCAGCCGAGCAGGGCGTCGAAGTAGTCGAAAAAACTGGCCGGGGAGGTGCGGGGCTGGCCGAGCCAGAAGGACGGCTCGACGACGGCGCGCACACCGGCGGCGTACATCGCCTCGTAGTCGTCGGTGGTGCGGGACGTCATGTGGATGTGGGGGTCGAAGATACGCATCAAAGCTCCTTGGGCTTGTCACCCGTCAGGGTCAGCACGCGACCGAGATCATGGGGGACGTCGCGGCCGGCGGAGGTCCGCTCGGCGGCGTAGTCGGTGAGCATGCGGGCCAGTTCGCCGTCGCCGGCCGCCCGCTGCGCCAAGCTCGCGACCGCGTCGAGCGGGACGCCGGTGAACAGGCACTTCAGGACGGCGTGGCGCCAGGCGTGCGGGTCGAGGTGGGCGGCGGCGTAGGGGCCGACGGCTGCGGCGACAAGGCTGGTGTCGTTGGAGCGCAGGGCGTCCTCGACGAGGTGCACGGCATGCGGCCCTTCGACCAGAGCCGGCAGCGCCCGGAGCACGGCGCGGCGTTCGGCAGCACTGCCGTGCTGGTAGAGCCGGGTCAGGGTCTCGAGTCCCGCCCGGACCTCGACCAGCAGGAGCGTACGGACGGCGTCCGCGTTGTTGTGGCCGCAGTGCCGCCCGGCGGCGGCGAACCGCAGCTCCCAGGTGTGGGCGATGTACGGGGAGGGAGCCGCCTGGGGTGCTTCGGCCGCGCCCGCGGCGTCGGCCAGCGCCTCGTCGAACCAGGCGCGCGCGGTGTCGTCGGGCAGCGCCGCGTCGATGTCCCCGCGGGTCCAGGGAGGTGGTTGCGTCATGGTGCCGGCGCTCCCTTCGTGGCGGTGGCTGCCGCGGTCCGGAGGAACTCGATGGAGGATCGGGCCAGTTCAGGCCCGGCGTGGGAGTGGCGGGGCAGCTCGACGACGGTGAGGCCCTGGTAGCCGGTGGCGGCGAGCGCGTCCAGCACGGGCGGGAAGTCGATCTCGCCGTCGCCGAACGGCAGATGCTCGTGCACCCCGCGGCGCATGTCCTCGATCTGCACATGCCGCAGCCAGGGCGCGACCGCACGGACGCACTCGGCGGGCGGGGCCGGCTCCAGGCACTGGCAGTGGCCGATGTCGAGGGTCAGGCCGAGAGGAGAAGGGCTGCCGAGCAAGGTGCGCAGGTGATGGAAGTCGGCGAGGGTGGCAAGGAGGTGTCCCGGCTCGGGTTCGATCGCGATCGGCACGCCGGCGGCGGCTGCGGCGTCGAGCACGGGCAGGAGCGCCTCCTCCAGGCGCTGCCACGCGGTGTCGTCGTCGGTGCCGGGCGGGGTGATGCCGCTGAAGCAGTGCACGGCGTGCGCCCCGAGGTCCGCCGCGACCCTGACCGCTGTGATCAGCAGCCGGGTGCGGGCGGCACGGCCCTCAGGGTCCGCCTCCAGCAGCGACGGACCGTGCTTGCGATGCGGGTCGAGTACGTAACGGGCGCCCGTCTCGACGGTCGCGGTGAGACCGAGTTCGCCGAGCCGACGGGCGACGTGGGCGGTACGGGCGGCGAGATCGGGGGCGAGCGGGTCGAGGTGCATGTGGTCGAGCGTGAGCCCGACGCCGTCGTAGCCCAGGTCTGCGAGCAGGCCGAGGGCGTCGTCGAGGCGGAGGTCGGTGAGGCCGTTGGTGCCGTAACCGAGGCGGAGTCGCTGCTGACGGCTCATGTGAGGCTCACCTTCCGTGCGAGCGTGCGGGCCAGGGGTACGAGCCCCAGCAGGGCGAGCCCGGTGGCACCCGCTCCGGACCGGGCGACGAGCGCGGCCTGGAGCGGGATCATGGCGCGGATCCCGCCGCCGACGGCGCGCTGCGTGAGAGGCGGGGACGGGTTGAGGGCGGCGTGCAGGCAGGGAATGGCGGCGGTACGGACGTACGCGGCGGCCAGCAACGCCGGGATGAGCCCTGCCGTCCCGCGTGTCCGTGCCAACAGCAGGCCGAGCGCGGTTGTCGCACCGAGCGCGGCGAGGGGGGCGAGCGTCGAACCGCCGTGCGCCTCGTGCCGCGAGACGGCAGTGACGGCGTAGGTATGGGCGGCCAGCGCGGCGGCGGGGGCCGCGACGCGCAGGGCAGCACTGGGCGTGGCGGAAGGTGGCCCACCCCATGCCTTCCCGTAGCCGTGCCCCTGACGGGACATTGGGGCCCCGGCGCCGGCCTCGCCCCGCCGCGTGCGGGCGTCCGGGGCGGAGAGCGCCGGGCCGGCAGCGGGAGCAGTCACGTCCGGACCGGACGGCGCTGTGGCGCCGCCCCGGTGGGGCAGCGGGCCACGAGCGCGCGCGGACGGTGCCGTGCCGGCGGCTCCTCGGCCGGACCGCGTCTTGGTGGGCGCCGACATGGTTGCCGTGGCGCCGAGCAGGAGGTCCAGGGCGCGGGCCGCGGCCATCGCCGCCGGGGCCGCGTGGGTGTGCTTCAACCGGAGGTCGTACGCCCAGACTGTGGCGGTCAGGGCCGTCGCCACCGCGAGTGCGGGGCGGCCGGCGCGGGCGGCGCACGTCAGGCCCGCCGCGGTCAGGAGTCCGGCCGCACCCAGCGCCGCCGTCGGGGAGATACGGCCGGAGGGGACGGGACGCTGGGGGCGGTCGACGGCGTCCTCGTCGCGGTCGGCCCAGTCGTTGAGCGCCATGCCCGCCTCGTAGAGGCAGAGCGAGGCGCCCACGGCGTACGCCGTGCCCCGGTTGGGCCGCAGCCCGGCGGCCGCGGCGCCGGCGAGGGCGTCACCGGGCACGGTGAACAGCGCAGAGACACGCAGCAGTTCGGCCCAGTCCCGCAGTCGCGCGCGTCGCCCGCGCCCCGGTGCGGCGCCCACGGGGCCCTGACCGTTCCCGGGTCGGGTGGGCTTCGGGGCGGGCACCGGTGCGGGTGGGGCGAGACGGGACAGGAGGGAGCGGATCACTTCCCCTCCCGCAGGCGGTCGGCGAACGCCAGCAGCGCGGTGAACTGCTCCGAGAGGCCCGACGGACCTGCGTCGGGGTCCTTGAAGTAGAAGCCCAGTTCCGGGAGCGGGCCGGACAGGCCCGCCTCGTGGGCGCGGGCGACCAGGCGGGCCAGGTCCAGCACGAGCGGTGCGGCCAGGGCCGAGTCGCAGCCCTGCCAGATGGTCTGGAGGATCATCCGCGAGCCGAGGAAGCCCTCGAAGGCGATGTGGTCCCAGGCGGTCTTCCAGTCGCCGAGCGCCGGCACGTCGTCGATGTGCACCTCGCCCTCCGGCGTGTGCCCGAGGGTTTCGGCCAGGACGCGCTCCTTGCCGGCGTTCTTCGCCGCGGCCGCCCCCGGGTCGGCCAGCGCCGCCCCGTCGCCGCCGCCCAGCAGGTTGGTGCCGGACCAGGCCCGCACGTACAGGGCGCGCTGGACGAACATCGGGGCGAGCACGGCCCGCAGCAGCGTCTGGCCGGTCTTGCCGTCACGGCCCGCGTGGGGAAGTCCACTGGCCGCGGCGGCGTCCGTGAGGACCGGGGTGCGCAGCCCGGTGGACGGCGTGAAGTTGACGTAGGGGCAGCCGGCTCGCAGGGCGGCGGCCGCGTAGAGGGAGCTGGGCGGCAGCCGTACGGCGTCGGGCGCGGGCAGCGGCTCCGTGGAGGAGACGTTGACGACGACCACCCGCGCCAGTGCGTTGCGCAGGCGGAACGAGGTGAGGTCGGCGGCGAAGTGGGTGATGAGTTCCTCGTCGCTGCACGTGTCACCAGGGAGCGGGCCGCCGGGCCGTATCTCCTCGTCCGCGGCCTGAAGTTCGGCGCGTACGGCGGAGGCGAGGCCGTGCGGCAGGACGCCCGCGCCGGTGAGGTGTTCGGCCCGCTTGGGCAGCGGGCAGTCGGCGGTGTCGTGGCCGCCGAAGACGAGTGAGTCCAGGGGCGGCAGGCCGGTGCCGTGGAACGGTGGTGTCTCGGTGACCATGCCGGTCGGCGGATGCAGTCCGGCGGTGACCGCCGCGCATCCGGCGACGGCGGTGGTGGCCACCGATCCGCGGGCTCCGACGAACCAGACACCGGTGCGTGCGGTCCGCCCGCCGCTCCGGGGCTGCGATGCGTTCCCGTCGTTGTTCACGGGCTGCCTCCCTGCCATGGCGATGTTCCGATGTGGTTGGAGGACGGTGGGCGGGGGCTCGAGGGCCTCCCCGCCCGCCGTCGGCATGTGGGCGGGCTTTGGCCGCGGCCTAGGAGGGCAGCCCCGTGGTCGGCGCGGTTACGGCGAGCGAGTCGGCGGCGAGAAGGCCGCCGGTGAGAAGTGCGGGGTCCCTGGGTGCCCTTGACTCTGTGCTGTGCACGGATGTCCTCCGTAGGCCGGTCGAACGAGGGAAGGTGAGCTGTGACGCGCTGTCACTCGCGAACCCACCTGTAGCTCCTGTGCACGAGAGGGGACCGTAGCCCGGTTCGTCCTCGACGGAAAGACCTTGCGCAACAAGGAAGTCGAACTTTTTCCAGATCGAGGACAAAGGCGTGTCCGGGCAGCCCGGACCGGCCCGGCGGCTCTCCCGCCACCGGGCCTTGACCTGGCCGGTGCCTAGTTGTCGCCGCCCGCGAAGGCGGCGTCGAAGGACGCCGAGGGCGGGTCGAAGTCGAACCGCTTCAGATCGGCGAGTGCTTGCGGCGCACCCATGAGGCGGTCCATGCCGGCGTCCTCCCACTCCACGGAGATCGGACCGTCGTAACCGATCGAACGCAGCATCCGGAACACGTCCTCCCAGGGGACGTCGCCGTGCCCGGCGGAGACGAAGTCCCAGCCGCGCCGCGGGTCGCCCCAGGGCAGATGGGAGCCGAGCCGCCCGTTGCGCCCGTCCAGACGCTTGCGGGCCTCCTTGCAGTCGACGTGGTAGATCCGGTCCCGGAAGTCGTAGAGGAAGCCGACCGGGTCCAGGTCCTGCCAGACGAAGTGGCTGGGGTCGAAGTTGAGCCCGAAAGCCGGCCGGTTGTCCACCGCCTCCAGGGCGCGTCGGGTGGTCCAGTAGTCGTAGGCGATCTCGCTGGGATGGACCTCGTGGGCGAAACGGACGCCCTCGGCGTCGAACACGTCCAGGATCGGGTTCCAGCGTTCCGCGAAGTCCTCGTAGCCGCGCTCGATCATCCGTTCCGGTACCGGCGGGAACATCGCCACCAGATGCCAGATCGACGATCCGGTGAAACCGACGACCGTGTCGACGCCGAAGGCGGCCGCGGCACGCGCCGTGTCCTTGATCTCGGCAGCGGCCCGCTGGCGTACGCCCTCCGGCTCCCCGTCGCCCCAGATGCGGGCGGGCAGGATGCCCTGGTGCCGTTCGTCGATGGGGTTGTCGCAGACGGCCTGGCCGACGAGATGGTTGGAGATCGCCCAGCAGCGGAGGCCGTACTTCTCCAGCAGGGCGTGCCGGCCGGCCAGGTAGGACGGGTCGGCCAAGGCCTTGTCGACCTCGAAGTGGTCGCCCCAGCAGGCGAGTTCGAGACCGTCGTAGCCGAAGTCGCGGGCCAGCCGGCAGACCTCCTCCAACGGCAGATCGGCCCACTGACCGGTGAACAGGGTGAACGGGCGTGGCATGGCGCCTCCGATCGGGGTTCCTGCCGGATCTCTACCGGCCTTCGGCCTCGACGGCCTGGACAGGGGTGTAGACGGCGTTCTTCTGCGCGCTCTCCTCCACCGCGGCGAGCACCCGCTGCACCTGCAGACCGTCGGCGAACGACGGCATCGGGTCGGTGCCGGACGCGATGGCCTCGACCAGGTCGCGGGCCTGGTGGGCGAAGGTGTGCTCGTAGCCGAGCGCGTGGCCCGGCGGCCACCAGCCCTCCAGGTACGGGTGCTCGGCCTCGGTGACGACGATCCTGCGGAACCCGGCCGTGGCGGCGGGCTCCCGGTGGTCGTGGAAGGACAGCTCGTTGAGCCGCTCGAGGTCGAAGGCGAGCGAACCGAACTCGCCGTTGACCTCCAGCCGCAGGGCGTTCTTCCGCCCGGACGCCATCCGGGTCGCCTCGAACGTGGCGAGCGCCCCCGAGGAGAGCCGGCCGGTGAACACGGCCGCGTCGTCGACCGTGACCGGCCCGCGCCGGGCGCCGCCGGAAGCGGTCAGACCGGCGGAGGCACCGTCGATGCGGGGGCGTTCCGTCACGAACGTCTCCATCTGGGCGGAGACCCCGACCAGCACGTCACCCGTCAGGTACTGGGCGAGGTCGACGATGTGCGCGCCGAGGTCGCCGAGCGCCCCCGACCCCGCGTGCTCCCGCTGCAGCCGCCACGTCAGCGGGAAGTCGGGGTCGACCAGCCAGTCCTGGAGGTAGCTGACCCGTACGTGGCGCAGCGTGCCGAGCCTGCCGTCCGCGATGAGCCGGCGTGCGTAGGTGAGGGCGGGCACGCGCCGGTAGTTGAAGCCCACCATGGCCAGCTGCCCGCGCGCGCGGGCCGCTTCGGCGGCCGTGACCATGGCCTCCGCCTCGGCGACCGAGTTGGCCAGGGGCTTCTCGCACAGCACGTGCTTGCCCGCCTCCAGGGCCGCGATCGCGATCTCCGCATGGCTGTCGCCCGGTGTGCAGATGTCGACGAGTTGCACGTCGTCGCGGGCCACGAGGGCGCGCCAGTCGGTCTCCGCCGCGGCCCAGCCGTGCTTGTCGGCCGCCGCCCGCACGGCGTGCGCGTCGCGGCCGGCGATCGCGGCCAGGACCGGCCGCAGCGGCAGGTCGAACACGTGCCCCACGGTGCGCCATCCTTGTGAGTGCGCGGCGCCCATGAACGCGTAGCCGACCATGCCCACGCCGAGTGCCGGCGGTGCGGTCCGACCGTCCCTCTGTTCCATACGGATTCCTCCTCGTCGGAGTGTCACTGACTCATCGTTGTGTTCGTGGGGCACGAGGCCCGGACCGGTCAGATGAAGCCGGTCGGCAGGTACTGGTCGACGTTGTCCTTGGTGACCACGGCCGAGTAGAGGGTCAGCGAGGACGGGATCTCGAACTCGGCGAGGCCGCCGACACCCTTGCCCTGGCCGAGCGCCCGGGCGAGATCGATGGCGGAGGCGGCCATCGTCGGCGGGTACAGGACGGTCGCCTTGAGCACGCTGTTGCCGGCCTTGATGGCGTCCATCGCGGACTTGGCACCCGCTCCGCCGACCATCAGGAAGTCGTCGCGGCCGGCCTGCTCGATGGCGCGCAGCGCGCCCACGCCCTGGTCGTCGTCGTGGTTCCACAGAGCGTCGAACTTCGACTGGGCCTGGAGCAGTTGCGCCATCTTGGCCTGGCCGGACTCGACGGTGAAGTCGGCCGCCTGGCGGGCCACCTTCTTGATGTTGGGGTAGTTCTTCAGGGCGTCGTCGAAGCCCTGGGTGCGCTGCTGGGTCAGCTCCAGGTTGTCGAGCCCTGCGAGTTCGACGACGCGGGCGTTCGGCTTGTCCTTGAGTTGCTCGCCGATGTAGTGGCCGGCGTTGAGGCCCATGCCGTAGTTGTCGCCGCCGATCCAGCAGCGGTACGCCTGCGGCGAGTTGAAGATCCGGTCGAGGTTGACGACCGGGATGCCCGCGCGCATCGCCTTGAGCCCGACCTGGGTGAGCGCCTTGCCGTCGGCGGGCAACACCACCAGCACGTCGACCTTCTTGTTGATGAGGGTCTCGATCTGGCCGATCTGCTGGGCGGTGTCGTTGGAACCCTCGGTGATCTCCAGCGTGACGTCGGAGTACCTCTCCGCACGCGACTTGGCGTTGTCGTTGATGGCGTTGAGCCAGCCGTGGTCGGCCTGCGGGCCGGCGAAGCCGATGGTGACGGGCTTGCCCGGCTTGTCGTCCGCGACCGGGGCGGCGTTGTCCGCGGCCGCTTCCTGGTTCGTGGGCTCGTTGCTGGTGCAGGCCGTCAGCAGCGCGCCGGAGGAAACGGCTGCGGCGCCGAACAGCAGTGCTCTGCGGCTGGTGGCGGGGATTCTTGCCATGGCGGATCGACCCTTCGACTGGGCGGTGTGCGTCAGATGGAGCAGGTGGGGGTGCCGGACGGCGGGGTCAGGGCCCGCCGTCCGGCGGTGTGCTGCACGGCGTCAGGCGTCGCCGCCGCGCAGTGAGCGGCGCTGGACCAGGACGGCGGCGACGATGATCGCGCCCTTCGCGATCTGCTGGACAGCGGTCTCGAGGTTGTTCAGCGCGAAGATGTTGGTGATCGTGGTGAAGATCAGGACGCCGAGGACGGAGCCGACGATGGTGCCGCGACCGCCGCTGAGCAGGGTGCCGCCGATGATCGCCGCGGCGATGGCGTCCAGCTCGTAGAGGTTGCCGTTGGTGTTCTGACCCGAGCCGGCGAGCACGATCAGCATGAACGCGGCGATACCGCAGCACAGGCCGGACAACAGGTACAGGTACAGGCGCTGGCGGCGGACATCGATGCCGGAGAGGCGCGCGGCTTCCGCATTGCCGCCGACGGCGACGGTGCGGCGGCCGAAGGTGGTGCGGTTGAGCACCAGCCAGCCGATGACGGTGACCGCGGCGAAGACCAGGACCAGGGGCGGGATGCCGAGGATGTAGGCGTCCCTGACACCGAGATCGAGCACCGATTCGACGGTCACGACCTGGGTGCTGCCGTCCGTGATCTGCAACGCCAGGCCCCGGGCGGAGGCAAGCATGGCCAGCGTCGCGATGAACGGCACCATCCTGCCGTAGGCGACCAGCATGCCGTTCACCAGACCGCAGCCCACACCGACGGTCACGGCGGTGAAGAGGATGCCCGCGAAGCCGAACTCCTGCGTGGCCACGGTCGTCGCCCACACCGAGGCGAGCGCCACGATCGCGCCGACCGACAGGTCGATCCCGCCGCTGGTGATGACGAACGTCATGCCGACGGTGACGACACCGATCACGGACGCCTGGGTGAGGACGAGTTGCAGATTGCTCGTCGCCAGGAACTCCTCCGGCGCGGTGATCCCACCGACCACGACGAGTACGGCGAGGACGCCGAGCAGCGACAGACTGCGCACGTCCCACCGCAGACCGAGCGGTCGGCGCGAACTCTCCTTGTCCCCCGCGGACTTGGCGGCGGACGTCGGCGCTTCCTGCTGCGCCGCAGTGGCCGGCTGCGTCATGGCGTCGGGCTCCCTTCCATCACAAGATCAAGTACACGGTGCTCGTCGAGCTCCCGGGCGTCCGCCGTGTGCACGACGCTGCCTTCCCGCAGCACCAGCACCCGGTCGGCGAGGCCCAGGACTTCGGGCACCTCACTGGACACGAGAAGTACGGCCAGGCCCTCGTCGGCCAGCCGGCGAATCACTGCGTAAAGCTCCGCCCGGGCGCCGATGTCGACACCCCGGGTCGGCTCGTCCAGCAGCAGCACTTTGCAGCCGCGCAACAGCCAGCGTGCGAGCACCGCCTTCTGCTGGTTGCCGCCGGACAGCGTCCGGATCGCGGCGTCGGGATTGTCGGGCCGCAAGGACAGCTCCCGAACCGCCTGGTGCGCCGCGGCGCGCTCGGCACGCCGGTCGAGCCAGCCCGCGCGGGAGAACCGGGACAGGGTGGCGACCGAGACGTTGCTGCTGACGGACTCCAGCATCAGCAGGCCCTGCGCCTTGCGTTCCTCGGGCGCGAGGCCGATGCCGGCGCGGACGGCGGCGCGGACACTGCCGGGGCGCAACGGGGTGCCGTCGACGAGGACACGGCCGCCGTCGGCCCTGCGAGCTCCGTAGATCGTCTCCAGGATCTCGCTGCGTCCGGAACCGACGAGCCCGGCCAGACCGACGATCTCACCGGGCCGCAGCTCCAGATCGACGGGCGCGAACTCGCCGCGCCGGGTCAGCCCTTCGACCGTCAGCACCGGTTCCCGCCCCGCGGCGAACCCCGCCTGGGGGCGCTCGGGGAAGACGTACTCGACGTTCCGGCCCGTCATCAGAGCCACGACCTCATGGGTCGGAGTCGTCTTGGCGGGCAGACCGCCGGCGACGGCCCGTCCGTCCTTCAGGACGGTGACCCGGTCGCCGATGCGGCGGATCTCCTCAAGACGGTGGGAGATGTAGACGACGGCGACACCGTCGGCCGTCAGATCGCCCACGATCCTGAAGAGGTTGTCGACCTCGTCGGGGTCGAGCGCCGCAGACGGCTCGTCCATCACGATCAGCCGAACCTCATGGGACAGCGCGCGGGCCATCGAGACGATCTGCTGCTGCGCCGCGGACAGGTCGCCGACGAGCCGCGAGGGATCGATCTCCGAGTGCCCGAGACGTTTCAGCAACTCCGCGGTCGCCGTACGGGCGGCGGAGCCGCGTACGACGAACCCGGCGGACGTGGGTTCGTGCCCGAGGAAGACGTTCTCCGCGACGGACAGCCCCTCGATCAGATCGAGTTCCTGATAGATGGTGGCGATACCCAGACGCATGGCGGCGATCGGCGACCCCAAGGTCACAGGCTCGCCCCGCCACGTGATCTCACCGCCGTCGGGCTGGTGAGCTCCGGCGAGCACTTTGATCAAAGTTGATTTGCCGGCGCCGTTCTGGCCGAGGAGGCAGTGGACTTCGCCGGCCTGGACTTCAAGGTCCACACCGTCCAGGGCGCGGACGCCCGGGAACGACTTGGTGATACCGGACACGGTGAGCAGGGGTGGTTGTGGTGCCATGGGAATCCCCTCGGGCGGGTGCGGGCCGTGAGCGGGCAGGGCTGGACAGGGCGGTTCGGGTACATGGGCGGCTCTGGGGCGCCCCTGGCATCGTGTGCGCCGGGGCGTAGGGGTTGGGCAAGACAGGGCGGCGTACGGGCTGAGCAGGGCAGGGCAGGCCTGACGGCCCGGCGAGTAGTGCGGTGGTGGGAGCCGGTCACCGAGGCGTGGTGCCGTGGTACGGCGGTGGTTTGGGCGGTGCGGCGGCTCTATGGGTGTTGCGAGGGCGCCATGGGGTTGCCGTGGCACGAGGGTGTTGCGGTGATCGCCGTGGTCGGTGGTGGTCCGTGTCCGGCGGGGCCCGGCAGCGGTCAGGCCGGTGAGAAGACGTGGTCGCTGATGAGCCGGGCCGCGCCGATGGCTCCGGCGGCCGGTCCCAACTCCCCCAGCACGATCGGCAGGTTGCCCGTGGCCAGCGGCAACGACTGCCGGTACACCTGGGTCCGAACACTGGCCAGTAGCGTGTGCCCGAGCCCGGTCACACCACCGCCGATCACGACCAGCCCCGGGTTGAAGAAACTGACAAGACCGGCGATGACCTTTCCCAGACGCGTCCCGCCCTCCCGGATCAGCTCCAAAGCCACCGCGTCCCCCGCCGCCGCAGCGGCCGACACATCCGCGGCCGTCAGATGCCCGGCCGTCTCCAGCCGGGCAGCAAGCTCCACCGACCGGCCCGCGCGCGCGGCCTCCTCCGCGTCACGGGCCAACGCGGCACCGCTGAAATGCGCCTCCAGGCAACCCCGGTTGCCACACGCACACGCACGGCCTCCCGGTTCCACCTGGATATGACCGATGTCGCCGGCGCTGCCCGTCGTCCCCCGGTAGACCTCGCCGCCGACCACGATCCCGCAGCCGATGCCGGTCCCGATCTTGATGCACAGGAAGTCACCTGCGGAACGCGCCACGCCCGCGTGCTGCTCCCCCACCGCCATCAGGTTCACGTCGTTGTCGACCATGACCGGACAGCCCAGTTCCTGACTGAGCGCCTCCCGCACCGGGAAGCCGTCCCAGCCCGGCATGATCGGAGGCGCGACCGGCACTCCCTCCGGAAAGCGGACCGGTCCCGGGACCCCGATCCCGGTGCCGTCGAAGCCTTCCGCGACACCGGAGGCCCTCAGCTTGGCAGCCATCGACAGCACCTGCTCGAAGACCGCCACCGGCCCCTCCCGGACATCCATCGGATGATTCAGATGCCCCAGGACCTCCAACTCCGCATTCGTTACGGCGACATCGATCGACGTGGCACCGATGTCGACACCGAGGAAACGCAGCGTCGGCGCGAGCCGGATGTTGTGCGAACGCCGGCCGCCCCGCGAAGGGGCGAGCCCGTCCGCGACAACCAGCCCCGTCTCCAACAGCCGGTCCACCTCGACAGCCAGCTTCGAACGGGACAGGTCCATCAGATCACCCAGCTGAGCACGGGAGTTGGACCCGTTGTCACGCAGTAGACGAAGCAGCCGCGCCTGATGCGCGTTCTCAGGTCGAGCAGTCATCCGTCTCACGAACCCTCCCCTCCCCTCGCCTACGGCTGGGGACCCAAACGCCTGTCTCCGCTGGCTGAGTCGTCAGGCTTTCGGGAGGAACGTAGCAACGATTTTCCAGACTGGGAAGGACTTACGCACGACTCGGATGCATCTTTTTCCACCTACAGGACAAAGTCTGGTGGGTGACCACCCGGAGCCCCCGTCCGTGGTGCACCGTCACCCCGAAAACCGCTCATGCCGCCGACCGGCCCCACCCCACCCGCGCCGGGCACCCCCGCCGTGCCGTTGAGCACCCTGCTCGCCGACCCCGGCCTCGGCCTGCGGCAGCTCGCGGGGCCCTGCGCCCGCATCTGGCACCTGACCATTGAGGCAAGAAGGCGGGTTCAGGCCTGGACGTCCGACGTTCCTGCAGCCGACACGACCCATGTAGGCAATCGGCGGTTAGCCGCAGCTCTCCGTGTCACATCGCGGGACTGGCTCAGCGGGAAGACTGGGGTTGCTCGGCCCAGACGGTCTTGCCGTCGGTGGTGCAGCGGGTCCCCCAGTGGAAGGAAAGCCAAGCGACCAGGCAGGCCAGCGGTTCCAGATCCCAGGTCGTAAACGGCGTACAGGCAGGTGGCGCCCTGGCAGTCCAGGTCCTCCTGTCCGAGGCGCCGTAGGCCCCAGGCGCGATGGCCACTTCGTCGGACGCCTCCACTGTGAAGCCGCGGGGATGGTCGCCGGTACGGGTTCCGCAGTCGAGGACGATGTGGTTGAACCACTGGCTTGAGCCGATGTCGGCCTTGAACCACTGGCGGGCGGCCTGCGGTGCTCCAGCGCGTGCCGCTGTCGCTGTCGAGCACGTTGCCTGCCGCTCCGCCGGACTCGGTGGCGGTCCAGCCGCTGCGGCTGCGTTCCAGTTCCCTGTAGAGGTTGAGTTCGTGGACGGACCACCAGCTGGTGGCGGAACCGGTGAGGGTGATCTTGATGTGCTGTGCGGTCTGGGCCGGGAACTGCGCCAGTACTGTGGCGCCGGTGCCGCTTTCGGTGGCGGCTGTGGTCCAGTGGTGCCGTCGCCGGAGACCTGGATGCGCGGTCCTGGCGCTTGAGGTTCTCAACGCCTTCCAGAGCGCCCAGGGCAGACCCGGGCTGGTGGTGAGCTGCCGCACCGAGCAGCACAGGGCGTTGGAGACCGTGACGATGGCAGTGGAGGACGCGGCGAGCGTGGAGATCCAGGCCGTCGCCGCGGACAAGGCGCTGATGTTCGTGGAATCGCGGGTGGGACGGCACGGTACAGCGCGCTGGCAACACGTCCTTGACGCCATCGACTTCCATCCGGACGGGGCTTTGGCTCGCAGCCTCGCCACGCCGTGGCGGTTGAGTTTGGCCGTGACGGCCTATCAGGACTACGACGCCCGGACGTACATCCGCGATCCGTCCGACCTGCTGCGCCCAGAGCTGGATGGCGAGGACAAGATCCGAGATCATCTGCTCGGCCTCTACATCCCGGCCGCCGTCAAGGCGGGCCGAGAAGGCCGGAAGGCCGCCTATACACCGCAGCGGGTCCACATGTGGCTCGCGACACTCGCCTCCTACCTGGGGAACAACGAGGTCACATCTCGTTCCGTCGGCGGGCGCCTCCTTTCGGGCACCGATATCGTCCTTCACGAACTGTGGCCGCTCGCAGGCCGTCGCCCGCGATATGTCACCTTCGCAGCCGTCGCTGTCATCTGGCTGACTGGTGGTTCGATCATGCTGCTCCACACGCCGGCCCTGTTGTCCTGGCAGTACCTCGGCGCCGTCTCTGCCGCAGGACTCTCAGCCTTCGCGATGCTGACCGCGAGTTGGGCACAGACCTGACCCAAGCCGGCCCGCATCGATCTGTTCCAAGCGGGATGCGGGTGGTTCTTGTCATGGCCGGCGGTGGGCGGGCCGGTCGCAACTGCCGTCATCATCAGGGCGGTGAGCTGGCTCTTCCTGCCAGTGGCCTCGGCTGTGGCGTTGGGGATCTTGAGTATCTTCGCCACAGCTCTGCGCACCGGTCCGGTCGTGGAGGAGGACGTCGACTACGCCACCGACCCGCGCACGCCCATCTCGCGCAGTCTTCGGTTGAGGATCGCATCAGCGCTCACAATGAGCGCGCACTCGCACTGATCATGCGAGAGGTGCTGGCACCGGGATTCATGCTCGCATGCGCTCTGACTGTGGGAGCGGGGTTCGGAGTAACGGCGGGGCTCGCGGGGGCGAGGCATCTCGCCCTGCTGGTGTCCACCAGAGGGCGTTTGCCAACGGGCCTCGACCGATTCCTGTGGTGGTGTCACGGGGCCGGCCTGGTCAGGGCAGCCGGTGTTGCCCAGCAGTTCCGGCACCGCGAACTCCAGGAGTACCTCGCGCGTACTCCTGAGCCCTCTTCGTGACCGCGACACCAGCGTGGGAGCGGGATGGTGCGTAGGCGAACGGCAGGTTCATGGAGGGTTCGGACACACGGTCGTTCGTCTCACTTCTCTGTCCCAAGAGCCGGGCAAGGGCCACTGCCGCTGAGAAAGGGACAGGCGAAATGCGAACCCACAGGACGTCGGCGACGACCGGGGCGACGGTGAGGAAGTAGGTGTCGTACTGCAGCGTGCGGATGACGGCGAGCTCTTCCTCGAGTCGCCGGCGGGCGCGGGAGGTCTCGGTCGAAGCCGCGGCGGATGAGGCCGGCCTCGGCGCGCTCACGCAGCAGCTGAGCGGCGTGCTCGGGGCCGCCGGGGCGCCGACGACGGCGGGTTCGGGGAAGTGGGGACGGCCCAGGCCGAGGTCGCCCGCGGGGTCGACGGCGCAGGCGTTGGCCGTGGCGGCGGTTTCCGCCAGGAGCCGGGCCGCGCGGTCGTCGCCGTGGCCGGCGGCCGCGGCGATACGGCGGGCGATCTCCCGCATGACGGCCGCGTCCTTCAGCCAGCGCTCGCCGGAGTCGAGGTGGCGTCGGTCGATGGGGCGCAGCAGGCGGGCGGTGTCCAGGACGTCGGCGAGGCGGTGCCGGTGAGGTAGTGGAAGCAGGCTTCCAGGCGTAGCTGGATGCCGGGCAGCTGCCCCAGGGGGGCCAGCAGGTGTTCCGCGAGGTCGGGTCGGCCGGCAGCCAGGGCGCGGACCGGCTCGGAGGCGGGTCCGCGCAACGGTCAGCCCCTCCCCCGCGCGCCGGCGCAGGTCGCCCCAGGCCAGAAGGGGCGGGCCGTCACCGTGGGCATGGGCGTGGGCGGCGGAGGTCAACCGGCACAGCCGTGCCCAGAGCGCGTGAGGCCCCGGGTCACGAGCGTGGCGGGTGAGTGTCACCCGCATGCGGGACACCCGCCGCCCTCCCTCGTACGACGACGGAGCCCCGCCCATCGGCAGGGGAGTCGTCGCCGGGCCGGGAGGCGGCTCCGGCCGGGTGATTTTCCCTCGCGTACGCGTGTGCAGTCATAAGCGCATTGCCCCAATTCGCCTATGTTCAAAACTTCTTGACAAGTTTTCAGATGTTCTGTCACGTTCTGTTCTGCGATGGCGGAGTGACCAGGAGAAGGGACTAGCGATGGGGCGCAAGGGATTCGGCCCGGTCCAGCTGGCCGATCACGCGGGCCTGGCCCGGTGGCAGGTCGAACGGGGGCAGCTCACGGGACTCATCCCGGCTCCGACCCTGAACTCGGGCCGGTGGTCGAACGAGCAGGCCGACGATGTCAAGGCACGCCGCGACCAGATCATCGAGGTGCTCGGCACGCACCCCGACTACGGCGCGCGCCACGGGGCGCAACTGCTGGCGCAGGCGCCGCATCTCGCCGGCGAGCTGCTCGAGGTCTGGGCGTGTGACATCGAGCAGCTCACCTCGGAGATGTGCGCGGCGCTGGAGCAGATCGTGACCGAGCGGGTCGCGTGGCTTCAGGCCTCGGCCCGTACGGACGAGGCGGCTGGCCGGTGCGGCTGGGAGGTCGCCGAGTTCGAGAAGGCTGCCCAGAAGCAAGGCATCGCGCCCGGCCGCTTCGGACGGTGGGCGCTTGAGGACGTCGAGCGGCTCGCCGGCAACGAGGACCTGGGGGCGGACATCCTGTGCGCGGATGCTCGGCCCGGAGCGGGCGGCGCAGCACCTGGATATCCGGCGCCGGGACCTGGAGTACTGCATCGAGGCCGGATGGCGGGCGCCGGTCAGCCACGTGCGGCGCACGGTGTGGTCGGGCGACCGCGGCCACCGGAAAGTCGTCGAGGTGCCGATGTACCGGGTTGGCGACCTGGACGCGCTCAAGGACATTCCCGGGGTGGATTGGGAGGCGGTCCGGGCGACCAAGCCCGGCCGACCCTCTCCGCTGCGGGCCTTCGCCCAGCTGGCACCGCAGCGGCCACCATCGTCCGCGCCTTCGTCGACGAGCTACGCGAGACCTTCGACCTGCCGGTCTGGACGCGCTTCGCGAACCTCGACAACCGCTGGCTGATCGACTGGGAGCCGGGCCTGGACGGCACCCCGTCGCGGGACGACGTCGCCGCGCTGCTCGCCGGCAACCCGGTCGCCTCCCGCTTCGCGGACGGCATCCAGCTGCTGAGCGAACAGGGCAGGGCCATCCACTGGGCGCGGCAGATGTTGCAACCAGGCGTGGCCTGCGTGCTGGACACCGAGACACACGCCCCGTGGGGCCGGGTCATGGAGATCGCCGTGGTCGACGCGGCCACCGGCGAGGTCCTCCTGGAGAACCTGGTCAACCCGCAAATCCCGGTGACCGAGGACAGTTTCGACCTTCACAAGATCACTGACGCGATGGTCGCGGACGCACCAACCTGGGACCAGGTGCTGCCGGAGGTGCTGCGCGTCACCGCCGGGCGGAAGATCCTCACCTACAACGCGGAGTACGACAAGACGGTCATCATGAGCGACTGCCTTCGGGTGGAGGCGGATCCGCAGCACCTACGAGAGAGGGATCGGTGGGGGTGCATCATGCGCAAGCGCTCCGACTGGGAGGGCATGCGCGACTTCCTGCCGCTGGGCGGCCAGCACCGTGCCCTTGGCAACACGTGCGCCGCGCTGGAGATGCTCACGTCCCTGGCATCGGCACCGGGATGGGTGCTGCAGCATCTGGAGGACAAGGTCAGCGCCTAATACTCCAGTCCGGTTTCGCGATCTTGCGGTGGGCCCAGCTGGGAACGGGTATGGCCACCGCATGATCATCGGGGGTTGTGTGGACTCCTGAAGATCGTGCGGTGGCCGCAGGCCATAGCGTAGACCCTGCCCGCCGGCGGGCGATGTCCGACCACGTCATGGCCCGGATCGCAGGACGATTCGGGCGAGTTGAGCCCCGGGCCACCGCCCGCGCCCATCTGCTCGGGCTGCTGTCGGGTGTCGAGCGAAAAACTGCCGGCAGCTGACCGAACAGGCCGATTACGCCCGGCCCGGGCCGATGCAGCGCCTGCTGCGTCACACCCGCTGGGACGCCGACGCCGTCCGCGACGACCTACGCGCCTACGCCGTGGAACACCTGGGTACCGAGGGCGCGGTTCTGATCGTGGACGAGACCGGCTTCGTGAAGAAGGGCCGGGCCTCGGCAGGGGTGCAGCGCCAGTACACCGGCACCGCAGGTCGCATCGAGAACTCCCAGGTGGGAGTGTTTCTCACCCTGGCCACCACCCAGGGACGGGCCCTGATCGACCGCTGGCTGTATCTGCCCGAGCACTCCTGGTGCACCGATGCCGAGCGCCGCCGCGCGGCCGGGATACCCGACGAGGTGCACTTCGCGACCAAGCCCCGCCTGGCCGAGGAGATGATCGCCGCCGCACTGGACGTCGGGGTCACCGCTTCATGGGTGACCGGCGACGAAGCCTACGGCCAGGACCCGCAACTCCGCGCCGCCCTGGAAACACGCGGCATCGGCTACGTGATGGCCGTCGCCTGCTCCACCAGGGTCCGGATCCACCACGGCCGCACCCCCGCTCGCGCAGACACCGTCGCCAACCGTCTGCCCGCCACGGCCTGGCAACGGCACAACGCCGGAAGCGTCGCGAAGGGCCCGCGCTCCTACGAATGGGCCTGGACCCACATCGGCACCGACAGCCACCGCCACCTGCTCATCCGCCGCACCGGACCACCCGTGAACTCGCCTTCTACCTGTGCTGGTCACCCAGCAAGGTGACATTGTCCGAACTGGTCCGCGTCGCCGGTGTCCGCTGGAGCGTCGAGGAATGCTTCCAGGCCGCCAAAAGCCAGGTCGGCCTCGCCCACTACCAGGTCCGCAACTGGACCTCATGGCACCGGCACATCACGCCGGCCATGCTCGCCCTTGCCTTCCTGGCCGCCGTCGCCGCCCCATCGGCCGCGACGAGGCGCGCCGATCCGCACCGGACCGCCCGCAGCCACGATCCGATCGCGTTGGCAGTCCCGGAGATCCGCCGCCTGCTCGCCGCCGCCCTCACCCCACCAGCCATGACCGCGGCCAGACTGCTGCGCTGGTCCGCCTGGCGCAGACGCCACCAGGAACCGCCCGACGCTGCCACTACTAACGACGGTCCGCCGACGAACCCACCGGATGGATCACGAAACCACACTGGAGTACTGGCGGTCACACTCCGATGAAGCTCACTGTTTCTGTCATGTCCGCCCGCCCGGTACGCAGCCGTGGCACGCCTTCCTTCTCGAATCCCACCGCGACACCGCAGAACAGCACGAGCCCGTCATCGGCTCCGACTATCTGGCTGACAGTCTTGCGATACATCGTCCACATCACCTGGGGGCAACTGTGCAACCCTTCCGCCCTCAGCAACAGCATGACCGTCTGCAAGTAGATCCCCGCGTCTCCCCACTGTCCGGGCCCCATCGTCCGGTCGAGGTAGCAGAAGAGTACGACCGGTGCCCCGAACGCCTCCGAGTTCAAGGCGGCGATCTTCATGGGCCTGTCGGGGTCGTCGCGCTCGATTCCCAGCGCTTTGTACCGCTGGGCGGCCGCGATGGAAAAGCGGTCCAAGTACGGCGAGGTCAGTTCGGCCGGGTACATCGGATACTCCCGCTCATCACCCGGGTCTCCCGCCAGTGCCCTGGCCGTCGCGCGCCTCTTCAGTTCGGCCAAGGGCTCGCCGGTCACGACATACACATGCCATGGCTGGAGGTTCCCACTCGACGGAGCCCGCGTCGCTGCAGCCAGCACTCGTTCGAGTATCTCTTTGGATACCGGCTCATCGCTGAACGCCCGCACAGCCCGGCGACTGTCCACGGCTTCATACACATCCACGTCTTCTCGTCCTCTCGCTCAACGACAACCACCTCTCTACCGTCTTCAGCACGCACGCACTGCAACAAGGTGATCCTGATCGCACTTCGATCTGCGACAGGCGGCAGCGCTGTTCCTCGGCCTGCCTGCCGCTGATCGTGCCGCTGAACGGGAGATACTCGCTCAAGCCTCTCGGTGAGCAGACATAGGAGAGGGATGACGAGGCCCACGGCTGGGCAGAGACGTGCGGCATGCCTGATGGCGAGGTCATCTGGTCAGCAGCAGCGGACCGATTCCGGCGGAACACCCGGTTCTCGTTGCCGCCCTCCCGGCAGGAACACTCAGATTTCTTCGACCAGTTGGGCCGGGACCCTTTCCGGGTGAGCCTGCGGGTCATCAGGGCCCAGGTCAGGTGGGCTTCTGAGTGCTGTGGGAGTCGCTCGTAGTCTCGGACGTTGCGCCGGGACTTCATGATCCAGCCCAGGGTTCGTTCGACTCTCCAGCGTCGGGCCAGGACGACGAACCCGTGTGCTCCGTGAGGGCGGGAGACGGCCTTCAAGGTCATGTTGAGGAAGCCGCTGGACCAGTTGGTGAGCTGGCCGGCGTGGGCGGAGTCGGCCCAGACCTGGGTGATCTGGGGCTGCATGACGCGAAGTCGCCAGAGAGTTCACGGGCGGCGTCCCGGCGGTGGTGTCGGCGAGTGTCACCGTGATCATCAGCGGGAGTCCGAGAGTGTCGACGGCGATGTGTCTCTTGCATCCGTTGATCTTCTTTCCCGCGTCGAAGCCGCGGGTGGCCTTGGAAACGGTCTCGGCTCCTTTGACGGATTGCGAGTCGACGATCAAGGTGACTGGCCAGGGGCATCGCCCTGGCCAGTGTGGATCTGGCGGCGGACCTGGTCGTGCAGGAACGCGACGACTCCGGCCCTGTGCCAGCGAGCGAGGCGGTAGTGGAGACGGTCTGCCAGGGCGGGTAATCGGCGGGCAGTGCCCGCCATTCGACGCCGTTGTCGACCAGGTAGCGGATGGCGCCGACGATCTCGCGGCGGTGCCATTTCTCAGGCCCGGCCGCCCGTCTTGGTCTGGCAGGAATTCGATGGTGTGCTCCATCTTGCGGACCGCCGGGACCCGCTCACGAGCTTCTCCCAGGCTTCGCAAACCTGCTGCGTTGATCGCCCCATCCATTGAGTGGCAGCTGGATCAGGCGGACTGAGCCTGCGTCACCACGTCAGGGTCAGCGAACCTCCGACCGGCAGCGTGTGCCAGCGGTCGGCGTAGTCGTCGAACCGGGACACGATCCGGTCGACCACCGGGGTGATCTCCCCCGCCGTCACATACGCCGGCAGCTCCCGCGCGTGGCCATGCCGCACCTCCCACACGGGTACGGCGATGCCCGCCAGCTCCTCCGACCTGGCCATGTCGGCCTTCGCCTGGGGAGACGACTTCACCCGCTTCGACCTGCGGCGCCGGGCGGCCTTGGCCCGCTCCGCGGGGTCGGCGGGCCAGAACAGGCCGTTGTCACCGGCGGCCAGCCGCCCGTAGACCCCGAGCTTGATGCCGGCCTCCGCCTCGACGAGGAAGTGCACCAAGTCATGCGGGAGATACGGATGCCCGCCGGGCCCGTTGCGCGGGGCGAGCGCGGCACCGGTCTCGCGGTGCACCGCGATGTCGTAACTCGTACCGGGCCCCTTGGTGAAAACGACACGCATGACCGACACCCTAGGCGACGGCCGCGGCCGCACACATCCGGATTTCCGGCACACGCAGCAGGCAGGCACGCCACCCCGGCCTCCGGTGGCCGCTGCGGGCGCCACCCAGGACGCGGCAATCGCGCGCCGGCCGCGGCGCATCAGGGCAGACGCACCACCGCCGTGCCCCGTCCAGGTCGAGGCTGGTGCGGTGTGGCGGGGCCCCACCTCGTCGTCACGCAGGACGAGCGAGCTGCGCCGATGCCAACGAAGCGAGGCGAGGAGCGTTGCTGGCCGCTTTCAGGGCTCTGTCCGCAGTGATGGGGCTCTTTGGTTTCAAGAGTCCTCATCATCCTTGACCGCCTTCGTGTAGGCGGTGGCCCGGTCACGACAAACGATCTCGGCACCTGGATGCCGAGCCAGCCAGATGGCGAACGCCTCCGAGGTGCGGTCGGGCAGCACGTCCACGACCCGGTCGGCCTCGGCGTCGACCAGGACGGTGCCGTAGGCGTAGCCCTGCGGAAGGCGAACTCGTCCACCCCAGCACCCGCGGGGGCGCGGTCCGGCACAGCCGCGCGGCCGGACGGCCGCCCAACTCGATCGCGATCGACCGCAGCCGGCCCGTCAGCCCGACGCTGGAGCGGCGGTGCCGTTCCGCCGGTCCGCCAATCTGTTCGACGAACGTCTGACGGGCTCAGGTTCGCCGGCCGCAGAAGTAGCGACGTACCCGGAGCGTAACTCTGACGCGGCGAGAGACCAACGGGCCTTCGTCCAGGGTGTGTTGGTACATGCTTGCTGTGCACGCGTTTCGCCCGCTTGCGGCAGTCCGGGCAGCGGCCCGGACGAGCGGTGGACACCGCCTCCACCATCAGGGTCGGAGGAGTCGCTGACGCGCTCCACTCGCACATCGATCCCGGGAAACAGAGACATCCTCCTCATCGGGCTGTCCAGAGGCGAACGGTCTCGTCTCTGCTTACGCAGGCCAGGGCGCGGCCATCCGGGCTGAACGCCACCGAACGTGCTGTACGGGCGGGCCAGGTCAGTGCTCGACGCTCCGTACGTGTACGTACATCCCAGAGGCGAACTCCGTCAGTTCCCGTACTCGCCAGGATTGGTTAGGGCGGCGTTCTGCGGCTCCACCAAGGCGACTCCAACTGGCCCCATTTTGCGGGTGATTGGTGAAGATCAGGCGTCTTGAGATGGTCCCGGAGGGCGGTCTTTTCTGGGACCACCAGAGTGGTGCGGACGCGAACTCAGACGACAGAGGCTCTGAACGGATCGGTCGGAATGACCTCTGCTTCGTCGAAGCGTTGCTCCAACGCCTCGTGGCCGTGGCGTAGGCGGAACTCGATCTCGGCGGTCGTCACCGGCAGGGTCCACAGGATACCGGCAGATGTCGCTGTGGTGTCTCGACCCCCGGCAGAACGCTCGAGTCGACTTCGACGCCGTCGACGCTCCCGTCCTCGTCGTCACAGGCTCCGAGGACAAGTGCACGGTGCCGCGGATCGGCAGGGTCACAGCCAAGAAGGACGGGTCACGGGGCACCTACGTCGAGCTCGTCGGCTCCGACCACATAATGACCGTCGGCACCTTCATGCCCCGTACCCTCGCCGCCATCGACACCTGGGCTCACGACAACGCTCTTGCACCCGGGGCGCACGCGTGATCATGCACCATGTCCACATCAAGTGCTAAGCCAAGCTGAAGCGCAACCTCGCCGGCGTGTCACCGTCACTCCCGGATCCGTCGCCGATGCGCTCCAGCTCAACGATGCGAGCGCGCCCATCCGGCAGTGGAAACCTCACCACAGCCTCCAGTGGACCTTGGATGCGATCACGAAGGTCCCATTCGTTTCGCAACAGCCGCATGGACCTCCTGATCGCCAACCGCCTTAGAGGTCGCGCAGATAGGCGATCGCCAGGGTGGCGTTGAGGGCGCGCGGTCCAGCTAGGCTCAGAAGATCACTGTCTTCGTCTTCAGACTGCTGTGAGGGAGCCATGGCCGTCACATACTTGATGCTCGCGCGGCTGCCTGAAGGAGGCTTGGGCGCCTTCGACGCTTATGAAAGCGCCGTTGTGCCACTCCTTGCCGAGTATGGAGGACATCTTGAGCGGCGACTGCGCACTCTGGACGATCAGGTCGAGGCCCATCTCATAACCTTTCCCAACAGCGAGGATCTCGCTGCCTACCGGGCGGACCCCCGGCGTTCTGCCGCTGCACCACTGCTGGAATCGTCGGGGGCAGCGGTCGAACTGTTCGCGGTCCGCGACGTGTAGTGATGGGGTGCAGCGTCAGGGGAGGCAGGCACAGGCCCGTGATCATGGAGTTGCGACGCTCTGTGATCATCGGGGAGACCTGTGCCTGCGCTGCCATCATGGCTGACGGAACCGCTAGGGGACCAATTCGCCGCCCTGCTGCCGCGGCGGCCGCAGCTCGATCCGGCCCATCCGCTGGGCTGCCACCGGCGCCGGATCGGCGACCGGATCGTCTTCGACAAGCTGCTGCAGGTCCTCCGGTTCGGGTGCTCCTACGAGGCGATCGCGGATTCCACCTGCTCGGCCACGACCATCCGCAACCGCCGCGACCAATGGATCCGCCTGGGCCTGTTCGCCCGTCTGAAGGAGATCGCGCTCGACGCCTACGACCGCATCGTCGGCCTCGTCCTTGACCAGATCGCCGTGGACGGCGCCATCACCAAGGCCCCCGGCGGCGGCCAGGCGGCCGGACGCTCACCGGTCGACCGGGGCAAAGCAGGGCATGAAGCGCTCGGGCATGACCGACGCCTACGGCATCCCGCTCGGCCGTGTCCTGGCCGGCGCCAACTGTCACGACTCGCCGCTCCTGGCCCCAACCCTCGACCTTTTGAACGCACTTGGGCCACTGCCTGACGAGATCACCGTCCACCTCGATGCCGGCTACGACTCGACCAAGTCCCGCACCCTGCTCGACGAGCGGGGCCTGCGCGGCCAGATCGCGCACAAGGGGACCAAGGCACCGGTCCAGGCCATCCAGCGGTGGCATGTCGAACGCACTCACGCCTGGCAGAACGCCTTCCACCGACTCGCCCGCTGCTACGAACACCGGACCAGCGTCATCGAAGCCTTCTTCGACCTCGCCGACACCATCATCACCGTACGGAGCCCGATCCGACGGGCATGGACCACCCACCGCTGGGATACACGCCCCAACGCCGACCATGACCAGCCGCCTGTCCGCGCAACCTCTTAGCCGCGCTCGGTCCACTCCTTCAGGGCAGTGGCCAGGGCGCGCACGTCCACGTGCCCGGCCGACACCTGCTCCGCGAGGTCGGCGGCCTCCTTGGCGCTGAACCGTGCAGGGAGGCCGCTGGCGTGCAGGTAGCCGGCCGCGACGGTTACGCCGAAGAGCTCGTTGCTGTGCTCCAGCGCGGGGACCCGGGCGAGCGAGTGGAAGAGAGCGGCGGCCCGGTGATGAGGCTGGGCGTATACGGGTTCATCCATGACATGGAAGGCGTGGCGCGACCGGGCCGCCTCCAGCGCTCCCCAGTCGGTCACGTCAGGGTCGCCCAGCTGGATGCGGGCGATCTCCAGGAGCCACGGAAGATCTACCGTGAGGTCCACTACGGGCAGCCCACCCTACGCCGCGGACGCGCTGGGTCCGGGCTGCGGGCCGAACCGGCGGGCGAACTCTTCGCGCATCCCGGGAGTGCTGAGGAAAAGAGCACTACCCTCGAGAAACCGTGTGCGCGCCAGGTCCGCTGTCAGCCGTCGGCTCGCGTACTGATCTGGTTCCTCGTGGCCGTCGGCGGCGAGACGCTGCAACTCCGCGTACGTCTCGTCGTCGACCTCGATGCGGATCTCCTTCGCCATGGCACCACGGTAGCCGCACTCCTCAGGCCGCGGGAGAGGAATAGCGGCGGTCCTGTGACCCGGCCGCCACTTGTCGTGCTCTCCACCCGCAGGCGTGCTCTCGATCAGTTCGTGTACGCGGTGGCAGACGACGGACCGTGAATTGAGCACGGGCTGCTGGACGTCGTCGAGTTCCTGCGTCCCGCGGGCGGAGGACGTCGACGAGGCGTGGGTGCGGCAGCCCGGGCTGATCGAGTGGCGTGGCGGCGGACCGGAGGTTTGGGCGACTCAATGACTCGTACGCAGGCAGCCCGTACGACCAGGCCGGCCTCGATGGCCTGCGCGCACAGTGCCCGGGCGCGGGTCAGTTCTCCGAAGGGATGCGGGCAGCGATCTCGCGCGCCAGCCGATCCGCCTCCGGTGACACCGGCCCGTCCTGCTGCGCCACCGTCTGCAGCAGCTGGAGCAGGTCGTGCGCCTCTTCCAGGGTCAGCAGGGCCAGGCGCTCCACGGTGTGCTCGGCGGGCGGGAAGGCGAGGGCCGGCCTCCCGGCCGGCGTCGAGGTCGTCCAGGGTGACCTGACCGATCCCGACAGCCTGGTGCCGGCCCTTCAGGGCGTCACCGGCCTCCATCTGATCACTTTCGGCGGGCCTACTTCGCCCCCCCCTTCAGACTGGCCCGCGGATCCTTCAGCTGGCCCGCGCGGCCGGCGTGCGCCGGGTCACCGTGCTGCACGGCGGCGGGCCGTCCCTGCTGGAGGACGCCGTGCGGGCCGACGACGGTGTGGACTGGACCGTCCTCATGCCGGTCGAGTTCATGGCCAATGCCCTTGAGTGGGCGGACCAGATCGTGGCCTCGGGGGAAGTCCGCGAGCCGTTCGTCTCCCGGCTGAGCGCCATGGTCCATGAGGGCGACATCGGCGCCGTCGCCGCCGTCGCGCTCACCGAGGAGGGCCATGGGGGCCAGGAGTACGTGATCACCGGCCCCGAGCTGCTGACCGTCGGCGAGAAGGTAGCGACGATCGCCGCCGCCCGCGGCCGACAGATCGCCCTGGTCGAGCTGACCGAGGAGCAGGCCGTCGCGCAGTGGCGGGCGGCGGGCCATCCGGAAGACGTGATCGGCTTTCTGATCGAGGCGTACGGCAACACCCCGGAGGTGGGCCGTACGGTCGTCGACACCGTCGAGAAGGTCACCGGCCACCCGGCCCGCACCTTCGCCCAGTGGGCTGCGGAGCACGCGGACGCCTTCACGGCCTAGTGCCGCGGCAGGCAACGTTTGCCCGTCAAGGAACGGCGTCCGGTGCGTGCTCTGGGGGTCCCCCCGGCCGGAGGCTGGGGGAGTGCCGGGCGTCGCGACGGGGCGAACGTTGCCTGTCGCGGCACTAGTGGTCAAGTGCTCGAAGAAGGAGCCGAGTTGATCCAGTGCGAGGTCTCGGCACACTGCATCTGCTCAGCCGCAGCGCACAGTCCCACCACAGCGCAGAGACGCCGACCCCCGACAGTTTCAGTCGCGACGCCCTACGCCTCTTCGGCCTTCTCCGGCACGCACAGCCACGCAAGGACTGCGGCGGTCAGATAGGCGAGGGCTCCGATGGCCATGCTGATACGCAGCCCGGCGTTGTAGTCGGCGCCGGTGGCGAGCAGGCTGCCCCCCAGTGCTACGCCGGTGGCGCTGCCGATCTGGCGGGTGGTGTTGAACAGGGCGGAGGCGGCCCCTGAATACGCCGGGGGTGCCGCGCCCATCACAGTGGCGGTCGAGCCGGTGAGGGCGAAGGAAGTGCCGAACCCTGCGGCCATCATGGGAGCCACCAGCAGCCAGTAGACGGGATCAGCGCCCGCCGCGGCCCAGCCGGCCAGCCCCAGCGCAGCCAGGAGCATGCCGGAGGCCACCAGCGGACGATCGCCGGTGCGGCGGGTCAGCCGCCCGGACAGGACGGAGGCGAACATGGTCATCGCCACCGCGGGGAACAGTGCCGCCCCAGTGGCCAGGGCGCTGAAGCCGCGCTGGTGCTGGAACTCAAGGCTGGCGGTGAAGACCATGCCGTAGAAGCCGAAGTTGAACAGTAGACCGATGGCGGCTGCTCCGCTCATTGCACGCGAGCGGAGCAGGCTCAGTGGCAGGGCGGGAGACCGGGCCAGCCGCTCGCGCACCGCGAACGTTGCGGCAGCCAGTGCGGCAAGGCCCATCCCGGCGACAACAGCGGGATCCGACCAGCCGCGCCGTCCGGCCTCATTCAGCGCGCCGGTCAGCAGGGCCACTGCTGCCACGACCGCACACTGCGCCGGCCAGTCCAGAGCCCGGGCGGCGCGCCGCGGCGAGGGCGTCACGTCGTGCAGGGTCAGTACCAGGCAGGCCACGCCGACGGGCAGATTGATGAGGAAAACCCACCGCCAGCCCGCCGTGTCGACCAGCAGCCCACCCAGCAGCGGTCCGGCAGAGGCCGCGATGCCCGCCATCGAACCCCACAGCCCGAAGGCCCACGACCGTGCGGCCGGCGCAGGGTAGGCCTGTTGAAGCAAGGCCAGGGAGCCGGGCACGATCAGCGCCGCCCCAAGTCCCTCCACCAACCGGGCCGTCACCAGGAATGGAGCGCTCGGCGCGGACGCGCACACCGCCGAGGACACAGTGAACACCACCACGCCCCAGCAGAAGACCCGACGGTTACCCAGCCGGTCGCCCAGCGCGCCACCAGTCATCAGAAACCCGGCGAAGACCATGGTGTACCCATCCGTGATCCACTGAATGTCGGTGAGCGAGGCAGACAGTTCCCGGCCCACGACTGGCACGGCGACGTTGATGATTGTCACGTCCAGGATCACCATGAAGTACCCGGCGCACACCGCCAGCAGCGGCGCCAAGGACCCCCGGCCGGACTCCGAGGCCGGCTCAGCAGGGGGCCCGGGCTCATCCCCGGCCGACTCCGCGAACGCCACGTCCCAGATCCATCCCCTCCACAAAGACCTATGCAGAAAAGCCACAATAATGGGACAAAAACCTTCCAGGCTGAGGACCGGGCCGGCTCACCGCGCCCAGGCGGGGAAGAGGGCCCACGGTCACCCGGCCGGCCGCGGCAAACGCGTCGGCACCAGCGGGCGGCGCAGAGCGTGTGCGGTGCGTGTGTGTGCGATGCGTCCTACGCCCCACCGGACACCGCTTGGTAGTGGGTACTCCTGACGGACATGGCCTGTCTTCGACGGCAGCCACATGTCCAGCTGCCTGGTCAGCGTGGCTGCGCCGGTTTCCAGCCCCAGGCAGTCAGCATTCCGGGAGACAGCCCGGCGTACCTCACAGAACGTTCCAGGCGTAGCGCTGGATGTCCGGGCTGGCGAGTGCCTCGTTCCAGCACAGCCGCAACAGCGCGATCCGATGCCGAAGAGGTCTTCCTCGGAGGGGCCGGGTGCGGTGCGTGCGTGACGAGGCACGCCGGCTGTTCCCCGCGCGTGTCATCGACGGAATGTCAGGCGGTGCGCCAGTCGGTGGAGCAGGGTCCGTGGCCGTGAGGGCCTGGCCTGCGGCTGGGGCAGCAGGCCCTGTGCCGCCAAATGCTGGACGAACGCCTGCGCGTCCGCGCGACTGCCGCCATGGGCCGACTTCGGGTAGGCGGTGGCGTAGGCGTCGAACAGGGCGCGGAACCGTGGTCCCAGCGCCTCGTGCAGGTCGGGCCGGACGCGGTGCACGCCGTCTCGTCGCTTCGCGACCAGCGTGGCTGTCTGGACGGCCAGGCGCGCGGCGTCGAACCCGGCCGGTGCAGGGGCACCGATGAGGAGCGCGGCGAGGAGCCGGGCCTGGGCGGTGGCCAGCCGGGCCCGGACCTCTTCCTGGGGGTTGTGTGTGCCGGTCACCTCGTGCCTTCCACGGTTGCGCGGATCGCGGCCAGCTCGTCCGCCAGGTCGGCCGGTCCGGGGTAGTCGCCGTCGCGTTCGAGCATGGCCCCGGGCACATCGGCGCGTTCGGCGAGTGCGGCGAGCACGTCCAGTACGGAGCCGGTGACCGGGTGCCGGTGGGTGTCGTGCCACAGTCCGTCCCGCAGGACACCACCGGCGACGTGGACGTAGGCCAGCTGTTCCAGTGGCAGTTGGTCAAGCACCTCGTCCGGGTCCTGGCCGAGATTGACATGAGCGGTGTGGAGGCTGGCGACGTCGACCAGCAGGAGCACTCCGATGCGGTCGACGATCTCGGCCAGGAACTGTCCCTCGGTCAGCTCGTCGTCGGGCCATGCGAACAGCGGGACGATGTTCTCCAGTGCCAAGGGCACCGGCAGCGACTCCTGCGTGATGACGACGAAAGAAGCGGAGGACGCGGAGGAGGCGGACGGGGGTGCTCCGGTGCCGGCCGGCTCGGACCCGGCCCCTGGCCGCGAGCCGGGCTTGGAACCAGAACCAGGCCGAGCCCGGAACCTGCGCCGGGCCCGCCGCGTGCGCGGAAGGACCGTTCGGCATGGACCAGCTCTCGTACGGCGGGGGCGACTTCCTCGCCGAACCGGCGGATGATGTCGGGATTGTCGCTGGGGAGGATGAACGTGCTGATTCCGTGCTCGACGGTCAGCTGTGCCGGCCAGGCCGGCCACGCGGGATCGTCCGAGGGGGTCACGTTGTACAGGCGGCGCACCGCGGCCGGGTCGCGGCCAGCGGCCGCCGCGGCCTCATCGATGCGCGCCTGGCCGTCGGCGAGGGTCTCCGGCGGCCTGAAGGACTGGCTGGGCAGCCAGCCGTCTGCGACCCGTCCGGTCAGAGAAAGCATGCGCGGACCGTAGGCGTCACCCAGAACTCGACGTCGTGCGCGGGTGCTGGCCCGGTGCGCAGTCCGCCGACCTGGTAGTACTCCCCCTCGAAGTGCACCGTGCGCCGGGAGACGTCCCAGGTGCCTCGGATGAGCGCGATGGCTTCCTCAAGCGCGGCCATCGCCTGCGGTGCCGAGCGGCGCGGGCCGCCGGCGGTGGCGATGGCGTCCCAGAACGCGCCGGCTCCGATGCCCAGCTCGCCCCTGCCGCCGCTGAGCAGATCGAAGGTGTGGCCACGTGCTTGGCGAGCGTGTACGGCGGACGCAGCGGCAGATTGGTCACGTTCGTCGCAGCTCCTCGATGCGGCTCACCACCATGTCGGGCGTCGATGCCGACTGGTGGTGTGGGGTTGAAGGCCGGTCGAGCAGTCCGGTCGCGCCGTACCGCCGGTAGCGATTGACCCACTTCGATGCACAAGATCGGGAGATACCCATCTCAGCTGCAACGTGGGCGATCGGCCGAGTCCGGCATCGCTCGACGAGGCGTCGTCGGCCATCGATGCTGAGCGGGGAGTTGGCATGGGTCATCGAACGCTGCTTTCTTCGTCGGCGTCCCGGGCCAGGGGCTCCTTGCCGACGGCGCTCGTGCTGAGGAAGGTTGTCGGTGTCCGGCGCAGGGCGAATGCACCGAGTGCGCCGTGGAGGATCCCTGCGACGATGGCAGAGGCGTGCAGACCGGTGACGAAGGCGGCTTTCGCGTCGCCGATCACCGCGGGTGCGAGGCCGGGCATCTGGAGTGTCTCGTTGAGGGTGCCGGCGAGGTCAGGTCCCTGAAGTCGGAAGATCAGGGCGGCTAGCGAGCCGAGGAGCGCGATGCCGAGAGCGTTGCCGATCTCGTTGCTGGTCTCGGCGATCGCTGCTGCGGACCCGGCACGTTCTGCGGGAACTGCGGCGACGGCGGTGTCGGCGACAACGCTGAAGGAGATGCCGTAGCCGATGCCGGCGATGACGGTGGACGCCATGTACCAACCGATCCCGCCGGAGACGCTGGTGGGCAACAGCAGGAGCAGACCTGCGGCGATGAAGAAGTGGCAGGTGATGAGCGCTGCTCGTGTGCCGATACGCGCGACCAGTGCCGGTGTGACGATGCAGGTGAGGGTGAGCACAGCGGCGCCGGGGAGCGCGACGAGAGCCGCGTCCAGGACGGGCAGCCCGAGGACGGACTGGAGGTAGATGCCGCCGAGGTAGGCCACTGCCGACCATGCGGCCAGAGGCAGAAGCCCTGTGATGGCCGCGATCGTGAACACCCGGTCGCGGAAGAGGCGGAAGTCGATCAGCGGGTACTCGAGGCGAAATTGCCGCCGGGTGAACCACCCCAGGGTGACGATGCCGACGCTCCCCGTGGCCACCGGGGCCCCGGCCAGCCCCTCCACGGCAGCGTGCTTGATCGCGTAGACGGTCAGCAGGATGCCCGCAGCGGAGAGCAGAACGCTCAAGACGTCGATGCGACCGCTTCGGGTGGCGCGTACCTCACGGAGCAGGACCGGGGCAAGAACCAAGAACAGCAGGACGACGGGGAGATTGATCAGGAAGACTGATCCCCACCAGAACCTGCTCAGCAGCTGTCCGCCGACGACCGGGCCGATCGCGAACCCGGCGGCGAAGGTGGCTGCAAAGATCCCGATCGCCTGCGCTCGCCGGCGTGGATCGGTGAACAGTTCGCTGAGTACCGCCAGCGCCGACGGCAGCAGCGTGGCACCGGCCACGCCCATCAGTGCCCGGAAGGCGATCAGCAGTTCCGGCCCGGGTGCGAACGCCGCTCCCGCCGAGCCGACGCCGAACACCGCCGCGCCGGTCATCAGCAGCTTCAGCCGACCGTACCGGTCGCCGATGTTGCCGAACGCGATGAGCAAAGACCCGACGGCGAATCCATAGACGTCGAGGATCCACAACGCCTGATCGGCAGTCGGCGACAGCGCCTCGGCGACCTTGGGCATGGCCAGGAACAGGACCGAACCATCCATCGCGACCAGCAGTACCGGTCCGAGTACCACCAGCAGACCGAGCCACTCCCGCAGACCGGGTGAGTGAGAAACACGCTGTTCATCCATGCCTTTGACGGTGCGGCGCCGTTCACTGGGCAACCAGACCCGCGTCATGGGTACACCTCCCAGGGACACCCAGACACGGACCGTCGCGCCTACGCTTCGAGTCATGGAGCTGGAGAGCCTCGGGGCCTATCTCAAGAGCCGCCGCGACCGGGTCACGCCCGCCGAAGTCGGGCTGCGCACCTACGGCATCACCCGCCGAGTACCGGGCCTGCGCCGTGAGGAGCTCGCCCAGCTCGCCGGCGTGAGCGTCGGCTACTACACGCGGCTGGAACAAGGTCAGGCCGGTACAGCCTCCCAACAGGTCCTCGACGCGCTCGCCAACGTGCTACAGCTCGATCCGGCCGAGACAGCCCACCTGCACAACCTCGCCCGTCAGCCCACCACATCACGCCTGCTCCGTCCCCGCCCTGAAAGGCCGCACCCACGAGTACTGGCGCTCCTGGCGTCCCTTGGTGAGACCACGCCTGCCGTCGTGCTCGGCCGCCGCGGCGACGTGCTGGCCTGGAACCGCACCGGACATGCCCTCGTCGCAGAACACGTCGACTTCGACGCGCCCCACCATCCAACGCGACGGCCGTCCATCCCTCGGATGTTCTTCCTCGACTCCCTGACCCGCGACTTGCACCGAAACTGGGATGAACTGGCCCGAACCCATGTCGCCTACCTGCGCCTCACCGCGGGGAGGTACCCCACCGACGCCCGGTTGGCCGAACTGATCGGCGAACTCGCCATGCACAGCGGCGACTTCGCCACGCTATGGGCCAAAGGCGACGTCGCGGACTGCACCGTGGGCACCATGCGCCTGCAACACCCAACCGTCGGAGACGTCGACGTCGACTACCAGGTGTGGCTCCAACCCGACAGCCCCGACCACCGGCTGGAGGTCTATACACCCAACGACAGCACCTCTGCCGACGCGCTGCGACTGTTGTCCCACCAAGTCGCCGATCAACAGGAACCTGAGGTCGCCCTCTCCGAGGCCCCCTGGCATCTGGACGGGTAACCGCTGCTTAGTGGTCGGCTCCGGAAGTCCTTCGGGGGTTGATCAAGTTGTCGGCTCCGCGGAGGATCCGTCCAGGTGATCGGCGGTGTGCAGGTCGAGTCCGGCCAGCAGATCGTCCAGGTTGGAGGTGGTGAACTTCCACTGGAATGGCTGTGCCGTGGCGTTGTAGCGGTCTTCGAAGGATCGGAGCCGGTCCCCGACTGGGTCAGATCGGTGAAGTCGTTGGGCGAGACGACCTTGCGCTGGACCACGGAGAAGTAGACCTCCACCTGGTTCAGCCAGGAGGCGTGGACGGGGGTGTGGACCAGCACCGCGTCCGGGAACGCAGCGGCCAGGCGGTCGGCTGCCTTCTGCCCCCGGTGGGAGGAGCCGTTGTCCACGATCCAGAACACCCGCTTGGCGCTGGCGTACGGCTCCTGGCTCATGACCTGAGCGACCAGGTTCATGAACGGGTCGATGCCGGTGCGTGGCTCGGTACGGCCGAACACCCAGGCTCGGTGGACGTCGTAGGCGGCCAGGTAGGCCAGGGCGCCCCCGCGGCCGTGGGTGTGGTTGACGCGCATCGCGCGGGCCTGGCCGGGGGCCAGGGTGGGGTGGCAGCGGCAGCGGGCCTGGATGGAGATCTTCTCGTCCGCGCTGATGACGTACTCGTCCTCGCCGAGCGGGACGCCCTGCCAGGTGCGGGCGTACAGGTCCAGCACGCGGGCGGCCTTGGCCCGGAAGTCCGGGTCGGTGATGAAGATCCAGGAGCGGTGCTGCCAGGGCTTGAGCGCGTCCTGGGCCAGCCGGCGGCGCACGGTGGACGCGGACACCGTCTCGGCGATGCCTCGCTCGACGGCCTCGCGGGCCAACTCCGGGTACGACCAGTGCGACAGCGGGGCGCCGGTCTCGGCGGGCAGTCGGCAGGCCAGTGCCTTGACCTGGACGGCCTGCAACGCGGTGAACACCGGCGGGCGGCCTGAGCGCTCGCGGTCGGCCAGCCTGGGCAGGCCATGCTCGGCGAACCGGTCCCGCCAAGTGCGCACGGTATCCAGGCGCAGGCCCGTCTCCCGGGCGATGCGCGCGTTGGAGCGTCCGCGCGCCGCGTGCAGCACGACCTGTGCACGCACGCGTATCCGGTGCTCAGTCTTGTGACCGTAGGCCATCGTCTTCAGCCGGTGCCTCTGCGAGGCGGTCAGTGATCTCGGGCAGGCGGCGGCAACGGGCAAGGCAGGCAGGCCGATCAGCAGAAGTGGATCTTACCGGTCGGATCCTGCCGCAGCACCCGAGACCGCGACCAGGCAGGATGCCCCCCATGCCCACCGTGCCGGAGTCGACCAAGTCCTCCCTGTCCAGAAGCTCACCGCGCGAGCCCGCACGGCCTGGCCCCAGCTGGCCGCTGTACACATCCGCTACCGGGGCCAGTTCGCCTACGTCGACGGCGAACTGGCCGACGGCAACAGCATCAAGCTCATGCGCCTGCGCTACGGCGGATCCGCCAGCACCTGGGGTTTCGCCCTCTACCTCGCCAGCACCGACAAGTACGAGGACACCATCCTGCCCACCGGCAGCTTCGTCAGCACCCCCGAGGACGCCCCCAACGCCACACGGCACCGGCTCCGGAGTCGCCCTCTGAGGACTTCCGAAGCCGACCAGTCAGTTTTCCAGGCGGACAGGCATCAGTATCGAAAAGGTGTCCTCGGCGTCGATCCGGCGGATCGCCAGGGGCGCCGTAGGGGCGCCGACCTCCAGAATCAGTTGGTCCCGGGCCCCGGCGGCGAGGGCATGCAGCAAGAACTCGCGATTGACGGCGATGTTGCCCTGGCCGTCGTCACCGTCTTCACAGACGCACACCGTGCCGTCGCCCGCCACCTTGAGCACGCTGAGGTCACAGGACACGCCGTCCTGCTCGCGCACCTCGCTGACGCGGACGGGGCCGGTTTCCACCGCCGCCCTGAAAGCCGGGACATCGACGAGGGCACGGTGCCCTGCCGGCAGGCGGACGAGGCGACGGTAATCAGGGAAGTCGTGATCGAGACACCGGCCGGCCGCCTGACGGTCCCCTGCCTCCAAGGCCACGCGGTCATCGTCCACAGTGAGCTGGACGGATGCGTCATCACTGAGCAGCGCTCGCATCGCGTCGGCGAGCGGGGACGGCACGATGACCTGCATACGGGGCCCGCCATGCCCGGTGGTACCGGCTTGTGCGATTGCCATCCGGTACCGGTCGGTGGCCACGACATGGAGCGTCTCACCCTCGATGTCGAACAGGACACCGCCGAGCATCGGCAGCTCCGGGTCGGTGCCGGCGGCGAAGCGGACCGCGTCCAACGCCGCGGCCAACTCAGGCGCGGAGACAGCCAACCGGACGGTGCTGGCGGTGCGGAACAAAGTCATGGGATTCTCCCTGCATTCGAGTAGCGCTCGGACCGCGGAGAACTCAATGCGGGCATCGGACAGCCCCAGTTCAAGACGACGCAGATGCGCCTGAAGCAGCTTCCGCACCAGGTCGGTGTCCTCACTGGACCAGCCGGCCAGCACCAGCCGAATGTCCGCCAACGGCATACCGGCCCGGCGCAGCCGGGCCAGCAACCGGGCCTCTTCAAGCTGCTCGGGGCCGTACCAGCGATAGCCGCTCACCGGATCCACCCAGGCCGGGACCAGCACGCCGGCACCGTCGTAGAACCGCAGGGCGCTCACGCTCAGTCCACTGTCCCGGGCCATCTCACCAATACTGCGCATCTCGCTCTCCACACCCAGAACCCTGAGCCCTCCACCAAGTCGAGGGTCAACCCCAGCCGGCCGACTCGAATATGAACAGCATCCGGGTACAGAGGCGAGACGGCCGATGGAGGTCGAGGAGGACGAACGATCCGTGCTGAACGTGGGCAGGCCGACAGCAGTGTGCCGCAGATCAACGGCCATCGGGAGGCCCACGTGGGGTTCTCCCGATCCGTTGTCACCAGGGGGTTTCGCCTGCGGCCTCTATTTCGCCAGACACGACACCGGCTCCGGAGCCAGCCCCCGAAGGACTTCCGGAGCTGACCACTTAGCACCCTCATGGGAACGGTGGTCTACGCACCCGAGGGGCGTCCATAACCTCCTGTCCCACAACACTTAGCGCTTCAGTTGGCGAGTTGAGTGTTGTGGTCGGCGAGCGAGCTGATCTCGCCCCCTGCACGCAAGCTCTCGCCGCCCGAATCGACCGAGACGCCGCAGCCCAACCCACCCGGGTCATGGCGCATGAGCACACAAGGCTCACGTGTCGGGGTGTCGTCAAGGCTCCGCGTCAGGACAGGGCGAGGACGCAGAACTCGTGGCCCTCCGGGTCGGCCAGGCACGTCCACAGGACGTCGCCCTGGCCGAGGTCGAGGTCGGTGGCGCCGAGAGCCCGCAGCCGGGCCACCTCCGCTGCTTTGTCGTCACCGGGGTACGGCAGCAGGTCAAGATGGACGCGGTCCGGCACGGTCTTCACGCCGGGCGTACGGAGGAACTCGAGATACGGGCCGACACCCGTGGCGGAGCGCAACACCGCATGATCGTCGGTCACCTCATGCAGGGTCCAGTCCATCGCCTCACCCCAGAACCGGGCCATGGCCCGCGGATCCGCGCAGTCGACCACCACCCGGGCGATCGGCCCGGTGTCCCGGTGGATCCCCCGAGGCTCCAGCACGCAGAACTCGTTGCCCTCCGGGTCGGCGAGGACCGTCCACGGCACTTTGCCCTGGCCCACGTGGGCGGGCGTCGCACCGAGAGCCTTCAGGCGCGCGACCAGCTCCGCCTGATGGGCCGCAGAGGTGGTGGCGAGATCGAGGTGCACACGGTTCTTTGTTGTCGTCTTGGGTTCCGGGACGGGAACGACGTCGATGCCGACGGCGACCGGGTCCGGCCAAACGAGGCCGCCGACGGGTCCGACGTAGGTGGTCACGCCGGGGCTGTAAGCACTCCAGCCGAGCGCCTCCGCCCAGAACCGGCCGACCGCCGAGGCATCAAGAGCCTTTATGTTCACCTGAACAGGTCGCAGTGCCATGCCGGCGATCCTATGCACCCGCTCTGCAACGACATCCGCACCGTCGCCAAACAGAGATCAACCCGCTCACCAGCCGCAATGCTCAGCTCGCCAACCAGAGCGCCCAGCCCCGCCAGGTGAACTGCTGAGTCACAGTCAGCCCCTACGACACCACGAGTTCGAGCCGCACGAGCGCCCACCCTCCCCACGCGAAGCCGCACGCTGGATCATCACCGCTCCCAACCGGCACGGCCCGCCCACCGCGCAACGTCCGCAGCGGTTACTCGAGCACCGCCCAGAGCTCCGCCGCACCCACGACCCTGTCCGTCAGTTCGCCGCCGTGCTCGATGCCCGTGATGCCGCACCCCTGCCGGACTGGCTCGACAAGCTCAGTGCCAGTGGACTGGCTCCGCTCGCCGGCGCCGACCACCGGACCGAGATGATCTCCGGCTACGAAACTCTTGCCAGAGCCACGTTCACTTGTACGCGGACAAACGCTCGGTCGGCAACGGGTGACCCGGCTATGTGCCGCCAATATCGGCTGTGGATTCGCGTGGCAGGACGCTCGCACCGAGGACACCTGCCGGGCGGGCCGCATCCTGCCGCGTCGACCACCAAGGAGCTTCGCCGGCGATGAGCTGCCGCACCTTGGGGCTCAGAGCCGGCAACAGAACGTCTTCAAGTGCCTCCATCCGCATACTGGAGGGCTCCCCCGGCGGAACGGTCCTTGCAGTCCAGGTGGTGCCAGTCCAGGGCTCTGCGGTCACCATGCGGCGTCCGGGGCCCGAGCGACCAGTTGAGCCGCCCCGCCCTCGTGACCCGGCGCGAACAGCCGGACTTCTCCCGCGGTCTGCCCGGCCCTTAATCGCCTTTCGTGCCCTGCCGAGCGGGAGCTAGTGTTCGCGCAGCGAGTGACTCACGAGGAGCGAAGACATGGTCGGTCGTCCGAGCACGCGTTGACGTTTGAGGCCGTGAGCGGCCTGTCATCGCGTGCTGCCCTTGATGCGCGGCACAGCGAGCCTTCCTTTCCCGCTGCCCGAAATGGTCGGTGCACCTGTCGTGCGCCGGTTGGCGGGTCTCGTCTTCGGTCATCCAAGGGGTCCCTGTGCCGTCCTCTTCCTCCGCTGTATCCGATTCCGGTCGACCTGCTGCGTCAAGCCTGTGGCGGGACGGCGACTTCCGCCGGCTCTGGGTGGGCCAGACGGCCTCCCAACTGGGCGAACATGCAAGCCTGGTGGTTCTGCCGCTCTTCGCCGTCCTGACGCTCAACGCCGGTGCCGGCCAGTTGGGCGCTCTGCGCGCGGTGGGGCAGGCGCCGATCCTGCTGCTGTCGCTCTTCGCCGGCGCGTGGGTGGACAGGTGGCGGACCCGTACGCTGATGGTGCTGACGGACGCCGGTCGGGCCCTGGCGCTGGGCGCCGCCGCCGTGGCCGGCCTCCTCGGTTGGCTCGGCCTGCCAGCGCTGCTCGTGGTTGCCTTCGCCGTCGGGGCTCTGTCCGTGTTCTTTGACGTGGCGTACCAGACGTCTTTGGTACGGCTGGTGAAACGCGATCAGTTGATGTGGGGCAACAGCGCACTTGAAGGTAGTCGGTCCGCAGCGCAGATCGGCGGTCCCGCCCTCGGCGGTGCGTTGGTGTCTGTGCTGTCGGCGCCGATCGCTGCCGCCTCCAGCGCAGCGTTTTTCGCGCTGTCGTTCCTGTCGATCCGACGGATCGATCGCCGCGAATCCATCCCCGAACGCTCGGAAGGTCCTGCCCGGGTCTGGCGGCGGATCCATGAGGGCCTCCGCTTTGTCGTCGGCGACACCTTGCTGCGGACTGTGTGCCTCGCGTCAGCCGCCGCCCAGTTCTTCTTCGCGGCGGTGATGACCGTCTATCTGCTGTTCCTGCCACGGGACCTGCACCTGTCGGGCACCGCCGTCGGGCTGGCACTCGCGGCGACGGGGCCGGGCGCGCTCCTGGGCTCACTGCTGGCCGCCCGCCTGCCGAACCGCTTCGGATACGGCACTGTGCTCGTGTCCGCGGCAGCACTCGGCGACTGCTTGCTCCTGTTGGTGCCTGCACTGCACGGCTCCTCTGTGGTGACCGTTCCCGCGCTCCTTACGGTCAACTTCGTCTTCGGGATCCTCGGTCAGCTGGTGAATGTCACGGTCATGGCCGTCCGGCAGACCGTCACGCCGGACGGGATGCAAGGCCGCGTGGCCGCGACGATCACCTTCGCCGGCATGGGGATGACCCCGTTCGGCTCGCTGCTCGGCGGCCTTCTCGCGGAAGTGTGGGGGACGCGCACCAGCCTCCTGGTAACAGCCGCAGGCATGCTGCTGTCGCCGGCACTGATGGCCCTGTCCCCACTCGCCCGCCTGGGACGGACGCTTCCCGCCCCGCCGGAGACTCCGGTCCCGTCTGCGTGACGGCTTCTATCGCCGCGAACAGCCGGCACAACTCCGTCAGCGGTCGTATCCATCACGGAAGCGCGGTCACAACCAACTGGATTCGTGGTCGCCGTGCTGTCGAAGGGGGAGGACTCGCCGCGGGACACGTGGGAGGACACGGAGGAGGCCAACGCTCGGGACCGGAGCTGGGCGTGGAGCATCAAGTACGACGACGCCGACGGGCGTCCGCGAGCCGCGGGCATCAGGATCGTCTGCCCGTGCGGCTGGCAAGGGCCCCGCCAGAAGGCCGACTTCGCGGACCCGGAGACTGGAGAGGAAGCACTGCGCCGGCAGTGGTACCACCATGCCGAGGTCAGCATGTCGCGGACCCCTCCCCCCTCAGGCCGAGGCAGCCGCCCAGGCCCACTGACCTGAAGAAGCATCCCAGCAGAGCCCCGGGCTGGATCACATCCCGATCCGGGCCCTGTTCCCGCTCCGATGTCCGGCCCGGCCCCATGCGCTGCGCGGCAGGGTGGTCAGTCCCCGAGGGCTTCGGCCACGGTGTCGAGGTCGGCAAGCAGCACCCCCAGACGGCCTGATCGACATGGCGCTGGAGCCTTGTCTCACGGACAGCTCAACAGCGCATAACAGAAACGGGATGGCTTCAGGGCCATCGTCTTCGCGCGCGCCGACCTGGTCCGGGTGCACCAGCACCCTCCAGTGGACCCGGCGCGCCGGCCGCGACTGGAACGCCCACCTGGCCAGCCGCGCCTGACTGCCGCTCCCCTCCCCAGCCTCGGACGCGCCAGGGGAAGGCCGGCGATGCGGAGGTCATGCCCTGGAGGTCAGAGCGCAGCAGGCTCGCTCGCGGCCGGCATGAGGCGGGGGACGAGGCGGACGTAGGTGACCATGCCGAGGACTTCGACGAGGGTCTGAGTGACCATGACGACCGCGGCGACGGCGAGAGTGTCGGGCAAAGCCAGGGCGAGTGGGATGACGATCAGGACGACGAAGGCTTCCCGATGTCGATGTCCGGGCTGCCGGCCTTGCTCAGGCCTCCGGTTCCTCCGGTGTCGTCGGCGGCTCGACAGGGGTCGGCGCGGGCGGGCGGAAGAGGACGGCCCGGGCCACGGGCGGGGCGAACAGGGCGGTGACGGGCGCGGAGAGGGTCAGTACAGAGCGGAAGGCGCGCCCTACGACGGGGTCGCCTGGGTAGCAGTCCTGGACGCGCTGCAGGTACCAGTCGGCAACGCGGTCCGCGGGCCCGCCGGCGACCGCGTTACCGACCGCGCCCGGCATCTTGCGGTCCGCCCCTGCGGAGATGTCCCACGCCTGCCGGGACGCTGTGAGGAGTGCCCGCTGCACACGCTGTGTGGTGGGGGTCCGGCGCTGGTCGGCCAGCGCGTCGCGCAGGGCGAGCGCACTCATCGCGGCAACGGCCATGCCCTGCCCGTAGATCGGGTTGAAGGTGCACAGGGCGTCACCAGTGGCGAGGAATCCGGCCGGGCGGCGGCCGGGCAGGTCGTAGCGGCGGCGGATGTTCGCGGTCCGCCGGTACCCGAACGCCGGCGAAAGCGGTTCTGACTCGTCCAGCCACCGGTGCAGGAGCGGATGCGGCAGCCTCTTGGTGTACGTCACGAACTCGTCGTCGTCCGTGGGCGGTTCGTCGCCGCGCAGCCCCGAGACGATGACCAGATGGGTGCCGTCCTCCAGCGGCAGCGCACCGCCGGCGTGGACCTGGTCGGGGCTGGGGTAGACGTAGTAGCCGGCGGTGTCGCCGTCGAGGACGCCGCTCCTGCCGCGGTAGATGCGTGAGGCGTATGCGAGCCCGGTGTCGATGGTCTCCTCGTACGGGGCCTCGGCCCCCAAGGCCGTGAGCCATTGCGGGGCCTTGGTGCCGCTGCCGGAGGCGTCGACGACCAGGTCGGCCTCGAGGGCACGGTGCTCTGCTCGGGCGTCACCGGAGCGGTACCGCAGCAGCACGCCCCGCACACGTGAGGCGTCTCCGAGGAGCCCGACGACATCGGTCCCCTCCACCGCGCTGATCACCGGGTTGGCGAGAACGCGCCGCCGCACCAGTTCCTCGAGCTGTGCACGGGAACCGGTGTAGATGTGCGTCGTCGCCGGCACGCGGCGGAACCAGCGGCCGTTCTGCCACAGCACCATGTCCGACGGCATGCCCACGCGCGGCGCCCCCGCCGCCCGCAGCTCCGCCAGGAAGCCCGGCAGCAGCGACTCCAGGGCCGACTGCCCGCCCTCCAGCAGGACATGCGGATGCCGGCCCTGTGGTACGCCGGGCCGCGGCTTCGTTCCCCCCGGGAAGCGGTCGCGTTCAACGACGGTCACCCGGTCGGCGTGCCCGGCCAGGACGTGCGCCGCGAGGAACCCCGCGAGGCTCCCGCCCACGACGACCGCATGCCGCTCACCCCGGCCGCCGCCCACGCCCCAACCACCCGTTTCTCCGGCAGAGTTCACCAATCCGCTCCCCTGGTCGCCACGTCGTCGGAAGGCACCAGTATCCTGCTCCGCGGGGTGGGTTGACCGCGTTCCAGCCCTTTGCGCCTCCCGAATACACCCGCCCTGCATCACTCCCCCCGGGCCCCGCCGTCAGGGTGTGTTGCAGCTGATGCCCATCAAGTTGTCCGGCCGCTCGGCGATCACGGTTACGCAGCGTCCACCGCCACCCCGCCTGCGGCCGCACACGCCACGGCCCGCCCGCTGGCGTGCAGCGTCCAGTGCGCCCAGGCGCTGGCGGAGCTGGGGCTCGGCGGGCTGCTCCGCGCCGCTCGTCCCGGATCCGCTGCACCGCCTGGGGGCTGTGAACGCGATGCAAGCCGGATCGGCGTCCGGGCCACAGGGTCCTGTCTGATGGCCAGCCTGGTCCATCGGCGGTGTTCGTCGATCAGCTTGAGGTATCGATCGTCCTGGGCACACCGCTGGATCTGGCCGCCCTCCTCCTGGTCGCAGGCAGCCTCGCCGACGACTACGGCCGCCGCCGGATCTTCCTCGTCGGCACGCTCACCTGCGGCGACGCCGTGTACGGCACCCGCGGAGGCCCCTGGAACCCGGTCGACGGCCAGTACGGCTACACGTACAAGGACAAGACTTTCTACATCCACCTCCTCTCCGCCTACAGCGGCACGTCGTTCACCACCCCGTCCCTCGGCGATGCCCAGGTCACCCGGGTCTTCGACGTCGCCTCGGGTACCGACCTGTCGTACAGCGTGGACGGCAGCGGCAAGGTGACCGTCACCGGCATCAATCGCATCCGCGTTCCTGAGGACAGCGTGGTCGGCGTCGTGCTGGACCGGACCGTGCAGCCGGCCGACGTCGCCGCGGGCAGGACCGCCACGGCGAGCAGCCAGGAGACCTCCCAGGGCAACACCGCGGTGAAGGCCGTCGACGGTTCCACCGCGACCCGCTGGTGCGCGAACAACGGCAACACCGGGCACTGGCTGAAGGTGGACCTGGGAGCGACGAAGTCGATCACCGGCGCTCGTATCGCCTGGGAGTCCAACGCCACCAACTACCGGTACAGAATCGAGGGATCCACCGACAACGCGACCTGGACCACGCTGGCCGACCGCACTGACACCACCAGCACGAGCCAGGTCCAGGTCGCCATGTTCAGCGCCCAGGCCAGGTACGTTCGGGTGACGGTGACCGGACTGCCCTCCGGCGTATGGGCCTCCATCCGCAACCTGGAGGTCTACGACCGCCCCTTCACCGCGGACCTGGGCACCTACCGGCTGGTGAACCGCAAGAGCGGCAAGGTGCTGGACGTCAGCGGAGCCTCCAGCACCGACGGCGCCGCCGTCATCCAGTGGCCCAACACCGGCCAATCCAACCAGGAATGGCAGGTCATCGCGCTGTAGCCGGCGATGCCCGAGAGGGCCGGTGCCGCGCCACACCGGCCCTCGGCCTCCCCTCCCTCCGGCCGCCGCGCGGCCCCCAACTCCTCCCCTTCACCTCCGGTGTGGATCGACGGCCAGCATGCGCTGGACACCGCAGCCTCGTACACCCCGCAATGGCAACCACGGCCGCGCCCGGCGCGCAGGCGGCGCCCGGTGAGGAGGCCAATCCCTTACTGCCCTGGACGACGCCAGCGACGCGAAGCACGGCCACCATGCCGGCGTTCCGCTCCTGACGCCCTGCCACCTCTCCCCTTGACACATGGAGTCGCACCATGTCCTCAGCTCGCCTCAGCAGACGCTCTTTGATGAAGGCCGCCGCCCTTGCCGGAGGAGTGGCGACCTTCGGGCTGCCGCAGGCCCTGTGGCCCTCCGCCGCCGAGGCGTACACGATCCCCTCGAAGATGGACTGGTGGTACCAGGGCCGGTTCGGGATGTTCATCCACTTCGGGTCCTACTCCTACCTGGACCACGGCGAGTGGGCTTTCTACAGCGAGAACTGGTCCAAGGCCGACTACCAGAACCAGGTCAGCGCGCCCTTCAACCCGACCTCCTTCAACGCCGCGACCGTCGCCGAGCTGGCCAAGAACGCCGGCATGAAGTACCTCGTGATCACCGCCAAGCACCACGAGGGCTACGCGATGTGGAACTCCGACGTGGCGAGCTTCACCGACACCACGGGCACGAAGGAGTACAACCTGCACGACTACAGCGGCTACCAGGCCGACCTGCTCGCTCAGCCGAAGACGGAGTGCGAGAGCCGGGGGGTGAAGTTCGGTCTGTACTACTCGATCATGGACTGGAACCACTCCTCGCAGACCGCCAACCACAGCACCGTCTTCTCCACGATGGCCTCGCAGTCCGCCCGCACCGCCTACATCGCCGACATGAAGGCGCAGTTGCAGGAGCTGCTGGACCGCTACGACCCGGCCGTGCTGTGGTTCGACGGCGACTGGTGCGGTAACCCGTCCACCCCGACGCTCGACGACTGGTGGATCAAGTCGGACGGTCAGGCCCTGTACGACTGGCTGATCAGCCGCAAGCCCGGACTCATCGTGAACGAGCGGGTCAAGCGCGACCTCGGTCTCGGTGACTTCATGTGCCCGGAGGAAAAGGTCCCCTCGGCACCGCTGGACCGGCCCTGGGAGACCTGCGTCACGATGAACGGCGCATGGGGCTACAACCAGTCGCGGGAGAGCTCCTGCCGGTCCGTCCGGGACCTCCTGCGGGAGTTCGTCACGGTCGTCTCCCGGGACGGCAACTACCTGCTCAACGTCGGGCCCAAGGGCGATGGCACGGTCACCTCGGGCACCGTGAACGTCCTGAACGGCTTCGCCTCCTGGATGGACACCTATGGTGACAGCGTCTACGGCACCAGCGGCAGCCCCTTCGCTGCCGAGCCGTCCTGGGACAAGGTCACCATGAAGGACGGCAAGCTGTTCGCCCACGTCTTCAACTGGCCCACGGACGGCGTCCTCCGGATCCCGGAGGTCCACAACACCATCAGCCGCGTCCATTTGCTGAACGCCCCTTCCACCTCGCTCTCTTACACCGTCACCGGCGGTACGATCAACGTCACGGTGCCGGCCACCGCGCCCCACGCCGACGTCTCGGTGATCTGCGTCGAAGTCAGCGGCATGCCGGCGGTCCTGGCCGAGGGCGTCTATCGGCTGGTGTCCGTCCACAGTGGCAAGGCCCTGGACAACGGCAACGTCACCACGCAGGGCAGCTCGGTGATCCAGTACACCTCCAACAGCGGCAATCCTCAGCAGTGGAGCATGACCAAGATCGGCTGACTGTCGAGCGCCGGTCCGTCGGCACACAACTGCCGGTCGCGAATGCGGAGTGACGTCCGGACCGTCCCGGCCGCGATAGCGGCTCAAGATCACCTGCTCGCCACGTGGAACTTCACCGTGGACTCACTGATGTCGTTCCTCGGCGATGTGGCGGCCGGCGTGCCAGATGCCCAGGACCTACGGCTCCCGGGCACCCAGGGCGCTCAGCGGATCGCTGCGCGCCCCTGGGGCGGCCCAGCTAATTGCGGGCCTTCATCAGCACCGGCACAGTCGTGGGCCCCTCCACAAGGTGCTGGTGACCTGGAAGGTGGCACCGCGTTGGCCGCGGGCAACACGGTCGTGCTCCCATGACGCGGCACCGGCATCACGGGACGACGCCTCCGCTTCGGCGCTGATGCCGGAACAGCGTGACAGCGGTGCTGGACGATGGCATGCGGTTCGTCGGATGGAGCCCCGAGGCCGAGGAACTGTTCGGCCACAGTCCTCTGGAGGTGCTCGGCCGGTCCGTCCACGAGATCCTGGCACCCACCGAGACGGGCGTCGGCCTGCCCCCGGTTCGCAACGGACGCGAACATCTTCACCACGCTCGTGCGCCATCCCGACCTCTACGAGCAGTCCTGCCCTTCGGCGGCCAGTTGCTCCGTGCGGTAGCCCTCCTCCGCGAGGATCTCCAGCGCTGCGTTCAGGAGCCTGCGGCGGGAGGCCTCTCGCTGGTCGTCGCGCTTGGTCGGGGGGCGGCGGGCCGCCACAGTTGGTTCGCTCATCGGAGCTGCAGTTATGCCACCGCGGGTTCGCTGCCCGGCCCTGCGGAGGCCGCCCAGTGAACGTGCCGGTGCTTCCGCGGACTGCTGTCGCTCCGAACAGCCGCGCCGCCTCCATTCGGCCATTTCCCTGTCGGTCTCTGGACGGAGGCCGCACTGAATGGAACGCTCGCTACAGACCGGAGACGACGTCATCTGCGGCACAGCCCCGTCGGCCCGGGCCCAACGCGTTCCTCGTACGAGCCGCGCATCGCGCTCCAGCACGAAATCCTCGCAGCAGCCGAGTCCTGGTACGCCCAGATTCCTCGCCGAGAGGGGTTCACCCCATGACAGGCAAAGCGATCCCGGCGGCACTCGCGGCCGTCCTCCTTGTCAGTGCGGCGCATCCCGCCGCCGCTGCCACCGCTCCCGCGGAAGCCGGGCCTGCGGAATTCACCGTGGACACCACGTCCGACACGGTGGACGCCGAGGCGTCGGACGGTCGGTGCCTCACCGCGTCCGGCGCGTGCAGCCTGCGTGCCGCGGTGATGGCCGCCAACGCCCGGCCGGGCAGCACGATCACGCTGCCTCCCGGCCACTACCAGCTGACGATCCCCCCCGATCCCCGACTGATCATCGGCGACCATCCCGACCCGACCACGGGCGACCTGAACGTCGACGCGCCCACCACGATCAGGGGTGCCGGCGCGCGGAGCACCGTCATCGACGCGGGCCACCAGGACCGGGTGTTCCGCCTGCGGGCGGACACCCACATGTCCGATGTGACGATCACCGGGGGCCGGGCCAGACAGCGCGAACTGCCTTTCACCGACCCCGGTGGCGGCGGCATCGCCAACGAAGGGCATCTGACGCTGCGTCGGGTCGCCGTGAACGGGAATTCCGCCGGCTACGGCGGCGGCGTCTTCAACGTGCCCGACTCCCACCTGGATCTCATCGACAGCACCGTCAGCGGGAACGCCGCCGGAGAGGCCGGGGGCATCAGATTCGACGACAGCGGCACCGTGACGAACTCGACGATCGCCGACAACCGGGTGACGAACCCCGGCAACCGCCCCGGCAGTCTCGGCGGATACGGCGGAGGCATCGACATCCGTGGACTGGCAACCGTGCAGATCCTCAACTCGACCATCACGCGGAACAGTTCCAGCGACGGCGGGGGCGGAATCAACATCGCGCCGGCCTACCTGGACAGCCTGCCCGCGCCCCTCCCCGACATCGTCGATCTGCCACTGGGGCGTATGACCCTGCGCAACTCCGTCGTCGCGGGCAACACCGTCGACGGCACGGCCGCCGACTGCGAAAAAGCCTTCGCCACCATCACGTCGCTGGGCCACAACATCGACGGCGACGGCAGCTGCCGGCTCACCGCCGCGGGCGATCTGCCCAGCCGTGACCCACTGGTCGGACCGCCGGCGGACAACGGCGGCCCCACGGACACCGCGGCGCTGTTGCCGGGCAGCCCTGCCCTGGACGCGGCCGACGGCTGCCCGGCCACCGATCAGCGCGGCGTCTCCCGCCCCCAGGGCGCCGCCTGCGACATCGGCGCCTACGAGCACACGCCATGACCCCCACCCCCTTACTGGCACCTGGTGCGGTGACTCCGCCCACGCGTAAACGCGCGGGCTTCCTGCGTCGGTGGCCAGGCCACGTCGCAGAGGACCAGCCCGGCCCTGTTGAGGACGTTCGTCGCGCCGACGTGGTCCGCGTTCGCGGTGAAGCCGCACGCCGTGCACTGGAACTCCGCTTGGGTGACGCGGTTCTCCTTCGCGACGTGCCCGCATTCGAAGCACGTGCGGGAGGTGTTGCGGGCGTCCACCGGGATCGTCAGGCGACCGGCGCTCTCAGCCTTGTTCGCCAGGATTCCGAGGAACTGCGCCCACCCCGCGTCGAGGATGCTGCGGTTGAGCCCGGCCTTGGCGGTGGCGCCGTTCGGCAGGAAGGCGCCGGGCGTGCCGGGGTCGGGCTTGGGCTTGGGTGTGCGGGTCATGCCCGCGGTGTTGAGTCGCTCGTGTGCGATCGCGTCGTGGTCGCGGACCAGGGCGAGCGCGGTCTTGTGGTGGAAGTCGAGGCGCTGCCGGCGGATCTTCGCGTGGAGCCTGGCGACCTTCCGGGCGGCGGCGCGGTGCTTCTTCGTCCGCTGCCGGGTCCGCTTGGGGAACGTGGCGAGGTGCCGCTGCGCGTCGGCCAGCTCGGCGGCCGCCGCGCCGAGGAACTTCGGGTTGGCGACGTGTGCGCCGTCGGAGGTGGTCAGGAAGTACGTGGTTCCCATGTCGATGCCGACCACCGCGCCGGTCGCTGGGAGGGGCTCGGCGGGGACGTCGTCGCAGGCGAGGACGACGTACCAGCGGCTGCCTTCCCGCTTGACGCTGATCGTCTTCACCCGGCCCTGGACGGGCCGGTGCTGGTGCACACGGACGTGTCCGATGCCCTGGAGGCGGACGCGGGTATGCGCATCGTGCGGGGTGGAGTCCCAGCGGCAGCCGTCGCCGTCCTTGGGGAAGACGACGGTGTCGAAGTGCCCGACCCCCTTGAACCGCGGGTACCCCGGCTTCTCGCCGTTCTTGACCCGGCGGAAGAACACGGCGAACGCCTTGTCCAGGCGGCGCAAGGTGGCCTGCTGGGAGGAGAACGACCAGCGGCCCTGGCGGTCGGGGTCGAACGCGCGGATCTCCTTGAGCTGGGCGGACTGGCCGCCGTACTTGATGCTCGTCTTCGAGCCGTGCCGCCAGGCGTCCCGGCGCTCCTGAAGGTCGGCGTTGTACAGCGAGCAGTGCTCCCGCAGCATCCCGGCCAGCGCGACCGTCTGACGGGCCGTGGGACGCAGAAGGAACTTGTAGGCGCGGATCACCCCTTGCGCCTCCGTTCAAGGCGCAAGGCGTCGGCGAGGAGCACGCACGCGGCAGCGTTGATCGAAATGCCCGCCCGGTGGGCGTATTCCTCGATCTGCCGCTTCAAGTCCCGGGGGTACGCGAAGGTTCAGCGACTCCCGGCAGTCACCTCTAGCCACAACCAAAATGCCGCCTCTTTTGACGGTAGGTCACGTCCAAGACCAGACGCTGCGCTGCTCCGCAGCGCAAGAGCGGATTCGATTCCCCCACCGGCTAAAGCCGGTGGTCCCCTCGAAAGGAGTCTGACGGATGAGAGCCCCAAGCCCGAGCCACCCTCTGGCCCGCGCCACAGCCGTCGTAGCGGCCCTGCTCCTGTCACTGACCGTGCCCCCGCCTGCTGCCCGCGCCGATTCCGGCCCCGACTCCCTGGTCGTGCGCACCGACCGCGGCTGGGTGCGGGGCGCGGCCGTCCGCGACGGCGGGCGGGTCTTTCAGGGGATCCCGTTCGCCGCCCCGCCGACCGGTGAGCTGCGCTGGCGTCCGCCGCGCCCCGCAGCGCGGTGGTCCGGCCTGCGGAACGCCACCGAACCGGCCGACCCCTGTGCTCAACTGCCGTTGACGCTGCTGCCCGACGGCGGACCCGTCCTGCCCGGCGAGTCCAACCGCACCGGCAGCACCACGGAAGACTGCCTGTACCTCAATGTGTGGACGCCCGCTCGCACCGGCGGCCGCCCCCTGCCGGTGCTGGTGTGGCTGCACGGCGGAGGCAACGTCTACGGCGCGGGCAGCGACTACAACGCCGCGGCGCTGGCCGCGCGCGGCATGGTCGTGGTGACTGTCAACTACCGCCTCGGGGCACTGGGGTTCCTCGCCCACCCCGCCCTGTCGGCCGAGAGCGCGGACCACGCCTCAGGCGACTACGGGCTGATGGACCAGCAGGCCGCGCTGCGCTGGGTGCAGCGCAACATCGGTGCCTTCGGCGGCGACCGCAACCGGGTGACGCTGGGCGGCCAGTCCGCCGGGTCGGCGGACACGTGCCTCCACATCGCCTCGCCGACCGCGAAAGGCCTGTTTCACCGAGCGATCCAGCAGAGCGGAAGCTGCGCCTCTCCTGGCGGTCTGACACCGCTCCCGCTCGGCGCGGCTGAGCGGAAGGGGAACGACTTCGCGGCCTCGGTCGGTTGCGTCGACCCGTCCACCGCGGCGGACTGCCTGCGTGCCGTGCCCACCGCCGAGCTCATCCGCGCCACCGGCACGGGTGCCGCATCCTTGTGGGCCCCGAACACCGGGCCCCGCGTCCTCCCCCGCCCACCCCGGACGGCTTGGGCCGAGGGGCGCGTCAACGCGGTGCCGACGCTGAACGGGAGCACCCACGACGAATACCGCTACTTCACCGCGCTGTACGTGGACCTGCTCGGCGGCGGCCCGCTGACCCCGGACACCTACGCCGCCCTCATCAGGCTCCAGCACGGCAACCGCGCGGCCGCGGTCCTCGACACATACCCCGCCCCGGCGTATCCGTCCGCGAACCTGGCCTACTCCGCCGTCGGCACCGACCAGCGGTTCGCCTGCCCGGCACGCGCCGACGCCCGGCTGTACAGCAGCCGCGCACCCCTCTATGCCTACGAGTTCCACGACCCCCAGGCACCGTCGTTCATCCCGGCACCGCACACGCCGCAGGGCGCCTTCCACGCCTCTGAACTGGCCTACCTATTCCCCACGGACGCACTGCCGCCCCTGACGCCCGCCCAGCGGCGGCTGTCCGCGACGATGACCGACTACTGGGCCCGCTTCGTCGCCACCGGCGACCCCAACGCGCCCGGAACTCCCCCCTGGCCGCGCCACATCGCCGACGGGGACCGCATCCAGGTGCTGGCACCGGACCGGGTCGCACCCACCACCGGGTTCGCGGCCGACCACCACTGCGCCTTCTGGCAGCCCTCCCCCACTCCCCGAGGAGCCGTGCGATGACATCGGCACTGGCCCTGGTCCGGGACGGGCGCCGGACGCTGCGGCAGGGCCCGGACGCCCTGGCCGACCGGCAGCGGGAGCGTCTGGCCGCGATGGTCGACTTCGCCCGGGCCAACTCCCCGTACTACCGCGAGCTGTACCGGGCCCTGCCCGAACGCGTCGAGGACCCCGCCCTGCTGCCGGTGACGCGCAAGCAGACCCTGATGGCCCGCTTCGACGACTGGGTCACCGATCCCGAGGTGACCATCGACCGCGTACGGGCTTTCGTCGCCGATCCCCGACGGGCCGGTGAACGTTTCCTGGGCAGGTACCTGGTCACCACCACGTCCGGAACCACCGGGCACCGCGGCCTGTTCCTGCTCGACGACCGCGCGTCGGCGGTGGTCAGGGCCCTGTCGCTGCGGGCCGCCCGGCGTACCCTCACCCCTTCGGTGACGGCCCGGTTGCTCGCCCACCGCATGCGGGCCGCGCACATCGTGGCCACCAGCGGTCATCTGGCCGCGTACGCCGTCATCGCCCGCTCCCGCGCGGCCGGCCGCCTGCATGCGCGGGGCAGCCGGGTGCTGTCGGCGCACAGCCCGCTGCCCGACCTGGTCGACCAACTCAACCGGTGTCGCCCAGTGTTGCTGGCCGGCTACGCCACCGTGATCGCGCTGCTCGCCGGCGAGCAGCTGGCCGGTCGGCTGCGCATCGCCCCGGCTGTGGTGTCACTGCTGGCCGAGGGCATCGGTGACCGCGACCACCTGAGGATCCGCTCTGCCTTCGGTGCGCACGTGGTCAACACCTACGGCTGCAACGAGAGCCTCGCCCTGGCCTACGGCTGCGCGTTCGGATGGCTCCACGTCCACAGCGACTGGCTGCTCCTGGAGCCCGTCGACGCCGATCACCGCCCCACCCCGCCCGGTCAGGAGTCCTTCACCGTGCTCCTGACCAGCCTGTGCCGATGGGCGCAGCCGATCCTGCGCTACGACCTCGGCGACAGCGTCCTGCTGCGCCCGGACGCGTGCCCGTGCGGGGACCCGCTCCCCGCGATCAGGGTCCGCGGCCGCGCGGCCGACCTGTTGTCCTTCCCGCGCGGCGACGGCGGCACCGTCCGTATCGTGCCCATGGCCTTCGAGACGCTCCTGGAGAGCATCCCGGACATCGATCTGTTCCAGATCGTCCAGACGGCGCCCACCTGTGTCCGCGTGCGGATCCGGTCCGCCGCAGGAGCCGATCGGGACCGGCTGTGGACGGCGGTGCGAGAGGAGGTGGCCGCTCTGCTCACGGCCCACGGGGTGGGCCAGGTGAGCGTCGAGCGCGCCCACGAGCCACCCGAGCAGTCTCCGGGCGGCAAGTACCGGGTCGTCATTCCCTGGTCGTGACGGTGCGCGGCGGGGCGTCCTCGCCCGGGACGCCCCGCACCGGAACGCCGCGGTGGGCCGCCAGCGCCAGCAGCGCCACGCGCAGCGATCCGATCTCCAGGACGGTGCCCGGCTCGAACCAACGGGCCACGGCGGTTCCGCTCGCCATCCTCAGGGTGAAGCGCGCCAACTCGTCCGCCACCTCGGGGCGGTCACGCAGGGCGAAGACGGAGCTCACCGAATCGCGGGCCCAGGCCACCAGCGCGTCGCGGTAGTGACGCACCTCGGCCACGGCCGCCGCACTGGCATCCTGCTGCACCATGCCCAGCCCCAACAGCAGCTTCACACCGTGCGGGTGACGCTGGAAGGCGTCCTCGACCTCCGCGAGAAAGGTGTCCAGACGCTGCACGACGTCGGCGCCCGGCACCTCGGCCGGGGGCAGGGCCGCCAGCAGCGCGGTCCTGGCTCGCTCCAGCACCGCCACGTAGACCCCGTCCTTGCTGCCGAAGTGCCAGTAGATCGAGCTGACCGGCAGACCGCACGCGGCGGAGATCATCGAGATGGAGGTGGCGGCGTAGCCATGGCGCGCCATCAGGTCGCCGGCGGTGTCCAGAATCGCGTCACGGGACCGCGCGCCGCGGTCCGGGGCCGGTGCCTGCGTCATAGGGCCCGACTCTAGAGGAAACACAGGCCAACGGGGCCTCGAAGGGACGGGGGCGGTCCTCAGTGCCGGGCATCGACTCAGACCGCCCCTGTCGGCTCAGTTGGCCGGGGAGCCGAACTCCTTACGGGTGTTCACCGGCTTGCCGAACAGCTGCCCTGCCCCAGCCCGACTGATCCGGGGGGCGCGTCGCAACGCCGACGGGCGGGGCCGCCGGCTGCGGACCCGCCCGTGCGTGGGGGCTGATTCAGGTGACGTCAGCGCAGGCCGAAGGCCCGGGTGATCGTCTGCGAGACGCTGTTGCCGGCGCTGTCCCGGGCGGTGACCCGGAGGCTGACGAAGTCGGCGGAGCTCGGCGCCTTCAGGGTGGTCCGCCATCGGTCACCGTGACGGGCAGGCTCCGACCGCTGCCAGGTCGCCCCGTCGTCGTACGAGATCTCGACAGAGAGCTTGCCGATGGTGCTCGTTGTGCCGGGCAGGTGCGAGGCGGTCACCGTCAGCTCGGCGCGCCGGCCGGCCCGGCCGGCCCTGTCGGTGTCCACACCGTAGTCGAGCTGGATCAGCGGCAGGGACTCGGCCGACGCGCTCCCGGTGGCCGCGGAGGTGAAGTTCCACTCGGTCAGCGTGTGCGTCGAGTACGGGTTGGCCCAGGCTCCCCGGTCGTTGTCGACCACCAGCCGGTAGGGCAGCCGCTCCGCTGCCAGCCCGGGGACCGGCAGGAACTCGGAGTTGCCCCAGTCAAGTTGCCGGTCACCCTGGTAGAGCGACATCCAGTTCTTGACGTCGTGGTTGCCGCGGGCTTCCCCGACGTGGCCGGCTCCGGAGTCACCCCAGCCGGGCGCCGGAATGTACATCGTGTCGAGGTAGCGCACCGGCTGGAAGCCGATCGGGCCCATCCGGGGCCGCTGGACAGGCCCGAACCAGCTGACCTTGGCGCTCTTCCCGGCCGGGTAACGAAGGACGCCGACCGAGTGCTGGCCGGTCTCCCCCGGAACGATGGCGTCCTCCAGCCAGGCGGCGTCGGAGGTGACCCAGTCGGTCCGTTCTCCCTGGGCGGGAGCGGTGAGCTGGTTTCCGGCGGTCCAGCCCCGCCAGACGTCGTAACGGAACTCGTTCGCCTTGCCGGGACGGTGGTTGCGGAAGGAGACGTCCACCCGGCCCAGGTCACGCTGCTCCACCCGCCAGGTCGGGTCCGCCGGGACGGCGCCGGACCAGTGGTGCACCACGTCGTAGACGTAGTCGGTGGTGGGCTGTGAGGTCACCTTCAGCACGGCGCGGCCCTGCTGGAGCGCGTCGATCAGGTCACCGCCCTGGTCGGCGTTGAGTGTCGCCACCGTCAGCGGGGCCGGGTCCAGAGGGCTCCACGGAGTCTCGTCCCAGGGCTGCAGTCGGCCGATTCCGTCGTTGACGACGAGAAGCACCAGCGCGCCCGCCGCTGCCGCGGCCTGCGCCTGCTCCTTGATCGCGACGGTGTCGCTGCGCCGCACCACCACGGCCTTGCCGCGCACGTCGTGCCCGGCCAGCGCGTCGGCCGAACCCTCGCCGGCGAAGACACCCCTCAGCATCCGGGTGCCGGCCGGCAGCGGCTTGGCCGCACGCTTGACCAGCGGGTCGTCGTAGGTTCCCGACTGCGTGCCCACGGTCAGCGCCGGCTGCTCGAGGCGGAAGCGCGCGCCGAACTCGAACTCGCCGACGGTGACCTTCTTGCCGGTCGGCAGAGCCCAGATGCTGTCGTAGGACGCGTCGGGCAGCATGGAGGACTCGACCAGGCTGTCGGTGAAGGACCGGTGGACGTCCAGCCGCGGCGCGACCGCCGTGGTCTGCCTCGGTACGTGCGCCAAGACCTGACGCGCCTTTCGGCCGTCCAGGGTGACGGTGCGGTCCTGGTCCAACTGCACGTCGGTGAAGCTGAGCAGCGCCATCCCGAGTGAATGCGGCCCGTTGGCCCCTCGCACATCGGCGGTGAGCCATCCGCTGTAGCTGCCCACGGGCAGCCGCGCCGTACCGGTGCCGGACTCGTCGAGTTCCATCACCGTGAAGAGGTGGTCGGCGGTGAGGAGGACCCTGCCGGAGAGCGGCCTGCCCGAGCGGTCCTTCGCGTTGATGGTCAGGTTCTGCCGCTGTCCCTCCCTGGCGGCGCCGATCAGGGTCCGGGCACGGACCGCTCCGGTGCTGTCCGTGCCGATGATCATGCTGCTGACCGGCTGGTCGACCGGCAGCCGGTCCAGTTCCGCGGTCAGGGCGACCGAGGTGGTGCCGTGCGCGGGAACAGTGACCCGGTCCTCGGAGAGGGCGAACAGGCCCGCTGGGGCAGCGGCGTCGATCGCCAGGTCCAGACTGACCGGTGCGTCGCCGGCATTGGTGTACGTCACCTTCTGGACGTCGGTCTCTCCCGGCTTCGGGGGCCACGCGTGGAAACCGGAGTAGGCGCTGGCGGTCGCGAAGACCGAGGTGCGCACCGCCGCCACGGCGTCGACCCGCCCTCCACCCGCCTGATACGGGGCGTACGCAGGCGTGGCCTTGGCACTGCTGACCAGTGCCTCCTTCAGCCGCGGGCCGGTCCAGTCGGGGTGCGTGGCAGCCAGCAGCGCGGCGGTGCCGGCGACGTGCGGTGTCGCCATCGACGTACCGCTCATCGTGGTGTAGTAACCCGAACCGCCCCGTCGGTAGTGGGAGCGGGCCGCGAGGATGTCGACGCCGGGTGCGGTGATTTCGGGCTTCAGCCCGGCGTCGCCGTCACGCGGACCCTGGCTGGAGAACTCGGCGAGCCGGTCAGCGGAGTCGACGGCGCCGACGGTCAGCGCGGCGTCGGCGGCACCGGGGCTGTTGATGGAGCGCGGGCCGCCGTTGCCCGCCGCGATGACGAACAACGCTCCGGTCTCGCGGCTGAGTTGGTTGACCGCCTCGCTCATCGGGTCGGTGCCGTCGCCGCTGCCGCCCAGACTCATGCTGATGATCCTGGCCCGCTGATCCCGGGCGGCCCATTCCATGCCCGCGATGATCCAGGACGACTCGCCCCGGCCCTCGTTGTCGAGCACTTTGCCGATGGCCAGCCGGGCGCCGGGGGCTACGCCCCGCTCCTTTCCGTCGGAGGCGCTGCCGGTGCCGGCCACCGTCGAGGCGACGTGGGTGCCATGACCGTGGTAGTCGGTGATCTCCAGCTCGTAGGGGACAAAGCTGGCGCTGTCGTCGACCTGCCCGACGAGGTCGGGGTGTTCGGGGTCGACACCGGTGTCGAGCACCGCAACCTTCACACCCTTGCCGGTGTTCCCCTCAGCCCAGACGCGCTGCGCGCCGATCTGGGCTGTCGAGTCGGCGAGGTTGGCCCTCACCTTGCCGTCGAGCCAGACCTTGGCGATGCCACCGGCGAAGGCGGGCTTCGCCGACCGGGCCGCCGCGTCGGCATCACCGGTGAGTGCGGACCAGAACGCCGGAGCCTGTTCGCGGTTCTGGGCGAGGGCAGCCCCCTGAATGCTGCCCAGCCGGCGGACGACGGTCGAGCCGGCCACCTTCGGCTGGGTCCGGGATCTGGCGGCGGCGTTGGTGTAGCGCACGATAAGTGGCAGCCGGGAGGTGTGCGCGTCGTCGTAGCCGTCGTTGATCAGCCGGGTCACATTGAACAGTTGCTTGTCCAGCTTGCCGGCGCTGACGTACGGCAGGACGGCGTCGGGATAGACGTACGTCGAGCCGTCGACGACAGCCCGGTGGAAACCTGTGGCGGCTCCGTTCGCGCCTTTGAAGGACCGGACTACGGTGCCGTCGGCAGCCGTGCCGATCGTGACCTTGTCGCCGGTGATCAGGGTGACGGTGTGCGTGCTGCTGTTGCCGGGCGACCGTTGTGCGGCGCCAGCAGGCGGCACGGGACCGGCCGGGTGCGCGGATACGGCGGTGGCGGCGGCCGGTATGACCCCGAGTGCCAGGGCGGTGACCACGCCGAGCGCGATCGGCCCGGGTCCGGGGATGGGAACCATGCGCAAGGAGACTCCTCAGACGCTTGCGAAGAGTGGAAGACGCCTGATCGTCCGGCCGCACTCAACCGTGCTCAAGAGTCCGGCGCCGTCGCGTTTGTGCCATGGCGCAGTTGCGACGCCAGGGGATGGATCCCCTGGCGTCGCGGTGTCGCCCCGCCGACCGCGACAGCACGCCGCACCGGTCACCCATGGGGGTGCGGTGACGTCGGAGCGCAAGAGTCACCGACGTCAAGACAGAAGGACATGTCCAGGATCGAAAAGTCGAAGGGCTGTTGCGCTTTGGCGCGGTCCGCGGCGTCGTCTTCGGGCTCTCGCTGAGCGTGCCCGATGCCATCGCGGCTTTCACCGCGGAGATTGCCGCGACCAGTATCGTCATCGGGCTCGGCGCGGCCTTCAGGGTGCCGGCGCTCTTCGCGTTCCACCTCCGCCAGGAGGAGTAGGCCTTATCGCCGGTCACGGCGGCCGACCGGGCGCGGGGACGGCCGACGGGCAGACGGACTCGCACCTGCTCGGGACCGGGATGAACTGAGGGCTGTCGGCGGCCTGTCCGGCGGTCAGAAGGAGCCATCGGTCGGCAGCGCCGGTCGGCGGCCAGGTACGTCTTGCTGGTTACGGTGTGGTGCGCGACTGAGATCGGGTTGTGTCGGCCTGGCGGGTCGGCTGGTGGTTGATCACCGCTTGGCGGTGCGGTCGGAGACCAGGCCGGCGATCGCCAGGTGGGTCTCGTCGTAGTACTCGCGGCGTCCGAGGTATCGCTGGAGGGGCCGCCACTGCTTGTGCTCGGCGTTGGCGTGCTCGACGCAGATCCGCATCGAGGACTGCTGCTGCCGCACGGCCTCCCACGCCTCGATCTCCGCGGACGAGGCGTCCTTGCCGGGCTTCTTCGGCGGGGCCTGGACCTGGTCGGGAAACCGTTTGGCCAGGCCCCGGTATCCGGCATCGACCTTGGCCTTAACCTGTGGGTACTGCTCGAAGAGGTCCTCGATACCCTCGCTCTTGGCCGCCGTCTGATCGTGCATGCGACCGGGGCGGATGGCGCCGGTGAACAGGGTGCGGCCCTTCTCGCCGGTGATGACAGTGGCCTTCTTGGTGTTCTGCCGTGTCTTGCCGGAGACGAACGCGCGCCGTCCCGGCCTGCCCGCCCGCGGTCGCCGCACTCGCACCTCGGTGCCCTCCATCCGCAGTTCAACGCCCCGCGTGGCGGCGTGGGCGAAGACATCGGCCAGCGTGTGCAGGCGTACCCCGGCCTCGCCGGGCACCGCGAAACCACGCGCCGCCAGCAGCGGGCGGATCTCGTGGACGGCCCGGGTGACCGTGGAGCGGTCGACTCCGTAGAAGAGGGCCAGGGCTGCGTGCGGGAGCTGGAACCGCAGGACCACCAGAGTCGCGATCGCCCGATGGGTGAAGACCAGTTGATGGTCCGGCCCGCCGCCTTCGGCCCGCAGCCGCTCGTGGCCTCGGTGTTCCCGCAGCCGCGAGTTCTCCCGCGCCATCCATCCCGGCGCCAACTCCACGATGAGCGCACCGAGTCGACGCCGAGAGATGCCAGTGCAGATACGATGCGAGAGAGCCGTACGGGCCAGGGCAGACGTCCCAATCTCCCCAACTCGTGCGGCTCGCTCTGCGTTCCGGCCCAGGCCCTCCTGTGACATCGATTCCTTGAGCGCATCACTCTTCAGGGCCCGTAAGCCACCTCAGGTACGGGGCCGAGCGTCTAGGAAACGGTGGAGTGATGCCGTCATGCTCGCCACGAAGGAGTCACGGGTCCGATCGGAGACCAGGTCCAGGGACAGGTAGGGGTTGAGGTCCTCCAGCTCGACGAGGAGTAGCTCGCCTTCCCGGGTGCGGCAGGCGTCCACGCTCTGGTAGGGAGGGGACGGCTGAGGTCGGTTGCTGGGCAGCCGAGTTGGAGTCGGTGTTCGGGCGGGTTGCTGGCAGGTTCGGCCGGGCGGATCTGCGGTGGCGGATGCGGGACTACGTCCGGGGCCTGCTAGGACAGGCGGCACGCAAGAACGGCTGCAGCTCGCGGAATGGGCAGGTCACCGCACTCCTGACGGCTTCCAGCGGCTTTTGAACAGCAGTGTCCGGGACGCGGACGCCCTGCGCGACGACGTCCGTGCCTACGTCGCCGAACGACTCGGACCGGACGGTGTGCTGGTCATCGACGACACCGGGTTCATCAAGAAGGGCACCACCTCGGCCGGGGTGGGCCGGCAGTACACCGGAACCTCAGGGGCTTGTATCTGAATAACTGTCAGAGTGGATCCGCTGGGCGATCTTCGTGGAGTGGCAGGCGGGCTTTGAGCTGTTCCAGGGTGCGGGCGGGTGATCCGGGTAGCGGTGTGACGACAACACGGTGCAGGTCCAGGAGTCGGTGGCCGTCTTGGAACTGGTTGGACAGGTTGGTGCGGCCGACTCCCAGCAGTTGGGCCAGGAGTGTGCTGGTGATCGCTCTGCGGCGGCGTAACAGGGCCGCCAGGAGGCGGTGGTAGTGGTCCAGGCTGCTGGTTTGCGGGTGGAGGTAGCTGCGTGGACGGTGGAAGCGTCGTTGGAAGGCCGCCTCGGCCAAGGCGT